>JANYFB010000349.1 GCA_025362955.1 Akkermansiaceae bacterium
TTCCAAGGCGCGAGCTATTGGCGGGCGCTCGGGAAAAACCAACGATACGGCATCTCCTCGCGCGGCATCGCGATTGATACGGGGGCCGAGGGGGCGACCGAAGAATTCCCAAATTTCCGTGAATTCTGGCTCCATAAACCGGAGCCGAATGACACTCAGGCGCGGTTCTACGCACTGCTAGACGGCCCCTCCTACTCGGGAGCCTATCAGTTTAAGATCGATCCAGGAAACGTCACCATCGTGGAAGTCAAAGCGGTGCTTTTCGCGCGTCGTGCGGTGAAGCGCCTAGGAATCGCCCCGATGTCCAGCATGTTCTGGTTTGGGGAAAATTCGCGGCGGCGCTTCGATGATTTTCGTCCCGAGGTCCACGATTCCGATGGCCTTGCGATCCGAACCGGCACCGGCGAACGGCTGTGGCGGCCATTATCTAACGACAGCGGAAAACTGGAATTCAGCTTTTTCGACATGGAAAAATGCGATGGCTTCGGACTGCTTCAGCGTGATCGGCGTTTCAGCGCTTACGAGGATGGGGAGGCAGCCTATCACCTCCGCCCCTCGCTCTGGGTCGAGCCGACTTCCGATTGGGGACCGGGCCGGGTGATGCTGATGGAAATCCCTACCAGCAATGAACTTTCCGATAATACCGTGGCCATGTGGGAACCGGCGCACACTCCGCAGCCGGGTGACCGGGTCGAGTTTTCCTACCGCCAGCATTGGTCGATGGATGAAGACCCCTCAATGGCTGACGGGCATGTCGTCGCCACCCGCTCGGGGGTGCATGATTGGCAGCATGAGCAGCGCACCATCGCCGTCGAGTTTGCTGGAAATGCTCTGAACCAACAGGGCGATGTGCCCATCACCCCGCTGGTCCAAGCGGTGGGCGCGGGGGCCGACAAAATTAAAATCCAAGGCATCACCGTCCAATCCATGCCGGAGGCCCGGTGGCGCGTGGCCTTCCAAATCGCCCCATCCGCCGAGGGCGGGAAACTGGCGGACCTTGGTCCCATCGAGCTTCGTTGTTGCCTCAAGCGCGGAGAAAATTTCCTAACCGAAACATGGGTCAACCGAGTCATTCCTTAGATACATTACGACCACTCAGCGAGGGAGAACTCAAGGAGTGGGAAGAAGCTTATGCCGCGGTTGAGGCCTACCTTCAAGCCCTGCGCCTAAGGAACCGCCTGCTCGTGGCCGAACTCGTTCGCGGGATTTTGTGGCGTGCCTCCGCCCGGCGCGTCGATGAACCGGAAAAGCCTGCCCGCTTCCTCGCGATGGAAGAAGCCTTGAGCGAAGTCGCCGAGTGGACGCAGGATGTGCTCGATGTGCCGTTAGAAAACCGCCGCCTTGCCGCGCGGGGACGCCTCGCGTTGTTTCTCGCCGGGATGCCAGGCAAGTGGCAGGGGGTTTTCCTAACACCCGCGCCGTGGCCTGCGGAATTTGTGGATGCCATGAAAAAATCCTATCTCGCAGCCGGCCCACACTTCGCTGAACTCACCATGATTCCCAAGCCTCTCGAACTCAACGCCATCGGCAGCGGTGCTGCCCAATGGTGGGAAACCATGGATCGCCTGCCGATCATCCGGTTGATGTTCACCGGAGTTTTGTTAGCTCTGATCATCTTCACCGTCTGGTTCATCCTTTTCTAATGGAAACCACCGAAATACCTCCGCGCGATTCCGGTAAACGATTCTTCGGTCGTTTCCGGATGGTCCTGCGGCGCACGATCTTCTTCGGCAGCGTGCTGATCGTGAACATCGCGGCAGTGCTGTGGCTAACCGATCTTTTCTGGCGGATGGGATTCCAGAAGGCTCACTATCCCCTGCTTGCCATTTTCGCAGTGCTGAATGGCCTGCTCGTCCTCGGCTCGTTCCATGCGATTTTCGGTGCGTTTGATATGTTGTTAGGCCGCAGGCAGTCCGTCAGAATTAGCAAGCTGGCCGACGGAAAAACCGGTCCGCTGCTGAGGCGCCATGCCGTCGTCATTCCGGTTTATAACGAGGACAGCGTGAAAGTCTGCGCTCGTATCGAGGCCATTTATCGGTCGATCAAGGCCACGGGAAATCTGGAATCGTTCGATTTTTTTATCCTGAGTGACACTCGCGACCTCGATCTGTGGGTGATGGAAGAAACTTCGTGGACCAATCTTTGCCGAAGCCTCGATGGATTCGGGCGGATCTACTACAGACGCCGTAAAACCAACGAAAACCGCAAGGCAGGCAATATCGGCGATTTCGTCCGCACCTGGGGCGGCGGCTACGAGGCGATGTTAGTTCTTGATGCGGATAGCCTGATGGATGGTGCAGACATTGTGAAAATGACACGGATCATGGAAGCCTATCCGCGTCTCGGGATTCTTCAGACGCCGCCGAAATTGATTCGTGGCTCATCCATTTTCACGCGCTTGCAACAATTCGCGATGCGTCTCTACGGCCCTCTTTTCATCCGTGGATTAAACTTTTGGCAACTCAGCGGCGGCAGTTATTGGGGGCATAACGCGCTGATCCGCGTGAGACCGTTTTCGGAATTTTGCGAACTTCCGGCGCTGCCCGGACGCGAGCCGTTCGGAGGGCGGATACTCAGCCATGACTTCGTCGAAGCCGCGTTGATGGTCACCCAAGGCTGGGAAGTCTGGCTCGCTTGGGACATTGAGGGCACTTACGAAGAGGCTCCTCCGACCCTCGTGGATCACCTCATCCGCGACCGCCGCTGGTGCCAAGGCAACCTTCAGCACATGTGGCTTATTTTCGCTCGCAAGCTGCCATTTTCTGTCCGGATGCATCTATTCATGGGCATCATGGCCTACCTCGGCAGCCCGCTTTGGTTCCTATTCCTCGCACTCGGCACCTGGATCGCTTGGGACCGATTTTCTAGTGAGTTGAGCCAACTGCCTTTTGAAAGCTACGCCGCGCGGTGGTTCCACATCGACGGAATCCAACAAAGTCTTATTCTAACGGCAGCCATCTTTATCCTTCTATTCTTGCCGAAAATCCTGGCGGTCATTGGTGCGATCTTCACTCCCTCCATCCGGCGATCCTTCGGCGGGGTCATCCCGCTGGTGGTCGGCGCGTTGATGGAAACGATCGTATCCATGCTGCTCGCACCCTGCATCATGGTCGCTCACACGATGATGGTCCTGAGTATTATCCTCGGCCGCGCCGTCGGTTGGGGAAACCAAAACCGTGAAACCGACGGCACTTCTTGGGGCGACGCGCTCCGGTTCCATGCCATGCAGACATTTCTCGGTCTCGCATGGACCGCTGTCGCGCTGGCCATAGGCTACAATTCCAAAACTCACGGCATCGGGTCCAACTACACTTTCGCATTGTGGATGATTCCTATTCTACTAGGCCTCCTTCTATCAGCACCGGTCTCTGTCTGGACCAGCCGATCACGCTACGGACGCGCCCTGGCAAAACGCAAAATTCTTTCCACCCCGGAAGAACTCAATCCCCCCAGCGTCATCATTCTTGCGGACAACGCGACGGCCGCAGTCGATCCGGCACTCGACGCATCCCTCAGCGCTCGCCGCGGCGTCGTCGCTGCCGTCGTCGATCCTTATGTAAACGGCGTCCATGTTTCCCTGCTAGAACTCGGGGAAATCACCCCTGCCGCTGAAATTCTCGCCGAGCGCTGTCTCAGCGAAGGCCCGACCGGCCTCACCAAAAACGAACTTTCCGATCTTCTTTACCTCGCGCCTGCGATGCTTATGATGCACCGCGCCGTCTGGTTGCGCCCGGCGGAAGGGATGCATGCCGTATGGACCCAAGCCGTCGAAAGTTATCGCCGTCGTCTGGATCAATCCGCTAGCATCGAACTCAGTTAACCCGCAAAACCCATGCTCCAGCTCAATCCAGACCTCAGTGACCTCGTGTCTGACGCGGCAGCCGGGCTTGCCGAACGATTTTCATCCAAGGCCACCATCACCGCCGCCGCCCCGGGCCGGGTCAATCTTATTGGCGAGCACATTGATTATTGCGACGGCTTCGTGATGCCCTTTGCAATCGACCGCTATATCGTCATCGCGGGTTGCGCCAACGGCAGCACTCAAGCCCGAATCTCCACCGCCCACAGTGAGGAAACCGTGATCCTTGACCTCTCACAGCTTCAGGAAACCGGCGAACCCATTTGGGCAAACTACCTGCGCGGGGTCATCCGGGGCTTCCAAGACCGCGGGCATCATATCCCCGGCTTTGATGCCTTCATCCTTTCCTCGGTCCCCGGCGGTGCGGGCCTGTCTTCCTCCGCCGCACTGGAATGCGCCACCGCAACTTTTCTCGAAGGCTTGTTAGACACGGTCTTGGATACCCGCGAGAAAGCATTGCTCTGCCAGAAGGCGGAGCACGATTTCGCCCATGTCCCCTGCGGCATCATGGACCAATTTGCTTCCGCATTCGGCAAACCTAACCGCCTGGTCCTTGTCGACTGCCAAACCGGCGAACCTGAGCTCGTGCCGTTTGAAAATCCCGATTTCACAGTGCTCATTTCTAACACGATGGTTCACCACGAACTCTCCGATGGAGGTTACGCCGCCCGCCGCAAGCACACCGAAGACGGCCTCGCTATCCTCGGAAAAGCCTCCTGGCGTGACGTTAGTAATGCGGACGTGGAAGCGAATTGGGAAAAACTCGGCAACCCAATCAACCGCCGCGCCCGCCATGTCGTCGGCGAAATTGCCCGCACCATCGCCGCCGCTGCAGCACTTGCTAGAAATGATTTTGAAACGCTCGGCCCGCTTATGGCCGCCAGCCACAACTCCTTGCGCGATGATTTTGAAGTGTCGTGCAAGGAACTCGACACCATGGTCGGGATCGCCCGCACCATGGGTCGGGACGGCGGAGTCATCGGTACCCGCATGACTGGCGGTGGCTTCGGTGGCTCCACCGTCACCCTTTGCGAATCACGGAAATCGGCGGAAATTGCCGCCACCCTCGCTACGGAATACGAAAAAGCGACTGGCATCACGCCCCAGATTTTCGCCTCGCGGCCTTCGCAAGGCGCGCATCTGGTGGATTAAGAGATGCCAAGACTACGGCGGTGTCGGGGCGATCAACCCCTTTCTCTGAATCCTGATCCGCTTGTTTTCCACCCAAGGGATAGGGTTGCTTGACAATTTTTCCGTAAACTCATATTAAATTCATAGCTGTCCTTACCTTACACCTATGAAAAATTTACGAACGTCCGCCATTTGCAGCCTGTTATTTGCAAGTGCCGTTTTTGCCAAACCGGATTCCAAGACGATTTTCCCAGTGAAAATCGATCCCGCAGTCGTGGACGACTTGCCCTATCGCTATAACGGAGTCGTCCTAACCCAAGACGCGCGGGGCAGCGGATTCTGCGCTTGGAATCAACGGACATTTTTTACCGCAGCCCATGTCGTTTACGGCGAACTCGGATGGGGAACTGCCCCCATCTGGAATCCGACGGCGAACTCGACGGTCTTAGACCCGAGCCGCGAGATCCAGAGCCGCGGTTATTATCGATTTAACAGCTATGCGGAAATCGTCGATGCCCAAGGCTCTCCCGCAGCATTCGGCAAGGACGTGGTTCTCGCGTTCGCCTTCAAGGATTTAATCCCAGGTCCGCCAGCCGATTTGAATTTCACTGGCGGGACCGACCTTCGAGGTAGTGGTTCAAAGCTCATCACCGGATATCCCGCGATCGAAGCTTACACCAACACTGAAACCGATGGCTATTTTATGCATCAAACCGGACCGTTCAATATCCCGTTTTCACCCCATTCCGATGGCTCGCTGATCGCCCTCGCTGTAACGACGGGGCCGGGAAACAGTGGAGGTCCGGTGTGGACAAAAAACGCAGGCAAAGGGTGGAGTGTGGGGGGAATTCTCGTGGGCGGTCTGCCCTCGGAAACCGTCGTTTATACTATTTCTAGAGATCTCGATGCCTTGACCCGTTCCGTGCAACCGGTCCTTCTAAAGGAAACTCCGTTCCCGGTTCACGGGGTTAGCTTTTCTAACCTGTTCTTTCCCTACACCCAATCCCAAACGATCCCTGACGGCACGGAAAACTGGTCGAACTTCCTCGTGGGAGTCCGAGGCTTCGGCGAGGGTGCGCTTATCACCAGCGTCAAACTCAGTCTAACAATCAAAACCACCCATGTGGGCGATCTTCAGGTTTATCTGATCGGTCCGGGAGGATACACGGCCCTGATTCACAATGAGGAAGGCGCGGGAGACAATGATCTCATCCTCCGGAACATGGACCTAACAGCCAGCTTCGTCGGGATCGATCCCTACGGAAAATGGGCGGTTCGTGTCCGTGACCGACTGAAGGGAGACATCGCAACTCTCGTATCCTACCGGTTGGAAGTCGCTGCCGGAACATCTGCTGTACCTGTTCCATGAAAGTTCCCAGCTCATTGTGGAGCTGGGCATTGCTTGCCGCAGCGATCTTCATCGCGGCCCGTTATTTATCCTCATCCGGACCTGCCGTTCAAAAATCTGAGCCGTCGCGAGTGCCCTTGGATGGGAACTTCGTCTCGCCCGCAAGGTCGGAACAGCCTTCGCTCGCAACGAGAACTGCTGGAAAAATGATTGAGGCGGATTTGAAAGAACTTCTGCTATGGCTGATTACGGAGCCTAAGCCGAGCCAGGACGAAATCCACGCCCGCTTGTTAGCCACTCGTTCTACATGGTCAGAAATGGACCCTAATTTACTCGCGCAAACAATTGGACGCTTGTTAGAAAGCGGGCGCGACGGGGCCACCGGGATGAAATTCAAGGTCGGGCCACACGGACTTCTCGACGGCTGGCCCTCGTTGCGGGTGTTTCTGCTCGACGCCCTAGCCGCTGCTGATCCCGAGACATCCGCAGCAGTTGCCAAGGAACTCCTCGACCACACAACTTCACCGGATGAATACGCCGTTGCCCTCAGAGCGCTCACCCGCGAGGGACCGGGAGAAGCCGGGGAGGGCGAACTGCTTGACCGTTTCCGATTTTTGTTAGGAAAACAGGAATGGCAGGCTTCCGGCGGATTCGCAGAGACGCTCGACCTCGCCCGCACCATTGGCACCACGGATGCTGCCGGTCAATTGTTGCGGTGGGATGGAAATCCCGCGCTCAAGTCGATGGCACTCCATGAATTCGCGGCGGAACATCCTGTGGAAATGCTGGAATCCCTGCGCTCGGAGGCGACAGTCGATCCGGTCCTCCGCGCCCATCTCATGGCCCGTCTGGAGCCGGAAAACCCCGATCAACTCGCTGCGATCAACCAGTATCTCCATGATCCCGAGCGCACACCAGAAGATGCCTCGGTATTCCTGAAATCGTTCCCGCTACGCAGCGCCACTACCGGCCACCGCCTATACGCAGCCTCGCCCGCCCCATATCAGTTAGAAAAGATCGCCGCCGGTGACCGAGCCGCCCTGACTTTGGTCAATGAATGGATTGCGAGTCCTCCCCTGCCGGGAATCCAGCCTGAATTGTCAGCCCTCCAGAACCGCCTCACCCAATGGGTCGAACAAACCCAATGAATTCCTGATCTCCCTTGCGGGGACGGGAAATCAGCGGTAAGCCAACGGCGTGTCCCGATCGGACGAACCCACTCACGGCTGGCTGAGAAGTGCTGTGACCCAACCTGATTTCGCTGCGCGCCTGGCTCCTCTCGCCAAAGGTGATTGCGAAGTCGTGCTCGATCACTCGGCGGAGGCGGCGCACGCCTTTCTAGCAGCAGTGGTGATGCAGGCGTCCAAGGATGGGAACAAGGCGCGGCTGTGGTTAATTTCCGACATGCCCCGGCATCGCGAGCGGTTGGCTTCCGAGCTGGAACTTTGGGGCGTGACGGGCTTGGTTCTGCCGGACGGCCCGGTGGAAACGGGCGACGGGACCATCGCCGATCCCGAGTCCGCCGCCGAGTGGTTTTCAGTGTTAGAAATTCTGGCCCGCGCGGAAAGTTGTGTGATTATTTGCGGTAGCGATGCATTCGCCGGCAAAGCCCCCTCACCTGCCGCATTGCGGGCAAGCCGCACGCCGTTGAAACCGGGCACAGTCCTAGACCCTGCCGAACTCGCGAAATCCCTAACTGAGCATGGCTACGAGCGCGTTCCCACCGTGACCGGTCGCGGCCAGTTCGCAGTGCGCGGCGGAATTTTGGATCTGTTTGCCTGGCAGGCGGCGAAACCGTTGCGGTTGGAATTTTTCGACATGGATTTGGAATCCATCCGCGAGTTCGATTTGGATTCGCAGGCATCGACCCGAAAGGTGCTAGAGTCTGATTTACTGCTCGCGGAGCCGTCGTCCGAAGCCACCGTCGCCGACTATCGGCGTGAGACGGACCTTATCATTTCCTTCGGCGCGGAGATTGAGAAACCCGACGTGCGAATTATCGAAGGAGCGGCGGAATTCAATAGCGAGGAGGATTTCACGCTCGCTTGTTTCGGCAGCCCGTTAGGAACCTTCGAGGCGGGGGATTTCGTGTTGGAGGAATCCCGACGGGAGAATTTTTTCCGCCAGCTCAATGATTGGAAACGCGGAGGCTGGGACATCGCAATGGTCTTCGGTAACAAAGGTGAGGAAGAACGGTTTTCCGAACTCGCGGGAAAAAATCTGGAGCGCGATCTGGGATTGATCGCCATCCGCGGCGAGTTGTTAGCCGGATTCACCGTGCCGGTTTCCAAGCTGGCGGTGCTTTCCTCGTCCGAGCTTTTCGGTCGCTACCGCACGCCCGGCACGCAGCGGCGGTCATTGCTTGAAAAGGCCCGCGCCGCCCGAGCACGCGCGACCGTGGATGAAATGGAAGAGGGCGATCTGGTGGTCCATTACGAATATGGCATCGGTCGTTTCAAGGGAATCCAACAGGGCGATGAGGGCGACGAACTGGTCCTCGAATATCGCGATGGCGCTTTGTTAGGTGTCCCGCTTGAGCAGGCGCATCTCGTCGGAAAATACGTCGGCCTCGGCGGGAAAACTCCAGAACTTAACAAGCTCGGCGGGGCGGCCTGGAAGACGGCGCGGAAGGCGGCGGAAAAATCCATTATGGACTATGCCGCCCAGCTTTTGCGGGTGCAGGCGGAACGGCAATCCGAAGAAGGCTTCGCCCATCCACCAGATTCGCGCTGGATGTGGGAGTTCGAGCGCTCGTTCCATTATACAGAGACGACCGACCAACGCCGCGCCATTGAGGAAACCAAACTCGATCTGGAGTCCTCCCGCCCGATGGACCGGCTGATCTGCGGCGACGTGGGTTTTGGCAAAACGGAAGTCGCCATTCGCGGCGCGTTCAAGGCGATCACCAGCGGAAAACAGGTCGCTATTCTTGTTCCAACCACGGTTCTAGCAGAACAACATTGGCGCACCTTCCGCGAGCGAATGTCGGACTATCCGATCCGCATCGACTTGCTCAACCGTTTCCGCTCTGCCTCGGAAGTGCGCGAGACTTTGCAAGGTCTCGAAGATGGCTCGGTGGATCTGGTGATCGGCACGCATCGCTTGGTGTCGGGGGACGTTAGATTCAAGGATCTCGGTCTCGTGGTCGTGGATGAGGAGCAACGCTTCGGGGTGGCGCATAAGGAAAAATTCAAACAACTTTTCCGGCAGGTGGATGTGCTAACACTTTCCGCAACTCCGATTCCACGCACTCTTTACATGGCGTTGATGGGCGCGAGAGACATGTCCACCATCGACACCCCGCCGCCGAACCGGGTGCCGGTTTCTACGACGGTTTGCGCCTACGACGAGCGAGTCATCCGCGATGCGATCCGCCGGGAAATGAAACGTGGGGGACAAACATTTTTCCTCCACAACCGGGTGAAAACGATCGACATGATGGCCTCGAAAATCCGCGAACTGGTCCCCGAGGCACGGATTCTGATAGGCCACGGGCAAATGGAAAAGGACGACTTGGAAGTGGTCATGCACGCCTTCGTCAAAGGCGAGGCGGATGTCCTGTTAGCCACCACGATCATCGAGACTGGAATCGACATTCCGAATGCGAACACCATCCTCATCGACCGCGCGGACCGCTTCGGCCTAGCAGATCTCTATCAACTCCGTGGCCGCGTGGGCCGTGCCGGGGAAAAGGCCTACGCCATTTTACTTCTGCCGCGCGACATGATGACCGTGGGGGACGCGCGAAAACGGATCAACGCCATCAAGGAATACACCGCGCTCGGCTCAGGTTTCAAAATCGCGATGAAGGACTTGGAAATCCGGGGTGCCGGAAATCTGTTAGGCACGAAGCAATCCGGGCACATTTCACAGATCGGATTCGAGCTTTACTGCCAGCTTCTCCGCCGCTCCGTGGATCGACTCAAAGGCCGCAAGGACGCGCCGCGCGGCGAGACAAGTTTCAAGGCAGATTTCATCGTGTTCAGCGAGACGGCTTACGCCCGGGCGGATCCTGCGCTCGTGCTACCGGCGTTTTTACCCGCCGCATGGCTAGAGGAAACCAAAGTCAGAATCACGGCTTACCGGGAAGTTTCCGAGGCGGGGACGGAAAAAGCCCTTGTCGCACTGGAAAAATCGTGGCGCGACCGCTTCGGCAGAATTCCTGAGGCGGCTGCTAGGCTCATTGAAATTACCCGGATCAAAGCGCTCGCTGCATCGGAAGGTATTGCATCCGTGGAAATCCAAGGCCAGCGGCTGATGCTCCACCGAAATGGCGATTACATTCTGCTGGAAGGTCGCAGGTTTCCCCGCTTGCAATCCGCGAGTCCTCAGGGAAAACTCGCCGAAGCGATCTCGCTACTGCAAAACTTTTGATTCCCCATATTACTATCATGAATTCGCGTCTCGCTCTGGCCCTGATGCTTTCTAGCGCCCTCTTTTCGAGTTCAGGCATTTCTGCCCAGCAGGCGCCACCCAAGATGCCATCCGGCCCCATCGAGGTCAACGGCATCGCAGCCAAAGTCAATGGTCGGGTCATTACAAAGAACCAGGTTTCATTCATGCTTGCGCCCGTTTATGCGCAGCTCGTCACCCAGTTTCCGCGCCGGGGACCGCAGTTTGAAGCCAAGTTCAAGGAGGTGAAGGAAAACATCATCAAGGAACTGATCGACCGCCAGATTATCCTCGACGAATTCAAAGTCATTGGAGCGTCCATCAAACCAAATTTGATCGACGACGAGATCAAGCGCCAGATGCGCGAACTCTATAACGGCGACGAGGCAAAATTCCGCGAGGAACTTAAACGCAGTCGCCTGACCATGGAGGGCTACCGCGACATGACGAAGGATAAAATGGTCGTCCAAGCGATGCGAGCCAAACAGTTTTCGGATGCACCGCCGCCACTTCCTAACGAAATCCAGAACGAGTATAACGAAATCAAAGCCACCCTGCGCGATGTTTCGAAAGACGTCATTTCGTTTCAGAAAATCTTCATCCCGGCAGCAGATCCCGAAAATCCCGCCGCCACTCCCGAGTCCCAACTTGGACTCGCCGAGGATCTCGCGAAGCAACTCAGTGAAGGCAAGGATTTTACGGAGCTTGCCAAGGCTAAGTCAAAAGATGCCTACGCCGACAAGGGCGGCCTCCAGGAAAATGTCCCGCGCACGGATTTATCCCCCGAGTTTGCCTCCATCATTTTTGAAGCTCCGGTGGGAAAAATCGTCGGTCCGTTATTGGACCGTTTGGGCTTCACCATCGTCAAGCCAATCAAGATCGAACTCGGCCCCGCACCGCCCCTAGATAACAAGGTGCGCGAGATGATTGAGGAACGCGTCCGCCGGAAAAAAACCTCCGGGCAATACGAGCACTGGATCGAGGGCAAGCGGAAACGCGCGATGATCGACATCAGGGAGTGAGCCGCCTTTTGGCTCTCCCTTGGTGAAATTGTTCCCATCACATGGCTGATCCGGCTTGCCCTAAGTCCACCGACAAGGCATGGAGGGGGGGTGAAGCGTGACCTAGCAGCCAATCCGGCCTGGCAAGAGGAGGATCTGGGGCTGCCGCTGCCGGACTCGCCGCACGCGTGCTCGGTTTGTTTGCCAACCTGGGATTCGATTCTCGGCTATGAAGAGGGCCGGGAAAAAGTGGTGAAACGAATGCGGACTGGCTATCCACGGTTTTTCAAACATCCGGTGGTCGAGCGCTTGTTCGCGGCGGCAAAGGCCGAAATCGCAGGCGAGCATGAGGAACTGATAGTCCTTCCCACGCGGGCCTCCGTGCAGCGCGCGCACCGCTGGGTGGAGCAACGGGCGGAAACAGCGGTGCGGATTTGCAGCTTCCATGGCTTGCAGGTGTTAGTCGTGCCGGCCAAGGCCAAGCCGGACGCGGATGCCTATTGGCGCTTTGCCGGTGAGGTCGTGAGCAGCAGGCAGGCGCAGGATTTCTTGGACGGAAATTTGAGGGAGGGTTCCAAGTCTCATTTGATCGCCCGCGCTCTATCAAAATTCACCGGGGCCGCACCCGAGGACACCTTCATTTTCACCAGCGGGATGGCCGCCGTGACCGCCGTCCTGCGTGCCCTGCCAGGGATGCACGACGGGAAAAAAACATTGCAGTTAGAATTTCCCTATGTCGATAGCCTCAAGGTGCAGGAAATGTTCGGCCATGGTGTTGTCTATCTGAATGAGGCGACGGGAGAATCGTTCGATGAAGCCCTGATGCGAATCCGCCATGGGGAGTTCGCCGGCGTTTTCACCGAGGTTCCTAGCAATCCTCTGTTGCGCACCGTCGATCTTCACCGCGTAGCGGAAGCCTGTGCGGAGGGCGGCACGCCCCTGGTAATCGACGATTCTGCCGCAGGTCCGTTGAATGTAAATGGTTTGCAATTTGCAGATGTGGTGACAGGCAGCCTCACAAAATGGATTTCCGGTGAGGGAGACGTGATGGCCGGAATGGTTTCTATCCGGGCCGACTCTCCTGCCGCAAATGCCTTGCGAGAATCGCTGACCGTGGATGCAGCCGAAAGCGCCCCTTTGTACATTGGTGATGCAGAGGTATTGCTCGCCAATTTGAAAGGCTACACCAAGCGGATGAAAGTCGTAAATACGAATGGTCTCGGACTGGCGACTTGGCTCTCCGCTCACCCCGCCGTGGCGGAAGTGTGGCATCCGTCGTTGGCTGACAATTCTAACTATCAGGCAGTCATGCGTAAAGGAGGTGGCTACGGTGGTTTGCTTTCATTCATTTTAAAAGTCCCGAAGAAAACTCCGAAGGTCTATGATGCACTCCGCTTGAGCAAAGGACCGAGCTTCGGCACTCCATTCACTCTGGTCTGCCCCTACACTCTGTTAGCCCACTACCACGAACTGCAGTGGGCGGAAGGCTGCGGAGTTTCCGCAAATCTTTTGCGGGTTTCCTGCGGACTTGAGCCGCTTGAAACAATCATCACCGCATTTGAGCAAGCGTTCATAAACGCATAATTCTCGCACGAGAATCATCCGAATTTACAAATGCTGACGCCGTGGTCGCGAATCCGTGGCTGGCGGGATCATTGGCTCGCTACGCCGACCAAAAACGTCACAAAAAACCCGGAAATCCCGAATCATTGGGCGGCCCCGCGAAATTTTCGGCGAGGAATTTTCTCCAAACCGCACGACAGGGTTCGGATAGAGAAGCTGTCATTTTCGCGATGCATGATTCGCAGATCAGCAATGGCAATGCACCCGTGACAAGCGATCCACCAGAATCGAAGAGCGCCGAAATTCCAAAGCCATTCAGCCCCTCCCTTGGCGTGCGGCAGGCGATGCAGGCTGCGAAGCGATCCGTCAAATCGTGGGCCAGCATGAACTCTTTCATCCGCTCACCCCAGTCGATTTTATGCTCTAGGAAACTGCGAACAATTTCTTTGGATTCCTCGGAAAGCCGATCCGTGACCGCATCCCGGCAGGGCTGGCAAATCGCATATTCCAGCACGCATTCCTCACGGACGATCTCTTTATTGACCAGCCAAGGCGCATCGATTTCCACCAACGGCACCTTGCAACAAAGGCAGTGGGAAAACGGCGCCCCCGTCTCCTCCGACGCCAACCACTCATCCATCGTCCGCATGGGAAAACCTAAACCCGTCCAGCAGCCGGATGGAATCGCAAAAACACCGCGTTTCAAACACCCGTAGCACAAAATCACCCAATCCCGTGTCGTGGGTTGCGTGGTTGCCCGCTGCGGTTAAGATCGGCGCACGGGAGACGACTGCTCCCTGAATTTTTCCTCCCACGCATGATCGGCCTCGCTCTCAAAATGCTTTTCGGCGACACCGCCAAGTATCTCATGCTGGTCGCGGGATTATTTTTTGCCACTTTTCTCATCGTCCAACAGGCCTCCGTGTTCTGCGGACTGATGCGCTGGACGACGGCGACTTTGAAAAACGTGGCGGCACCGATTTTCGTCGTCGAGGAACGCGTCGAGCAGGTTAACGAAACCAACCCGATGCGCGATACCGATGTCGCCTTGATCCGCTCCGTCTCCGCCGTGCGCTGGGCGATGCCGCTCTACTCGGGCATCCAACGTGTCCGGTTAGACGATGGCAGTTTTAAAACCATCCAGCTCATCGGCATCGATGCTGCTTCCTTCGCCGGAGCCCCGGGAAAATTGGTTGCGGGACATCTCGAAGACCTCCGCCTGCCTAACACCGTCGTCATCGACGAACTCGCCACCGAGCGGCTTTCTCCCGACCCCAAAGATCCTTCGAAAAAAATCAAGATCGGCGACCGGTTTGAAATCAACGATGTCGAGGCCCGCGTCGTTGGGATTTGCAAGGCGATGCGTTCCTTCACCGGCGGTCCTTACATCTGGACCACCTACGAGCGCGCCCTTCAATATAGCCCGCCCCAGCGGAAAATGTTATCCGCCGTGATCGCAGCACCGATTCAGGGAATGACCAACGAGGAGGCGGCAGCAGTAATCGAGCGAACCACTGGCCTGCGTGCCTACGTGAACCGGGATTTCGGAAAAAATGGCAGGGATTTCAACACCTCGACCATCTGGTGGTATGTGAAAAATACCGGCATTCCCATTTCTTTCGGCACCACGGTGGTCATCGGATTCATCGTCGGCGTGGCCATCGCCTGCCAGACGTTTTACGCCTTCGTGTTGGATAATTTAAAACACCTCGGAGCGCTCAAGGCGATGGGCATGTCGAATTTCCGCCTCAGCGTGATGTTGATTTTCCAAGCTCTGACCGTGGGACTCATCGGCTTCGGCCTTGGCCTGTTAGCCACCTCCGGCTTCGCCATGGGTGCGTTGAAAAACGGCCAGCCTCCGTTCTTCATGCCCTGGCAGATCCCGGTCGCCGCTTTCTGCGTCATTCAAATCATCTGCATGATCGCCGCCCTCATGGGCATCGTTCGCCTAAGTCTCTACGAACCCGCCATGGTCTTCCGTGCCTGATCCCGTTCCATCCTCACGCATCGTCGTCGATGTCCGCGCCGTCGAAAAAAATTTCGGCGAGGGGGCGAACCGCATCCACGTCCTCAAACAGGTCCACCTGCAAGCACGCACCGGCGAGATCCTGATGTTGGTGGGCCCGTCCGGCTGTGGGAAAACCACACTCCTCAGCGCAATTGCCGGGACGCTCAAGATCGAAAGCGGCGAAATCAATGTGTTTGGCAATCAACTGGAAAAAATGTCCGGCGGTGCGCTCACCCGTTTTCGCGCAAAAAACATCGGCTTCATTTTCCAACAATTCAATCTCATCCCTACCCTCACAGTCGCCGAAAATGTCGGCGTGCCACTGCTCATTCAAGGAGTTTCCAGTGGCAAGGCGCTCAAACGTTCTCGGGAAATCCTCGAACGCGTCGGCCTGGGCGAGCGCTGGAAAGAACGCCCTAACAAACTATCAGGTGGTCAGCAGCAGCGCGTCGCCATCGCCCGCGCTCTCGTCCACGAGCCCCCGCTCGTCATTTGCGACGAACCCACCGCCGCGCTCGACGCCCAGAATGGCGAGATCGTGCTGGATCTTTTCCGCCAAGTCGCCCGCTCGCCTGACCGCGCCGTCATCATCGTCACCCACGATAACCGGATTTTCACTTATGCCGACCGCATCGCCCGCATGGACGACGGCGAAATCGTAGAAGTCCGCGAGCAGGACCAAAACCATACGCCCCATTTCGAACACGAACATGCGCTTTGAACATCGAAAGGAAGAGTTCCATCCTACGGACTGCGGGAATTTTCCCGGCTTTCATTCATTCATCGTCTTCCCTTCGACGTTCAATGTTTGACCTTCGATGTTCAATGTTTTCCCAACTCTTACTTCCATGAATCTTCTATCCAAACTCCTCCGCTTTGGCTCCATCGCCGCCGCCATGATCGGCGTGGTCATGATTGTAATGGTCTCACGTACACAGGCCGAGCGCCAAATGGCCCCGCCCGGTGATCCGCCGTTGATGCCGCCTCAGAAGCCTTTCGCAGAGGCCGTTGCAGCCACCGGCATCCTCGAAGCGTTGAGTGAGAATGTCGCCATCGGCGTTCCTCTTCCCGGCTTGATCACCGAGGTTCTCGTGAAGGTGAATGATGCCGTGAAAAAAGATCAACCGCTCATGAAACTCGATGATAGAGATCTCCGCGCCGAGCAACTTTCCACCCAAGCTCAGCAGGAAATTTCCAAAGCCCAAATCACCGTGAGTGAAGCCCAGCTTGCAAAAATGGAGTCGCAATTCGCCCGTCTCACATCCGTCACCGACAGCCGCGCTGTTAGCCGCGATGACATCGAAAACCGCAAGCAGGATGTTAGGGTTGCCCAAGCGCAGCTCGTCGCCGCTCGCGCTCAGTTGAGTGCTTCGGAAACCTCGTTGAAACGCATCGCCCTCCTCATTGAACGGCTCACGGTGCGAGCCCCGCGCGATGGCACGATCATCCAGGTCAACATTCGTGCCGGGGAATACGCCGCCACCTCGCCCAAGACTCCGGCCTTGATTCTTGGCGATACGGGGAAGCTCCAAATCCGCGCGGACATCGACGAGCAAAACGCCACCCGCATCCGTGAAGGCCAGAAAGCCTACGGATATTTAAAAGGCGATCCCACCGTCACCTTCCCGTTAGAGTTCATCCGGATCGAGCCCTACGTCATCCCCAAAATCTCACTAACAGGGTCTAGCACCGAGCGCGTGGACACTCGCGTTCTACAAGTCATTTATTCCCTTGTCCGACCAGCTGATCCCCCACTCTACGTCGGCCAGCAGGTGGATGTATTCATCGAAGCACCTGATCGCCATAAAAAGCCATGAACTCCCGCCTGCTCGCTTTTCCCGCCATCTTGCTTCTCGGCTCCTGCATGTTAGGCCCGGATTTCCAGATCCCAGGAGCCTCCGGCGGCTCGAAATGGAAGGAAACCAATACCTCTGCGGGTGCACGCCTTCCCGACAACTGGTGGCGATTGTTCGATGATGGCGAGTTGAACCGTCTGGTGGGATGCGCCCTCGCCGCGAACAACGATCTGGCCGCCGCAAAGGCCCGGGTGGATACCGCCCGCGCCTTGGTTGGCGTGGATCGGGCGAAACTTTTTCCCACGCTCGGTCTATCAGGGTCCGCAGGAATCGCCCGTAGTTCGGCCGATGCAAGTGGGGCAAATGGGCCGCCCGGAATTCAGGTGGATTTGGAACGACAGGACTACCGCAGCACCTTCGATCTTGCCTACGATCCCGACTTGTGGGGCCGGAGCAAGCGGCAGATCGAAGCTTCGTCAGCCCAAGCCGCCGCCAGCGAGGCGCTGCTGGATTCCCAACGCCTGGGCACCGCCACCGAGGTTGCGCGCCAGTATTTCCTGCTTCGCGGACTCGATGCCCAGGAAGCGGTTCTGCAAGAGACCGTCAAAGGCAGGAACGATGCGCTCGACATTCAGAAATCCAAGGCTGACGCAGGCCTGATCGACGGCCTTTCCTCCAGCCGTGCCCGGACCGAGTTGGAACTCGCTAACAACGATCTCGCTTCAATCCAACGTCAGCGAGGCTCAGCAGAACACGCTCTAGCCGTGCTGTGCGGCGCACGTCCCGCCGATTTCTCAGTCTCACGCCGTGCGAGCGAAGGCCCGCTCCCTTCCATCCGCGCAGGTCTCCCAGCGGAAGTCCTCAACCGCCGCCCAGACGTGCGGGCCGCCGAGCAAGATCTCCGCGCTGCCAACGCCCGCATCGGCATCGCGGAAGCCGCATTTTATCCGAATTTCAGCCTCACCGCAGGTGCCGGATTCGAGTCGCTCGATGTGAAACGTTTCCTTGATTGGGAAAACCGAGTGCTCTCGCTCGGTGCCGGAGTGGCCGCACCGATTCTCGACGGCGGGACTAACAAAGCCAACTATCAGGCAGCCCGCAGTCGCTACGATGAAGCCCTCGCAAAATACCGCCAAACCCTGTTAGTCGCGCTGCGGGAAGTGGAGGACGCCTTCGTCGATCTCAAGGGCCTCGCCAAATCCCGCTCCGCGCTCGACCGCGCGCTGGCCAGCTCGCGCGATACCAAACAGCTATCCCAGGAGCGTTTCGATAAAGGTCTAACCGGCTACCTCGACGTGGTGGATGCGGATCGCACGGTGCTTCAAACCCGCCTCGCTCTCACCCAGATCGAAGCCCAACAACGCATCACTTTAGCCGCCCTCGCGAAAGCATTGGGGGGTGGATGGAGCGGAAAATGATGACGGGCTTCAACGCGGATTTACTTCAGTCACCGGCGGAGTGATGATCACGGGAAATTGAGGTGGAATCAGCGGAATTCCACCGACGTTGGGGGGGACCGGTGTTTTGCCAGGGAAGTCCAATGGATTTGCCAATGCAGCTACAGGACTCGTGACAGCGCCGATGGCGTTTTTTGCGTCTTTCGCATCTTTGGAACTCTTAGAACTGGTTCCACTATCGCCACCGTTAGGGTCGAGTTTTGTTAGAAGTGCTTGAACGCCATCAATGGATTCCGGCATCGCGGCGATCGCACATTGCGCGGCGATCCGCATGGATTCGGGAGCCTCGTTGATGGTCACCTCGACAATAGAAACCACACCTGCCACATCCACGTCACTGGCTTTGATCGCCGATTTTACGATTTCGCAAACGCAGGTCGGATTTGCAGCTACTTCCGACCCGACGATTTCTAGCAATTTTGAAGTGTCGAGTTTGATGCGTTCTTCGACGGAAAGCGAAACCGTTGAACAATCAGCGGTTTTCTCCGGTTTGCCAGATTCCCGATAGACGGCGGAAATCATCGCGAGCCCGTTCTTCATGACGTCGGATGAAATGCCAGAATCCCCACCAGAAGCGCTCACCATGATTTTGCGAGATGGGGAAGGAGCGCGGAGAAGATCCAGATCGACCACCGACTCCAAATTCCGCCGTGTTGGTAACTGGCTATCCAAAGTAGCAAGGCTTTGGGCTGCAAAAACAGGCTTTTGCGAGGAATCTCCCCGAACCTTTTTCAAGGTGGGAACTTCATCCACGCGCGCTCCCGGACTCTCAATGGAAAATCCACGGTCTTGTGAGGAATCGGAATTTTCCAATTTGTTGGAAGCCTCCGGCGGACGATGAGCGCTGGTCAGATCTTGGGCTGAAAGATTACCTAACAGACTAAGTGCCATCAGACTGACGAAGGGGCTTGTGGTTTTCATGGGGAATGCTGGCGTGGAAAGTGACACGTCGAAACACCCTTGGCAAATATAAAATGTCGGGTTCCCTTATATTTTAGAAATTTTAATCTTTATTCCCGAAACACCGGTGGGGTTCACCATCTCCCGAGCGCGGCGGCGATCGTGAGTCCGCCGGGCTCGCCGGGGTGGACGAGTTTTTTCCCGACCGAGGACTGAGTGAAAACCGCTTCGAGGCAGGGTGAGTCCGGGGCATTGTCCGCGAGGATTCCGTGATCGGGAATCGAGATTGCACCTTTGCATACCTTCCCGCCCCATGGATCGATGTAGCTGACGGGAAAAAATCGGGAACCGCTTTCCAATTTTCCGGGAACCGCAGTCAGAGTCACGAAATGGGCGTCGAGCACGATCCACTCGGGAGGCTTGCCATTTTGGCCGCGCAAAGCGTAACGGCGGAGGCTAACAACAGGTGGCAGTCCTTTGGCGATGGAGGTTTCAAAGCAACGGTGAATGCGTGTGAGGAGCTTCTCCTGATTTTCGCCCTGTTGGAGAAATAGAACCTCTTGTCTGATCGATGGAAGGAAGTGCCCGGCAGTCATTTCGTTGGCGATGTCGCAAAGGTCCGCGAGATTCACGCCATTTCGCGACCAGCGCGGATGTCCCTTGATGTGGCTTGAAGGCCGCATCCCGAACTCGCGGATGATAGTGGAAATGCGTTGTTTGTCGCTCTCGCCCGCGAGGGCGTTCGAGGGTCGTTGCCAATCCGTGTTTCCGAAACGAAATGAATTGAGCAATGCCGTGGGACCACAGGCATTTCCAGCGACGACGAGTTGATTGGCCGGGACCTCCGCCATTACTGGCAAGGCTAGCAACCCGAAAATACTACTGGCGAACAGTCGGAACATAGGTGTCAACACGACGATCGTTAGAAGGTTTCGCGTCCATGCGGCCACCGTAAAGGTTAACACTGGACTCGAAATTCATGCTCGCGGCCGATTGCTGCGAGATGGGAACGCGGACCGTCTGCACCGCATTCACGGGGAGAGATGTGATGTTAGAAACCACCACGCCGGAGGGGGTGGAAATGCGGACGCCCGTATTAATCAAAGTTTCCGTGCCCCGGTTCTGGACGAGCACCTCGACTTGGCCGTAAGGGTACCCCTGGCTGGGCGGGAGAATCGTCTGGGAAGCCACGGCCGCATCATAAATGCCGGGAATTTTTCCGTTCAGAACCCGTCCGAGGTCGGGCGTTCCGGCTCCCAGTGCGTTATCGGCGCCAGCCACACCGCCGTCGTTCAGAAATGAGAAAAGCACATCCGCAGCCTGTCGCATCGTTAAATTTTCGTATCCGGGAAAACTTTTTACGGCTGCGATGGAAGCTAGCACAATCGGCGCGCTGAAGGAGGTGCCGCTCACGCTTGCGGCTAGGTCTCCTGCCCAAGCCGCGTTGATGCCATAGCCAGGTGCCGACACCGCGATTTGCGTGCCAGTGTTAGAAAAATCCAGATGATCATTCCGGGCATCCACCGCGCCCACGGCGATCACTCCGGCGTTGGCTCCGGGAAACGAAACTTGGTCCGTTCCATTGTTCCCGGCTGCCGCCACGATCAACGCTCCTGCGGCCGTCGCGTAGTCAATCGCATTTCTAACCAAAATACTATCTCCCGCGCTGCCCATGGAAATATTGATGAGTTGGGCACCCGCATCGACCGCCGCGACGATGCCCTTCGCGAGCGTGAGGCTATCGGATTGCCCGAGATCATTTGCGATTCTGAACGAGAGAATGTCCGCGCCGGGTGCAACGCCCGGGGTCAAGGAGTTTTGACCGATGATCATGGATGCGACTGCGGTCCCGTGGCCGTTTTGCTGGGCAAGGTCGGCAGGCAGAGCGACAAAATTGACTGATGAAATGTTACTCGAAAACGCCGGATTGGATGTCACGCCGGTATCGAGAATTGCGATTCGCACCCCTTTTCCCCAAGTGGAATTATCACCGGTGATTCCGAGCCAATCCAGTAATCCAGCTCCCAACGCGACGGCTCCCGGCTGCGCCTTGCCGTTTCCGGGTAAGGGTACATCCACCGGAAAATTGAACGATGCGCTCGCATCGTCACCGAGCACCGACGCTAAATCGTCTGGGTTGGAAAATCCGACCTGCAGGGCATTGAGCGCATCAAGGCGGCCCATCAATCGAATTCTGTCCCCTGCCCGCTTCAGGAAATTTTCGAGAGCCTTTTGATTCTTGAAAACGAGAATGCGCTGACCGGGTAGGCCTCCAGCGTTAAACGCTTCTTGATCCCTGCGGAATGCAGGCGGGCGTTCTTCTCTGCGAAATCTTGGCGCCGGTTCATCGGCGATGACGGTCCGCTTTGCCACGATCACGGGCTTGAGATTGTTTCCATCCGCACCAGGCCGTATGATAGCTGTCCCGGCCAGCCAATAGCCCAGCATGGCGGTCCCCACGAAACCGAGGATGAAAATCAGGTGGCGGCGGCGCATGTCTCAGACTAAACCCCTGAAACCGGGAAAAGGCAGAGAATAATTTGCTCCTACGTGTGGACTCGGCGATTTCGCATGACTTTTCCCAGGTGCCGGGAATAGCTAATCGCCGTGAGTCACCTGTCGCAAAATTCCAACAGCACCGCCGGACGTTGGTATTTGGCGATCCTTGGGCTGGTGATCGCCATGTTAGGCGGCTTGTTCGTGTGGTTGATGGGTCGCAGTTTCTTGAGAGCACGCGAAATGCACCAGTGGCCTGAGGTCGCCTGCGTCATCCTTTCCTCGGAGGTGGAGGAAAGGCGGCATGATGAAAACTCCGCACTCGAATACCGCCAGGATTTGAGTTTTGGCTACGAGTGGCAGGGCAAGCCGCGCACTGGCAGTCATTTGACGCTCCGTGGAAGCCCGTGGTCCCCGGACCGGGATCTCATTGAATCACGCGCCACGGAATACCCCGCAGGAAAAATCACGACCTGCCGCGTCAATCCGATAGAGCCGGACTTCGCCGTGTTAAAACCGGATTCCCTCGCGCCTGGCTACTCAATCTGGTTTCCGGGGCTGTTCGTTGTCGGTGGAATCGGCATCACCTTTCGTGCAATCACATACCGACCTTCTCCGGCACGGAAATGTTGTTAGTTAACAGCCCTCCTCTTGTTCTGGATTGGTCGTCCTTGTGTTGGTGCACTTCGCGTCGCAGCGAATTGATGAAGGCGCTCGTGTCCCGCCAGATCCAACCGTAGAACTCCGCATCCGTAGCACCCAGCGCGAGAAGGGCGGAGCGATGATTGATCCAAAGGACGGTTCCGGCGAGAACTCCCCTCGCCCGGAAAAGCGCGGACCAAAGCGGGCCATAGATTTTTCCGCAGTTTCTAGCATCCGCCGCGAGGCGTGCCTTATGGAAGGCGATGTGGCCGGTTTCATCACGGATGATAAGATTGCACATGCCTCGCAACGCCGTGTCTTGGCCATGCTTTCGCAGCATTTTGTAGTAAACGTGGCTGACAATTTCAGTGCCTAACAAGGCATGGAGTTCAAAGCCCACACCCAGGAATTTCCTCAACCCGCAAAACAATTCGAAGCTCCAGTGACTTTTAATCTCCACCCCGCCAAATCGTTTGAGCGCGAAACCTAACAAACGCGAATGCTCCCGTTCTTCCTTAAACCACAAGTCAATCAGCTTCTTGAGCGCGGGGTCCGACAATACACTCTGCCGGTTCCATGCGATCAGATAGGCCGGTCCTCCGCCGTCTCCTAACTGGAATTGTTGGATAGACTTTCTAAGTTTACTCAATGCCTGACCACTGATTCCCAGCGGAGCGTTCCAATCGGGTTCCTGCCGATTCATGCCATTTTTCTTGAAGTGATTTACCCATCGTTCTGTATTCATAATGTTAGTGATCTACTGGACAAAAGTGGGCACCCATCGAGCAAATCCGATGAGAGCTGGATGAAAATTCCGTGAAAACCCAGACTCTCAGCGATTTCAAAATATCTCCCGGCTTGCGGAACCTTCCGCCTACGGATACTTTCTTTTCTGATTACTGAACTTTCAAATTCATGAAAAAGGCATCTACATTTTTGGCGGTTCTTTTGACTGCCTGTATTTCCACTCAGGCGAAAACCCTGCGATTTTCCGGCTTGGACTGGATTGTCCGGTCTGACAGTCGCGGCGGGCCAGGGCCAAATAATTGGGCCGCAGACAACGCGTCCGTGGACGCTGGCGGTGCCTTGCATTTGAAACTCACGAACCGGAATGGCAAATGGTATTGCCCCGAAGTTTATACCAAGGAGCGTTTGGGCTATGGGCGATACCAATTCTGGATTGTGGGGCGAGTGGACAAGCTCGACCCCAATGTGGTGTTAGGTCTTTTCAACTATCCGACATCGGATGTCGGCCCGGACGGTACGCACGAAATTGACATTGAGTTCGCACAGTGGGGCAATCCTGATTCCGAGCATGGAAACTATACGGTGTGGCCCGCCAAGGCCGGACTGAAACCGAGCGGACGGAGCTTCGCGTTTGATCTGGACGATGGAGATTACAGCACCCAAAGATTTATTTGGAGTCCTAACAGCATTTCCTTCCAGTCACTCAACGGCCACTACGACGACGATCAAAATCTGTTCGCCGATTGGTTGTTCCAACCGAAGGCTCCGGCCAAATTGATTTCACGTCATGCGATGCCCGTTCACATCAACCTCTGGTGTTTCCGAGGCAATCCACCGTTGGATGGAAAGCCGGTTGAAATAGTGGTGAGTTCATTCAAGTTCACGCCGGGTTGAGGAGATTACCACGCAAAAACGGCGGACTCGTTAGAGTCCACCGTTAGGGGATGAGATACAGGCAGAAACGCCTATCTCATTTGTTGAGAACCTTCAGCTTTTTGATGCCAAAAACGGCGTCATCGCCGAGTTCTTCCTCGATGCGGAGGAGTTGATTGTATTTCGCGATACGGTCCGAACGGCTCATGGAGCCGGTCTTGATTTGGCCGCAGTTGGTGGCGACTGCTAGGTCGGCGATGGTGCTATCTTCCGTTTCACCGGAGCGATGGCTGAGGACGGCGGTGTAGCTGTTTTCCTTCGCGAGTTCCACGGCGTCGAAGGTCTCGGTGAGCGAACCGATTTGGTTCACCTTGACGAGGATTGAGTTCGCGACACCCAGCTTGATGCCTTTGCTGAGGAAATCGACGTTGGTGACAAAAAGGTCGTCGCCGACGAGTTGGGTGGTCCTGCCGAGTTGATCGGTGATGATTTTCCAGCCGTCCCAGTCGTTTTCGGCGCAGCCGTCCTCGATGGAGATGATCGGATAGCGCTTTTGAAGATCGGCGTAAAAGGCAACGAGTTCTTCGGCGGACTTCACGGATTTATCGGACTTCTTGAAGACGTAGGCGTTTTGCTTGGCGTCGAAAAATTCCGAGGAGGCGACGTCGAGGGCGAAGGAAATGTCCTCACCGACCTTGTAACCGGCGTCTTCGATGGCTTGGCAGAGAACCTGCATCGCATGCTCGGCGCTTTTCAGCGTGGGGGCGAAACCACCTTCGTCACCGACAGCGGTGGAAAGGCCTAGGTCGTGGAGGACTTTTTTCAGAGAATGAAAGACTTCCGCACCGTAGCGGATGGACTCGCGGAAGGTCGGTGCGCCGATAGGCACGATCATGAATTCCTGAAAATCAATCGGCGCATCCGAGTGGGCACCGCCATTGATGACGTTCATCATCGGGACCGGAAGAACCTTGGCGTTCGGACCGCCGAGGTATTTGTAGAGCGGCACTCCAAGCTGGGAGGCGGCAGCTTTTGCAACCGCCAGGGAAACTCCAAGAATGGCATTCGCTCCGAGGTTTTTCTTGGTGGATGTGCCGTCCAGCGCGAGCATGGTGGCGTCGATGGACGCTTGTTCGGTAGCGCAATAGCCAAGCAGGGCCGGAGCGAGGGTGGCGTTGACATTTTCAACAGCTTGGAGAACGCCTTTTCCGAGGAAGCGGGCCTTATCCCCATCGCGGAGTTCAACGGCTTCGTGTTCCCCGGTCGAGGCACCGGAGGGGACGGAGGCGCGGCCGATCGCCCCACCTTCAAGGTGGACATCGACTTCGACGGTGGGATTGCCACGGGAATCAATTACTTCGCGACCGCGGATTTCAACAATGGTGGTATAGTCCATAACAATTACTTTTTGGTTAGATGGCGGGTTTTTGAAATTTTCAGGGATTGAAGGGCCTGATCGACTTGACGGTTAGAGTCTCCATGGCCTCGGTAATTTCGTCTCTAATCTGGACGGCGTCGCCGGGTGCGCGTCCGACCAGGGCCTTGCCGACTTCGGATAGATACGAGACGGTCTTGGTTTCCGGGATGGAATCCCACGCCCCGAGGACGGTCATGACGGTTTCCTTGCCGGACGAATCCGCAAGGGTGACGACGGTGCCGATGTTGACTTTGCTGGCATCCGAGCCTTTAAAATCGGTGCCGCGGGCGTTGTTGATTTCCTTGTCTAGGGCGTTGCGGCGGTGGCCGAGGTATTTTTCCAAATCCTTGGCGGACTTGTATTCAAAATTCTCGCGAAGGTCGCCGTAAGAACGGGCGATTTTCACGTCGTTGAGGTTCTGCGGAATCTTGTTGCGGATCAGGTCGTCGAGCTCGGCCTTTTTCTTCTCCAGGCTTTCCCATGAGACGAGGAGGATTTCATCCGGGCGTTTTTGATTCGCGCCGCTGACGAGCTCCGCCGTTTCGGGACGGGACTTGATGATGCGGGCCATGAGGGATTTTTTCTCAAGATCACCGAAGACCGGACAATCGAGAAGACGACGGGCAAAATTCCGCGTCTCGTTGATATCCATGATGGCGACGAGATCGGTGAGGAGCGTCTTGTCATCTCCTAACAACGATTGGAGGCGCGACGTCTTGCGAGGACCGTCTGACAGGTGATCGTTTTCAAGAAGATTCAGAACCGAGGCTCCGACATCCGCACTGAAAATTTCCTGCGAGGGCCCCTTGCGCTCCCGGCAAACCCAGATCAATGCGTCTGGTCCGAGGGCACGACGGGCGATGGCAGAGCGAAGGTGGGTGACGAGGGCGGGCATCGCATTGCGCTCCAGCAGAATCCGTGCGATTTCTGTCACACCGCGGGCGCCGACACGGTCGAAAACCTGAACAATCTTGCTCACCCAGTCATCGGCGAAAGCGTTTGGGAATGCTTCATAAACCGCGCGCTGGCGACCCGATGGGAGCGTACCAGCTTCCTCGGCCAAGCGGGTGGGATCGGCGGAAAGCAGGAGATCGGAAAGACGGACGGCGGAGGGATCGAGCTCCAATGCCTTGGATGAGCCAATGACTTCGTCGCGGGCAGCGACGAGTTGGAGCGCTTGGCCGAGTTGGACGCGGGCAGCTTTTTTCGCGCCTTCGTCGATGTCGTTCAGGAGACGCTTGAGAGCATCCGAATCATTTTCAAAGGCTCCGATGTCACCGGCGATCGCCTCCAAAGCGCGGATCATGCCCTTGATGTCGCGGGCGGCTTCGAAATCCGCAACCAACGCTTCTGCCGGACTGCGGTCGCCGACGCGGAGCACGATTGGCTCAGTGCGCTTCTGCGGGACAGCGGCAAGTCGGCTTTCGCGCAACGATTTTTTAGTGGCGTCCCACCATTTTTTAAATCCAGCTTCCGGGATGACGGTGCCAGTAAGTTCTTTTTCCAAGGCATCCCCGGTCATGCTGCCGCCGTGGCTTTGGAGAAGGTGGACGACGAGAGCGAGCGGGTCGCTTTTCGACAAGGTGCGCAGCTCTTCGATCTGCTCGATCTTTTTCGCGCGGAAATCCTCGGCAGCAATCCACTCGGTTTTTTGGAATGCAAACTGCAACTCCATCGTCTGACCCGCCGACTTTTCGAAGTCGATGGTGACTTTTTTGGCAGGAAGATCCCAGTCGATCACCTTGCCGGCACCGAAAGATTTATGGATACAAAAGTTTCCGGGAGCCAATTGGGAAAGGCGTTCGCCGAGCGGTTTAGGAATGCGACCGGCCTCAACCAGCTTCGCCACGTCAGGATGCATGGAGCGGAACATGGGAAGCCGTGTTGAAAAACGCAAGGCATTCCCATGGGAAATCTGCCGGATAGACGTTTTTACGGCTTCTGTGACACGGGAGGAACCAAGCGGGGACGCGGTTGGCGTTCCGACATCAGGCTTCCGTCCAGCGCTTGATCCAAGGTGCGGCAAAGGACTTGAATTCGCCGACGCCAACTTTCCGGCACCTTCTCGAGCGTGTCATTCTTGTGCAAATCTCCGGCGTAAATCGCTTCATCCTTGGTGCCGTTGATTTTCACTTGGTAAATATTACCGTCCCGCCGGACTACCGCGCATCCTTCCTCGGCGGAAAAACTGGCGCTTTTTTCCGCGACATTGACGACTCGCACCGGGCCGTTGCCATCAGTGGGCAGGAGTGAGGCTTGGACCATTTCACCGGGGACGGGCTTTGGCGGTTCACCAAAAGCACTTATCGGCATCATCATGATCTCTTCACGGGGTTCGGAAATCCGCACCACCATACCGGTTTCCTCATCCCGCACGTTATTTTCCCTGGTCGCCTTGAGTCGCACGGAATGCATGGCTGAGCCTTCCGAATCCTCACGCCACCCTTCATCGGTCATCGATTCGATCCGGTCGGATTCATTCACGAGAACCAAGCCAGCAGGCGACGCGGGATGAGAAAAGCTGGCCTGCGGAGCGCGATGAATCATCGGGATCACGGCAGCCAACGCCCCAACCGCCGCTGCGATTCCCCCGCCGATCATGCAGCGGACGAGCCATCCTTTGGAGGAAATTTCGATGATATTTTCCGGCCCCGCAAGATCGTCGATCATCGCGTCCATTTGCGTCTGTCCATCCTGACTCAATGCAGGGGGCATCAATCGGGCCATGATTATTTCGATCGGGTCAGGCGCTTGCATGGCGGTCCTCCTTCACGCGGCGCAGTTCGTGCGACAGTTGTTCCAAGGCGTAGCGGTAGCGCGAGGCCGCCGTGTTAGGCGAGATCGCGAGAGTTTCTGAAATCTGTAAAAACGTCAGTCCACCCCAAAACTTCATGACGACGACTTCGCGCAGTTTCTGGCTGAGATTCTGGACGGCATCCCTTAAAATTTCCGCTTCCTCGTCTTCTTCCAGCACCGGATCGAGCCAAACATCCTTGAAATCGTTGAGATAAATCACCGATTCCTCCCGCTTCCGTCGGCGGGATTCGCTGCGATGGAGGTTAAGCCCACAAAAGCGGATCGTGGAAAAAACGAGCGGCAGGTCAGGCGGAGATCCGTCTTTTTCCGCTTGGTAATGCCACATCCGCAGAATCGCCTCTTGGACGAGATCCTCCGCATCCTGACGGGAATTGCTCCAGCCGCGGGCAAACAAAAGCAGTCGCGGACCGTTCTCGGCCAACCACTGTTTCCATGCACTTGCGGGAGAGTTCATCGTTCAGTTGAGGAAATGCTCCACGAGGAGAACTTTGTCTGTGCCTCAATCGAGAAAACGGATTTTTCCCTCAAGTGGCGACCGGCCCATCGCCATCTCTGCGTGTTGCTCGTCGGTGCAGGACGAGTTGATCGGCGCGTCCGGTGTGGCGTCATTGGCCTCGAAATAACCGTTTTCCAACATCCATTTCTCGACTTCCTCGCCGGAAATATCAGGCAGCATGTGGCCGTCGATTTCAACGCAAGGCGATAGCGACTGGCCGCTGCGTTGCTCCATTTCCCAACGGAATGCGGGATTTTTAATGATGTCCTTCTCCTCATAGGGAAGCTCGTATTTCCGCATGATCGCGCGGATGCCTTCGCTCCAGCCGCAGAAGGTTTTGAGGTAGGCGGTGATTTTTGGGGAAGTTTTGGTTTCGGACATTTCGGTATGTGGTTGGCGGCAGAATAGGGCGGCGGAAGAAAATCGCAAGCCTAGCCTAGCCTACCGCCATTCCCGCTCATCCGCGCAGGATCAAGTAATTCCTTCAGCTCGTCCGCACCCAGTCCGAGTTCGGCCAAGCGGTTTTCACAAATCTCCATCACAGTCTTGCCGCTGACGAGGGATTCCTTGGCGATGGCCGCTGCCTGATCGTAGCCGATGCGCGGAGCAAGCGCGGTGACCATCGAGAGCGAGAACTCGATCAGTTCATTGCAGCGCGTTTCATCCGCTTCAATGCCAACCACACAGCGCTCGCAAAATGCGGTAGCCACGTTTCCTAACAAACCGATGGACTCCAACAGACAAGCCGCGATCAATGGCATCGACACATTCAGTTCGAGAAATCCACCCACACCGCACCAAGCGATGGTCGTCTGATTTCCGGCCACGCGGGCGGCCACCATGGTCACGGATTCCGCCATCACAGGATTCACTTTCCCCGGCATGATCGACGAGCCGGGCTGAGTG
>JANYFB010000198.1 GCA_025362955.1 Akkermansiaceae bacterium
TTTCGTTCAAAGCCTACCCGGCTGTCCCGCATCATCAACCGTTATTCCAAGATCCGAGGTGCCCGATGATCGGAAGCTTGCTCTCCCTTGCGGTAATCCCTAGAACCGCGCACGCCAATGGCAAGTCCCTCCGTTTTTATCAGTTATGCCACAGCGGATCGGGAGATTGCCCAGCAGGTTTGCGAGGCGTTTGAAAACCGGGGAATTTCCTGCTGGATCGCACCTCGGAACGTCCCTGCTGGGATGGACTACGGGCAGGCGATCGTGGATGGGATCAAAAAAAGTCGGGTGATGGTGGTGTTGCTTTCCGAGACATCGGGAGCCTCACGCTATGTGGCCCGCGAGGTGGAGCGGGCGGTGACGCATGAAGTCTCGTTGTTGCCAGTACGACTGGCTCAAATCGACATTCCAGATCGCTTGGAATTTTTCCTAGGCTCATGTCAGTGGTTCGATCTACTACCCCCAGCCTCCGCGAAGCACCTTGGCCTGTTAGGCGATGCGGTAGTCCGCTTGTTAGAAAGCGATGCGGCGGCTGCGGGTGGACTGGCTCTCAAACCACAGCAGGCGCGGAGTGCGGAAATTTCGCGGAAATTCCCCCTGAAAATGATCGCATCTTTCGGAGTGGCCGTAGCGCTTGGGACTGGTTGGCTCGCATTTCATCGACCCCAGCCCCCACCCGGGAATCCCTCGCTTCCCCACGCTGGAAAAGGAGCCCCTCTTGCCCTCATCTTGCCGGCAAACCATGTCAATTGCCTCGGCAGCACCCAACTCGAGTGGTCTGAGGAAGGCCTGGAGATGGCGCAGTTAGAAGGCTTTGAAGTGGAGCTTGTCCAAGCAGGAAAAGCAGCCGTTTCAACGCGCATCGGTGTTCGTTATTCGTTTCCGTTACAGCAGATGGAAGGTGAAATCGCGTGGCGCGTCCGGCCCATTTACAAAGGCGGCGGGACCGCACCGTGGAGCGAGCAAAGGACGCTGGTCCGGGATCAGGATGCGCTGGCCCGGATTCTCCGCACTCATGAGCTTCACTTCGGACATGCGGAAAGTGGAAATAATTTCATCAACGGTGAGAGCGACAATCTATCAGGCTTCGATGTCGATCTCGCGAAGGAACTCGTGACCCGCATCCTACAGCGCCGCGATCCGAACGCGAAACTCACCTTCGTGCCTCATGCCTCGCGATGGATTCGAACCGGCAGCGATGGCAAGCCTGAGCTTTTCCTAAACCTTCTACGGCGGGATCAAGGGGTGGATCTGCTAGCTTCGGGTGTCTCGATCACCGCGGATCGGCAACGCGATGGACTCGCCTTCACCGTCCCTGTTTTGAGTTATCCGCAGACGCTCATTACCCTGAAGGATCAGCCGGGTTGGGTAAATGGCAGGCCGGCATTTCCACATCTTGGTGCTGTCGATGGCACAACTAACATGTTGCTCGCGCGGCGGATTCAAAAACTAACACCGGAGCTGGAAGTCGTTCCCTACACGGGTTCCGGAGCGCACGAGAAAATGCTCAAAGGACTTTTTGAAACCCGCGAAATCGAAGGTTGTCTAGCAGACAAACCACTCGCGCTCAAAAAGATCAAAAATTTCCAAGGCGAAGGCACCGATGCGGAGTTCAGTACCGTGGACATCACGGAACTGGACGGCCACGCAATCCCACCGGAAATGATTGGCTTCGTGCTCCGCCCCGGCGACACCGCGCTACGGGAGGCATTGAACCGCGAGATCGCCGCATCCGTGGAATTACGCCGCGATCTGGCGAAGAAATATTTCCCCATGTTAGACCCGGAATCCGGAGTGCCTTGAGAGGGGTGGAAATCATGAGCGAGTCCCCTTCCCCACTCGATCTGGCGGTCATAGGCGGTGGTGCGGCCGGGTTTTTCACCGCGCTGCAATTTGCAGAAATGGCACCTAAAAAAAGCGTCGCGATCTTCGAAAAGAGTGCCCACTTTCTCCAAAAAGTCCGGGTCTCCGGCGGGGGCCGATGCAATGTGACTCACGCCTGTTTCGATCCCGGCGAGTTGGCGCAAAATTATCCGCGTGGCTCTCGCGAATTGCGGGCCGCGTTTCACAAATGGCAGCCATCCGATACTGTCGAGTGGTTCGCACGTTTCGGCGTCACCCTCAAAACCGAGCCGGACGGGCGCATGTTTCCAGTATCTGATAGCTCGGATTCCATCATCCAATGTTTTCTGGATCGGGCGAGGGAATGTCATATTCCACTGTTACAAAAGCATTCCTTGGCGGGGATCGAGCGCTTGGCAAACGGGAATTTTTCCCTCAAGTTCGATCATCTAACCGGAGCTATCGAAACACGCTCCGTTTGCATCGCCACCGGGTCGCTGAAAGGCAGCCCCTTACTCGATCATTTGAAAAAGTTAGAACAAACGGTTGTCCCTTTGGTCCCCTCGCTGTTCGCATTCAATGTGAGTGACACGCGTATTAGCGACCTCGCAGGTATTTCGCATCCCCACGTCTCTGTCCGCTTGGGAAGTTCTAACGTCGCGCGGCATGGCCCCTTATTGATCACTCACCGTGGCTTCAGCGGTCCTGCGGTCTTGCGGCTTTCTGCTTGGGAAGCCCCGGCGCTGGCGGCGGCGAATCATCATTTTCCCTTCGTCATCGACTGGTTACCGGAGCTGGAAATGGAAGTTCTCAAAACCCGCTGCGCGGAAATCCGCCAGATGCAGGGAGCCAAACTGGTGCGGAACACCCCGATTTCCCCGATCCCCCGGCGACTGTGGGAGCGCATTGTTGGGTGCTGTGAAATCGAGGATTCCATGACGTGGAGCCAGCTATCGAAAACGGCCACCCGACTTCTGATAGATCGATTGAAATCCTCCCGCTTCGAGGCAGATGGCAAAACTACGAACAAGGATGAGTTCGTCACTTGCGGCGGCATTGATCGGCACTCGATTAATTTCAAGACGATGGAAAGCCGTGTCATTCCCGGTCTCTTTTTCGCTGGCGAGTGCATTGACATTGATGGCATCACCGGAGGATTTAACTTCCAAGCCGCTTGGACGACCGCCCACATCGCGGCCACCGCCATCGCCGCCAGATAGTGAGTTGAGGCAGGCTATTTCAAACCATGTCGGCCTAGCAGATTGTAAACGGAGCGTTCGGAAATGCCGAGTTCGCGGGCAGTTCTAGCCTTGTTCTTGCCGGTGCGAAGGTAGGTCTGGATGAAGGCGTCGCGCTCGACCTCTTGGAGGGTCAGGCCTTGTACCGTTGCGCGGCAAGGGATAGGATCGTTGGCTCGCGGGCCATCTAACAATCCGAGAAAATCATCGGCGTGGAGCAATGACTTCTCGGCGAAGGCGGTGGCACGCTCGAGCACATTTTCCAACTGTCTGACATTCCCCGGCCAGTCGAAATCCCGCAGAGCTTCTGAGGCGCTGGAGCTAAGTTGCCAGCCCTCGACACCCCGGCGCCCGGCGATTTGGGAGAGGATTCCCAGTGTTAGGGTGGCGATATCTTCCCTCCGTTCGCGGAGAGGGGGAATCCGCAGCTCGATGATGTTCAGCCGGTAGTAGAGATCCTCACGGAAGGCTCCGGATTTCACGCGGCTGGGAAGATCGACATTGGTGGCGGTGATGACGCGCGCGTCGGTCTGCAACATCTTGCTGCCACCAACGCGGAAAAATTCCCGGTCCTGCAGCACGTTAAGTAGCTTGGGCTGGAGCTTGGGCGGAAGGTCGCCGATTTCATCTAGGAAAAGGGTGCCTTTAGAGGCCTGCTCGAAGCGGCCCGCGCGTGACGAAGTAGCTCCGGTGAAGGCACCCCGCTCGTGACCGAAAAGCTCAGACTCCAGCAACTCGCGTGGCAGAGCCGGGCAACTGACAGTGATGAATTCTTCCTCGGCGCGCGGGCTGAGGCGATGAATTTCACGGGCGAAATGGGATTTGCCCGTGCCGCTCTCTCCGGTGAGAAGGATGGTGCTGTCGAGACGGGCGGCTTTCGCAAGATGATCCAGCAATTTCCTGAGCGCGGGGTTGTCACTGTGGAGTTCCGCTTTGGCCGCTCGTTTGACGGAAACCCGAGCGACAGTCGGCGATGAATGCTGGCGGGCGAGGCGGGCTTGACGCAAGAGGTCGAAGAGTCGTTTAAGTATGAAAGGTTTGGTGAGATAGTCATCGGCTCCGGCACGCAAAGCTTGGACGGCGGTTTCCGCATCGTTGAGGCCGGTGAGCATAATGACTGGCACGGCAGGAAAATTTTCTCGAATCCGGATGAGGGTTTGGAGGCCGTTCATTCCGGGCAGGCCGTGATCGAGAATGACAGCCTCGATTTTTGGGCCAATGACACCCATGGCTTCCTGTCCCGATCCTGCGGCCACCGGACGCCAACCGAGATCCTGGGCGGCAATCACCAGCAGGCGTTGGATCGTCTCGTCGTCATCCACGATCAACAGATTCGGGGACTGGTGGGCTTTTAATGGCATCAGGAAGAAAACTTTCTGGCGTAGGTGGACGATACGCTACGGGCAAGCAACATCGAACAGTGATCTAACTAACGGTTTTCCTGAGGATTGGCTAGCACCATTCTCAGACTGTTGAGCAGGGTCTCGGCGGTATAGGGTTTTGGAAGGAAATGGGCAATTCCGCTCCCGTTATGGCGGGCAAGTTCACCATGGGCGACGATTCCGCTGGTGGCGATTATCCTGACCGCCGGGTTCATTTTGACGAGCTGTGCAATCATCGCCGGACCATCCATGATGGGCATGGTCATGTCGGTTAGAACAACGGCGATCGCGGCCTGATGTTCGGCATATCGGGCCAAAGCCTCACTGCCGTCCGAGGCGAGCAGGGCTTGGTATCCGAAAGCCTCCAAGGTCTCTCGGGTGATTTGGCGGATGGAGGCCTCATCATCCACAACGAGGACGGTTTCCCCCCTTCCTACGGGGAGCGAGACTCTATCAGGCAACGCCGCGGCTCCATCCATCTCGGGACGGGCAGGCAGATAGACCTTGAAGCAAGTGCCCTCGCCCACCTTGCTGATGCAGCGGATGAATCCGCCATGACTTTTGACGATGGCCAGCGAGGTAGAGAGGCCCAGTCCGGTGCCTTTACCGACCGCTTTGGTGGTGAAAAACGGGTCGAAAATTTTGTCGATGATTTCTGGAGGAATGCCGTTGCCGGAATCGGTGACTTGAATGCAGACATGTGGCCCTTCGCGGGCTTCGAGGTTGATCGCTGCAAAGGTCGCGTCGATCTGGACGTTGTCGGCAAGAATGAAGATTTCCCCGCCTCCTGGAATGGCGTCGCGGGCGTTGACACAGAGATTGAGTAGCACCTGATGGAGCTGCGTGGAATCTCCATAGATGGTCCAAAGCTCACGGCTGGCGCAAATTTGCAGAACTACATTTTCCAAAAACGTGTCCCGCACGATGTTCTCGATTTCCGCAATGATCTGGCGGGGATGGACTTCCACGCGACGTCCGTCCATCCCTCGGGCGAAGGACAAAACCTGCCCCACCATATCGGCACCACGCTTGGCACTTGCGGCAATGGTATCGAGGAGTTCAGCGGATCTTCCATCAATAACGCGCATCTTCAACAGCTCGATGGCCATGGAGATGGGAGCAAGAATGTTGTTCAGATCGTGGGCGATGCCGCCTGCGAGAGTGCCAATGCTCTCTAACCGTTGGGCGCGGAGGAACTGTTGCTCGAGCTTCCGGTGCTCGGTGATGTCGGTGTTGATGACGAAGACGCTTTCGGGCATTCCCTGTTCGTCACGCACCAAGGTCCAGCGGCCTTCGACGATCAGCTCGCGGCCATTTTTGTCGATCTGGTTCATTTCCCCCACCCACTCGCCCGTGCTGAGTGTCCGGTGATGGGCAAGGGAAAACGCGGCGGTATCGCGGTAAATCAGCTCTCCAACCGTGCGACCTAAGGCTTCAGCCTCCATCCAACCGTAAAGACGTGCGGCACTTTTGTTCCAATAGGTGACAGTATGGTTGAGATCGCGCACCAAGATTGCATCCTGAGCTTTGTCCAGAAGGGAAGCCTGTTCCCTGATGCGCGCATCTGCCTGTTGCCGGTCCATTTCAGAAGCGGCGCGGGTGGCGAAAATCCTCAGGGTGGATTCAACCAGTGCCGCCTCAGTCACAGCATTGGAGTAAAAAACAGCCATGATTCCTGCCACCCCGCCCTTTTGGTCGTATAAGGGGATACCGGCGTAGCCCTCGATTCCTAAATCCGCTAGAATCCGATCCTCAGGAAACAGCTTTTGGACCCCCCGCTCGTAAACGCACACGTCGCAGTTGATCACGTTTTCGCAGGGTGTTCCCGCGAGGCTGTAGTTCACGTTTTCCTTGATTTCCCCATTCAAGACAAAGGAGAGCGTATCGATGGAATGGCCGCCTTGGTTCAAGCGCCCGATGACCCCGCCACTGGCACCGAGTGCTCCGACCATGTTGCAGGTTAGGAGATTAAAAAATTCGGTGCCTGTGCCACTGGAAACGGCCTGCGCGACTTTGATCACGACATCTTGGGTGCGTTGCCGTTCCAGCCGACTCCGGATATTTTCAATGCCGAATGCCAAATCCGCCGCCATATCGTGCAGCATTTTGATCTCGTCCTCACCTGCCGGATGGGGTTCGCCTGCATAGAGGCAAAGCACCCCGAAGCTGCGCTTGGCATCGGAGAGTGGCAGGCAGACCACGCTGCGGTAGCCCCGTTTCCGGGCCGGTTCTAACCACCTGGAAAATTCCGGATTTCCGATGATATCCTCGAAAACCACCTCCTTGCCGCTGCGGATCGCCTGTCCGGCAGGACCCAGGCCCGAGGGATGATCGTCTGCCCAAGAAATATCGACTTCAGAAAAATACCCTAACTCCGCTCCCGCGTGCGCCATCGGCACGATGCTCCGGGCCTCATCTTCCATCACGAAGCCGACCCAAGCCATCCGATACCCACCGATTTCCACAGCGATACGGCAGGCCTCCGCTAACAGATCGCTTTCATCCGTAGTGCGGATCAGCATTTCATTGCAGGAACTGAACATCCGCAAGGCCCGGTTGGAACGCCCCAGCTCGATCTCAGCCTTGTATGCTGAGAGATCGGTCATTCCACCGACCATCCGGATAGCCTTGCCACTCGCGTCGCGAATCACTTGACCGCGATCTAACACATAGGCGATCGAGTCGTCGTTGTT
>JANYFB010000051.1 GCA_025362955.1 Akkermansiaceae bacterium
CCCCACTAGCCGCACTGTCGGCAACGTCACCCGTAACATGAACCCCAACCTCCGTCTCAACGCTCGCTCCCGCTAGTGCGGTTGCATACTCTTTGACGTTATGCAAGAAATGGATAGTTGATCGCGAAGAGCCTCGACGCTATCCTTAAGCCACGAGCAATGCCGCAAAAATCGTCGAAAACGCCGTTGAGCAACTAGGGCGTGACGATCTAGCAGTCTTCCGCGAATGGTTCAGCATTTTTGATGCAGCAGAGTGGGATGCTCACTGTTTCTCCACATGCGTTGCAGCGTTCCCAGTGGAGCGAAGAGGCTTTAACCGCAGAGAACGCAAAGAACACAAGGAAGAGAGTTTCCGGTTTCTGGATCTTTGCGTTCTCTGCAGTTAAAAAATTTTGGAACGTGGGCAGTGAAAGGATGCGGAAGTTCGACGGAGTGGACAGGCTTGGAGATTTCGCGCGGGATGAATTCCGCGCATCAATTGGAGAATCGCGGCACTTCGTCTTCACGCAGGCCGCACATCGCACCAGCCGCCGGACCAGGAAACCCGAAGTTTCACCTGATAGAGTTCGCTTAACTTCGCGGCGGTGAGGATTTTCCGTTTTTCCCCATCCGCAAAAATTCGGCCAGCTTGCAGCAGGATGACGCGGTCGATTTCCGGGGGGATTTCGCCGGGATGGTGGGTGACTAGGACGAGATCGCGGCCCGCGCCTAACAAGGAGCGGAGGGTGGAGGAGAGTTGGAGGGCGGCGGAGAAATCCAGCGCGGTCGAGGGTTCATCCAGGACGAGGACTTCCGGCTGATGGACGAGTGCCCGGGCGATGAGAATCCGCCGCCGCTCGCCGGATGACAAAGTTCCGAATTCCCGCTCTGCCAGATCTGCGACGCCCATTCGCTCCATCGAGCGCTGGGCCTGTTGTTTTTCCGCGCGGGAAAACCGCATGTCCCGCGTGCGGCCATAGGCACCACGCAGGGAGGACAGGACGGCATCGCAAGTGACTTCGTAGGACTCGAAGCGGGCGACCTCCTCGGGCATGACCACGCCGATGCGGTGGCGGATTTCCTCCAGGGACCAGCGATCTTCGCCGAACAAACGGCAGCAAGTCACAGGATCAGCCTCGGGCCGGATTTCTCCGGTCAGCAATTTCAAAAAGGTGCTTTTTCCCGCGCCGTTAGGTCCGAGGATGGCCACACTTTCCCCGTGGATGAGGGTGAGGGAAAAATCCCGCAGGGCAAGCGTGTCGCCCCGCCAGACTTTCGCTTGGGTGATTTGGAAAAACGCATCGGCCACGCCTGAATCAAGTGGAGCATGTGCAAACGAGCGAGCATTTTCCGGAAACGGTGAGGAGGATGACGGAAAGGAGACCGGGCATCTCGATTTCATACTCGAACCGCCGATAGACAGGATTGACACAGATGGAAGAGGAAAGAGTCGCTGGATTTCTGATTTTCAAATCCAAGATTCAACGCCAAATTCAGCTCTCCATCCCTATTATCTGCGTTCATCCCGTCCATCTGCGGTTTTAAAAACCCAAATTGCGATGGCCTGGGAAATGTCACAGAGTTTGGTGACAAGTCGGCACCGAAGTTGCTAAAGCTGGGGCAACCCTATGTCGATCCACGTCGCCCTGCATCACCGGACCAGTTATCAATACGAGCGCCCGGTCGCGCACGGAGCCCATGTGGTGAGGCTCAGGCCGGCCCCGCATTGCCGCTCAAACGTTCTCGCGTATAGCCTGAAAGTCGGGCCTGCGGTGCATTTCACGAACTGGCAGCAGGACCCGCAGGCGAATTATCTGGCGCGTTTGATGTTCCCGGAGCCGATGGACCGGCTGGACATCGAGGTGGATCTGGTCGTGGAAATGTCGGTGCAGAACCCCTTCGATTTCTTTCTGGAACCGAAGGCGGAGGAGTTTCCGTTCGCCTACGATGCGGAGCTCGCGCATGAGTTGAGTCCGTTTCTCCAAGTCGAGAAGCCTGACGAACTGATGGCAGGCTTAATTTCCAAATTCGAGGGGAAAACCGGCAGAACCATCGACGTGCTGGTTGAAATCAATGCCCACCTGCAACACGCCATCGAGTACCGGATCCGCATGGAGCCGGGGGTGCAGACGCCGGAAGAAACCTTGCAGAAAGCGTCTGGTTCGTGCCGAGATTCCGCGTGGTTGCTGGTAATGCTGCTGCGGCATCTGGGACTGGCGAGCCGTTTCGTGTCGGGCTATTTGATCCAGCTCAAGCCGGATGTGAAATCA
>JANYFB010000075.1 GCA_025362955.1 Akkermansiaceae bacterium
GATAAAAACGGAGGGACTTGCCATTGGCGTGCGCGGTTCTAGGGATTACCGCAAGGGAGAGCAAGCTTCCGATCATCGGGCACCTCGGATCTTGGAATAACGGTTGATGATGCGGGACAGCCGGGTAGGCTTTGAACGAAATCCAAACCATGCCCTCACGTGGACGCCATCAAAGTTCTTCCAAAGAATGCCATTTGATCATGCGCAGGATCGAGGCGCTAGATGGCGTGGTCGGGGTAATCATCGGGCGTTCCTACGGTGGCAAATCGTTGGGACAGGGGGTTCCCACCGGCGGTCTGAAAATCCAGCGGAAAATCTCCGGGAGCCTCAAAGCGGTGACTCAATCCGAAAAAGGCCTTCAGGAAATTTTCATCCGTACCGAGGCCGGAATGGAAGATGCGGTGGCCAAAGCAATCTCGGAGGGCCTATAGATTTTCATTCGTTAGGAATTATCATTACCTCCGCCAGGATGGCGTGCCATTGCCATTGCCGCGAAGTTGTTTGAGACCGGTTCCGTCGGAATTGATAATGTAAATTTGATTGGTTTCCGCCCGTCCTTGTTGCAGCGGCCCGACCACGCTATCGGTTTGCAGCGCGAGGTCAAAAACGAGTCGTTTGCCGTCCGGGGACCAATCCACCGTCGTGATGTAGGTGCCTTGGCGGAAGTTGCGTATTTCGGTGTCAGCGCCCGTGTTCAAATTCAAGATCCGCAGGGATTGGATGTCCGGGTCCGGGTTCAGGGAGGTGGTCAACGCGTGTGCTTGGAAGGAGCGCACGTAAACGAGGCCAACGCCGTTTGGTGAGAATTTCGGCTGATAGTCGTGTTCGGTCCACAACAGTCCGGTTTGAATGTTAGAATCGGCGCGGGGAAATGTCACCTGCGTGGCCTTGCCAAGTTGCACGGCTGACAGCACCGGAGGAATCAGGAAAATCGCAGTGGTTTCACCAGGTCCGCCGCCGGACAGAAAGGGTGCGGAGGATTCGAGCGGCGCAGCGAGGGTGTTCTGGGTGGGCGACCAGTCCACCCCTTCTCCGCCGTGATGCCTGCCGTTCCGGGTCTTATCAACGTGGACCAGAATCGGGTTGGCGGTATTCCTCAGCGAATGAATTTCCAATACGGGAACATCGACCACACCGCCACCGCCGTCACCCGATCCACCGGTCTGGGTGAGCGAAAAAATCGCCATGAACTTTCCATTGGGAGAGAATGACTTATACCAAGGAAATGTGTAACTGAAGGCCAGGTTATGCGGGTCAAGAATGTCCTGGAAATCCGTTAGTTTTTGCACCGCTCCATTGCGTCTCGCGATGCCGTAAACATTCCAAGTGTGCGTTGGCACGCTGGCGGGCTTGAATGCAGTCACTGCCAATTGCGAGCCATCCCGGGACCATGTTGGGAAGCCGACTTGGGCAAATGGAAAGTTGATGGTGGTGTCGCCATTCCCGTTCGCCGACATTTGGTGAAGCGTGAGCGCTCCGCTGCTTTGGAGCCGGGTGTATGCGATTTGCCCCAATGCCGAGCTCAGGCCAGTTAGAAGAAGAATGGCAGTGCTGAGGCAAGCCGTGGAACGTGGAATGGTTTTCATGATGCTTACGGTAGATAATGACGACGGCGATTAACGCCCAAGTTTAACGCTTCAACTCCACCTGTCGAGATGGTTTTGAAAGGCGGTTTTTGAAGATCCCTGAGAGTTGCTGAGGGGCTGCATTTTACTTGCCACGAATCCTGAGTCCCGACTAGCTCCTTGGGCTTCTCAGTATCCTGCTCAATGATCAGTCCTCCCGACAATCGCGCGGTGTCCGCCTTGTTTCGCGTTTTCGGCGGGGCGGAGGAAAGCGTGCTTGCGGATGTTCACGAATGTTCAAATACGCGGGGAATGCATCGTGGGGAATATCGGGCATTCTCCGTTCTGATTCCATCGACCTTGCTCGTCGCCATCGGTGGGTGGCTTACTTCAATGTTAGGAGCTGCTGCCGGTTGGCTGTTAGCCATTCCAGCGACGTTTCTAATCCTTAATATTCTGCCGTTCGTTCTCAATGCAAAACACCAAAGACACCAATGGCATTTATGGTCCACTATCTGCCTGATCTGGGCGGGGTTTCATTGCCAGAGCACAGGGGTGCTAGGTTTTTTTTCCTATATATGGATTGGAATGACCGCGATGGCATTGGTCGCCGACAGCCTCTTGGCTTTTCAGGACTTGATGCGAGTTCCGGGAAAATGGGGAAATGCATTGCGGGTGTTTCTGGTGATTTTTGTCCATTTCGCCGCCATTGCGGTCGGGATCAAATTCGGCTGGCGGTGGGGAGTGGTTTGCGGCGCGGGCGTTGCCGTGGCCTGCTGTTGGGCGGTGCTCAATCCTTATTGCCAGTGGCTCGGGCCTGTTCTAACAAGCGCGGACGGTGAAATCCTCATCACTATCGACGATGGCCCCGATCCACACGACACGCCGCTTTTACTTGATTTGCTAGACCGATATGAAACCAAAGCCATCTTCTTCATGATCGGCGAAAAAGTCCGGGCATTTCCCGAACTTGCCCGCGAGGTGCTGCGCCGGGGACATGAAATTGGCAATCACACGCTCAAACATCCACAAGCGAGTTTCTGGTGCGCGGGTCCGTGGCGGACATGGCGGGAAATCGCCGACTGTCAGGATATCATCGGGGAGACTATCGGCAGGAAGCCCCGGCTTTTTCGGGCGCCCGTGGGGCATCGGAATTTGTTCACCCATCCCATTACCCGCGTGCTGGGTTTGGAAGTGATGGCTTGGAATCGGC
>JANYFB010000087.1 GCA_025362955.1 Akkermansiaceae bacterium
GCAAGCCGCGGGAATGGCCGGTGGAAATCGCCCGCATCGACGCGCCTCTTGGCAAAGCGCCCATCATCAGTGACACGCCGGTCGATCTGGGCGATCTGGGCAATTTTACCCGCAGTGACCGGGTGACCTTTGGTGGTTTCATCCGCATTGAGGGTGAACCAACCGGCGCAATTGTAGCCCGCATGAACCCCGCCGACGGATTCCGTGGCTGGGATCTCTACCTGGATGGAGGAAAACCCGCTTCTCACGTCATCGACTCGTGGGATAAGGCGGCTAACAAGATCGTCGCCCCTTCCCCATTGAAATCCGGTGAATGGCATCACGTTATGGTCACCTTCAACGGGGCGAATGCCGGCCACCAAGCGAGCGAAATTTATGTCGATGGGAAAAACGCGAAAGGTAAAACCTATCCAAACACCGTCGGCGGAAATATCGAGACCTCCGTGCCGTTGCTGCTGGGCTCACGCAACGGTGGCGATTCAAAACTAACGGGTAAGGTGGCGCTTCAAGATTTCCGCTTCTATCGGCGCCTCCTCAGTCCTAAGGAAATCCAGGAACTGGCAGAAAACAGCATGCTCCAACAGATTGTTTCCTTGCCTGTTGATAAGCGGACCAAGGAGCAAACCGAGACAGTTTTCCAATATTTCCTCGCCAACATTGACTCCCCATCCCGCGACCTCCGGACCCGCCTCGACGGGTTGAATTCCGAGCAAAGCGCCCTGCGCGCCCGGGGTTCCGTGTCACTCGTGATGGAGGAAAAAAAGGAGGAACCTTTTGCCAATATCCTCATCCGTGGCGGATACGCCGACAAGGGCGAACGAGTCACACCTAACACTCCCGCCGTGCTTCCACCAATGCCCGCCGACGCGCCGAAGAACCGCCTCGGCCTCGCCCGCTGGCTAACAGACCCCGCGAACCCGCTACCGGCCCGTGTCACCATGAACCGCACTTGGTATTACTTTTTCGGCACCGGCATCGTCGAGACCAACTCGGATTTCGGCATCATGGGTGCTCGGCCCAGCCATCCCAAACTGCTGGACTGGCTCGCTGCCGAGTTCGTGGAATCAAAATGGGACTATCGGCACATGATCAAGCTCATGGTGACCTCCGCAGCCTACCGCCAAAGTGGAGCAGTCTCCCCGGAGAAACTTGAAAAAGATCCATCTAACCGACTAATCGCCCGTGGCCCGCGCTACCGTCTGGACGCGGAACAAATTCGAGACCTCGCGCTTTCTTCATCGGGACTACTTTCGCCCAAAGTCGGCGGGCCGTCGGTGAGACCCTATCAGCCCGAAGGCATCTGGGAGGCGGTCGCGATGCCGCAATCTAACACCAGAAATTATAAAGAGGACAATGGCGAAAGTCTCTATCGCCGGTCACTTTACACGATTTGGAAACGCACCGCAGCCCCGCCGTCGATGGAAATTTTCAACGCGCCGACACGCGAGGTCTTCTGCGTCCGACGGGATCTAACGAATACTCCTTTGCAAGCCTTGGTCCTACTGAACGACCCGCAATTCATTGAGGCGTCGCGGGAACTCGCGTCGCTCGCGCTGAAGTCAGAAAAGGATTTTAACGACCGCTTGGATTTCATCACTCTGCGCCTTGATGGTAGGAAGTTTGATGCTGGCGAAAGAAAAATTGTTAGCAAATCCCTCGACACTGCCTTGGCCACTTTCCGAGGTCACGCTGACGATGCGGCGAAATTAATCACTACCGGAGCTACCCCGCCGCGCAAGGATGCGGATGTCCCGGAACTCGCCGCATGGACCTTGCTTGCCAGCCAGATCCTCAACCTCGATGAAACCATCACCCGCTGAACCGCGATGACTCCCTTGGAATCCCATAATAGTGCATACAGCCGCCGTCATTTCTTCAGGAAATCCGGCACCGGACTCGGGATGGCGGCGCTTGCTTCCTTGTTAGGCCAGCGCGGCGTGTCTGCCGCCGAAAGTATCGCGGGCATCAATGAAATGCTTCCGCAGATCGCTCCTAAGGCAAAGCGTGCGATCTACATTTCCCTGATCGGGGCACCCTCGCAGCTTGATCTTTTCGACTACAAGCCGGATCTCAAAAAGCGTTTCAAAGAAGACCTCAACGGCTACCTCAAAGCCCAAGGGCAGCGGCTAACAGGCATGACCTCCGGGCAGGCAACATTCCCTCTCGCTCCCACGATCTTCAAATTCAACCAGCACGGGCAATCCGGCACTTGGATCAGCGAGCTTCTCCCCTGGACCGCGAAAATAGCGGATGACATCTGCATCATTAAGTCGATGCATACCGACGCCATCAATCATGAGCCCGCCAACCAGTTAGTTTATACCGGTTCGATGCAGAACGGGAAAGCTTCGCTCGGATCCTGGCTTTCCTACGGACTCGGTTCGATGAACCAAGAGCTTCCG
>JANYFB010000106.1 GCA_025362955.1 Akkermansiaceae bacterium
CTACACTCAGGCCATGGCGGAAGTGGCGAAGGCGAAAAACATCCCTTTCGTCAATCTCTTCAATCCCTCACAGGAACTCTACAAAGCCGCCAAAGCCCCGCTCACCATCAACGGCATCCACCTCACCGACGAAGGAGACAAACTCCTCGCACCCGTCCAGTTCGAGGCGGTGTTCGGCAAAAAAGCAGCTCCGACCACGGACCCCTCCGTCGCCAAGATCCGCTCAGCGGTGTTAGAAAAGAACGATGAGTGGCGTCACCGCTACCGCACCGTAGATCAATACAACATTTTCGGCGACCGCTCGCGCATCGCCTACGAAGGGGTCACCAACGCCCGCATCCTCTGCGAGGAACTCGCGCAACGCGACGTAAAGACCGCCAATCGCGACAAACTCGTCTGGGCCACCGCCCAAGGCCACCCATTCAAGGTCACCGACGACAACCTGCCGCCAGTGGAAAACACTCCGCCTAACCGCAAAGAACCCGTCGCCTATAACGACCCGGAGGATGCGATCAAGTTTCTCACGCTCCCTGAGCATTGCAAAGTCGAGCTGGTCGCTTCTGAGAAGACTTTCCCGGATTTCATCAACCCGGTGCAAATGAGTTTCGACACCAAGGGCCGCCTCTGGATTGCAGTCTGGCCGAACTATCCGGAAACCTCGCCCACCACCAAGATTTTCGATAAAATCCTCGTTCTGGACCTTGACCCGAAAACCGGCAAGGTCGCTAAAATGACTACCTTCGCCGACGGCTTGAACTGTCCGACCGGCTTCCAGTTTTATAAAGACGGCATCCTCCTGATGCAGTCACCCGACCTCCTCTATCTGCGCGATACCGACGGCGACGGAAAAGCCGACACCCGCGAGCACGTCCTCCACGGCATGGACGCTGCGGACTCCCACCACGAAACCAACTCGATGTGCTACGAACCCGGCGGCGCGGTCTATCTGAGCGACGGCGTTTTCCTCAGCACCAACGTGGAAACATTCAACGGCCCGATCCGCAACACCAACGGTTGCATCTATCGCTACGAGCCGCTCACCGGGAAATTCGACCGCCACGTTCCCTACGGTTTCGCCAACCCGCACGGCCGCGTCTTCGACTACTGGGGCAACGACCTGATCACCGACGCCACCGGAAATGCGAACTATTTCGGGCCGGCCTTCAGTGGTCACCTCGACGAAGGCTCGCACCCCAATATGGAGCAATTCTGGAAACGCCCCTCGCGCCCCTGCCCCGGCACCGCGCTCCTCACCAGCCGCCATTTCCCGGATGACTGGCAGGGACTTTTCCTCAACACCAACGTCATCAGCGTCCAAGGGATTTTCCGCGCGAAAATCACCGAGGATGGCTCCGGCCTCAAGGGGGAAACCATCGACAACCTCGTCACGGACGACATCAAGGGGAATCCGAATTTCCGGCCTTCCGGCATCACCGTCGCGCCCGATGGCTCGCTCTATTTCATGGACTGGTCGCAAATGCTCATCGGTCACCTCCAGCATCACCTCCGCGATCCAAACCGCGACCACGCGCACGGTCGCCTCTATCGGATCACCTACGAAGGCCGCCCCTTGTTAGTGCCTAAGAAAATCGACGGTCAGCCGATCGCCGCATTGCTAGAGCTGCTCAAAGAGCCGGAAAATGATGTCCGCCTGCGGGCCAAAATTGAACTCGAAAAGCACGATGCCAAGCAAGTCACCGCTGGCGTGATGGACTGGGTGAAACTCCTCGATCCGAAAGATCCCACCTACGAACACAATCTGCTCGAAGCGCTGTGGGTCCACCAATGGCACAACGTCGTCAACTTGACGCTTCTCGACCGCATCCTGAAATCACCCGAACCCCGCGCCCGCGCCCAAGGAGTCCGCGTGCTCGGTTACTGGCGGGACCGCGTGCCCGGTGCGCTGGCCTTACTTAAGACCGCCGCTGACGATGAAGCCCCCCGCGTCCGCCTCGAGGCCATCCGCGTCGCCAGCTTTTTCCGTGAAACCGCCGCCGCAGACGCCGCTCTAACGGCACTCAAGCATCCGACGGATTACTACATCGATTACTGTTTGAAAGAGACGATGAAGCAGCTCCAGCCTTGGTGGAAAAACGCCGTCGCGGAAGGCAAAACCATCGCTGCGGACAATCCCGCCGGAATGAACTATTTGTTGGGCTCGGCGAACGGTGCGGATTTGTCTAAACTGCATACCCCCGCAGCCCTGGGAGCCTTACTCACCCGTCCCGACGCCACGCCCCAGCAACGTGCGGAAGCCCTCGCGGCTTTGGCGAAAATGAATAAAAATTCCCCTGCGGAATCCTTAATCGCACTCCTCGGAACCGTGGCCACCCAAAACGACAAGGGCACGCAGGAACTCTGCAAGTTGCTGCTAGCCCAGTCCGCTGCCGATCTCAAAACCGCCCATGATCCGCTCCAAAAACTGGCGTCCGCAAACGCCTCCGATGTGGTGGCCCAAAGCTCCGCCGCCGCCCTGATGATCGCCGATGGCTCGGTGGTGACCGCATGGCACGCCGCGCTGAAATCTCCGGAAGCACTCACCGCCTACGTGAACGCCCTGCCACTCATCCCGGACGCCACTCTTCGCGGAACCGCGTATCCGCCTGTTAGCAAGCTCCTCGCGGGAATGCCGGAAGGAACGGATGCTGCGTTTAAATCTCCAAAGGGAATGGAGATGGTCCGTCGTGCCGCGATCCATGCGCTGCCTGCCCTAGGAAAAGAACCCGCCGCAGTCTTCGCCGCCCTTGCCGAGCTCATCAAGAAGAACGACATGGTCTCCGCCGCCGCACAAGCGATGTCCCAGTTGCCAGAAAGCGGTTGGCCAAAGGATCAAGCCGCCGTCGCCGTCACCGGGATTGTGAGCTGGGCAAATGCCGTCCCTGCGGACCTCCGTAGCTCGACCGACTACCTCGAAACGATCAAGATCGCGACCAAACTCATCGCCATGCTCCCCTCTTCCGATGCCGCTGCGGCGACGAAAGCTCTGGGTGGCCTGGATGTGAAAGTCTTCACGATCAAAACCGTCCGCGAGCAACTCCGCTACGACACGCCACGCCTTGTCGTGGAAGCTGGGAAACCCTTCGTCGTGAATTTTGAAAACCCCGACGCCATGCCTCACAACCTCGTCTTCGTTCAGCCGGGAACCATGCAGGCCATTGCAGAAGCCGTGCAGACCCAAGCTCCCACCAAGCTCGATAGCAAAGGCCGCGCTTATCTGCTAGAGAACGATCCGCGCATCATCGACGCTACGAAGCTCGTTGAGGCCGGCCAAAAGGAGACCATCAAACTCACCGCCCCCACCACCGAGGGCGTTTGCCAATACCTCTGCACCTTTCCCGGCCACTGGGCCATTATGAAGGGTGAGCTGATTGTTACCAAGGACGTGAAGGCTTATCTAGCAGCACACCCGGACAAGTGATAGCACCTGC
>JANYFB010000116.1 GCA_025362955.1 Akkermansiaceae bacterium
CATGCTCATCGCCGGCGATCCGGTCGAGGCATTTTCCACCATCGTCCACCGCGACAAGGCGGAATCTTATGGGCGGATGCTTGCAGGAAAACTCAAAGAAGTCATTCCATCGCATCTCTTCGTCGTCGCCATCCAAGCCGCCGTCGGCGGAAAAATCGTCGCCCGCGAATCCATCTCCGCCATGCGCAAAAACGTCACCGCGAAATGCTACGGCGGCGACATCACCCGCAAGCGAAAGCTGCTAGAGAAGCAGAAAGAAGGGAAAAAGAAGATGAAGATGTTCGGCAAGGTGAATATCCCTCAGGACGCCTTCATCAAGGTGCTGAAGAGCGGAGATTGACTTGGCGGGAAATAACCTGCAGAAGCTTTGGGATTCCCAGTGCGGCATAATAGAGCAAGTGGGAAAAAGTGTGCATCCTCGCTAGCGCTGGATGGACAGAAGAGGGAAAAGAATTTCGCGGTCCGTTAGGAAGGTCCGTTAGGATATGCCTTTTTGCTCTTGGGCGCGGCGGAGGCGGATTTGGAGATCGGCTAAGACGTTCATGAAATAGATGTAGGCGTCGTAAGGACTCGGATAGGGTGTGAAATATTTATGCACGCTGCCGTCAGTTCCGTCTTTGGTGGCCATCCAGTAGAAGTGGTCGGAAGTTTGCATTTTCGCCCATGAGTCAGTAAGGGCGGAATCGTTGACCGCGAGGATTTCCTGTTCTAACCGATGCACTTTTGCGATGGCCTCCTGTTGCATCACATTGCCCATCCAGGCGGATAGATCGCGCTCGGTATCCGCCCATGAGGTGATGGAATCACTATCATATTCCCGCGAGGCCCGATAGAGTTCGACAGCCTCGGTGGGGGTGACCCACTGGAGTCCGGCTTCGATCAGTGCCGCTGGAATGGCCTGCCAGAAATTATAGATGCCGGTCTCGTCCCAATGGTGCTCGCCGATGGTTTCATAGTCCATGAACAGATTGACCACATCCCCTTCGCAACCGGCGATCCAGTCAGCAAACTTTTCTGCCGTTAGGGGATAGCCAGGCCAGTTCGGATCGGAAAACCGGAACCCGAGATCGTCGGAAAGTGGAACATTCCTAAGCAATGTCTTGATGCGGGCAGTGGTCGGCGCGCGGTAGAGAAAATTGGGCGAACGGCCATTCAGATTTCGTTCAACACCTTCAGCCATGATGCCGTCGAAGCCCATCGTTTCCGCCTTGGCGGCGATGGCATTGTTATATATTAATTCCGTATTACGGAAAACCCGAGGTCGGACATGGAATACTTCCTCGAGCTTTTGTAAATGAAGTTCTACCTGGCGGTCGAATTCCCTATTGGAATGAACAAATGCCAGTGAGTGATAATAAGTCTCCGCTAACAGCTCGACACTTCCGGATGCCACAAGTTCCTGAAATGACTCCAATACGTCTGGACGGTAACGTTGCATCTGCTCGATAACGACACCGCTGATAGAAAGTGCCATCCGGAAGCGTCCATCGTTTTCCTCGACCAAGCGTTGGAACATCCGGTTGGCGGGGAGATAACATTTTTCCGCCACCTTGTTGAGGATTTCCTCATTCATTGCCTCGTCTTCATGGATCGCGTTTTCACCGATCTTGAAGAAATCATAAGGCAACAAGCGGTTAGGCTGATGCACTTGAAAATAGAGACAAACGTCGGGCATGGGTTTACAAGGACAGGGAGGGATACGGGAATCAACGGGCTAATTCCTCATAAATTCTCATCACCTTGGCCGCTGCTGCGTCCCAGGTGGAGGCGGCGATATCGAGCTTCGCCTGTTCGATGACCTGCTCGCGGAGTGCTTCATCCGTGAGTAAGGCGGTGATGTGCTTTGCCATTAGTCCGACATCCCAGTAGTCCGCTTTGAGCGCACCTTTCAGGACTTCCGCGACGCCGGATTGTTTGGAAATCACGGCGGGGATGCCGAATTGCGCGGCTTCCAAGGCTGATAGTCCGAATGGCTCGGAAACCGATGGCATGCAGTAAACGTCGGTCATCGAGAGCAGGTCATTGACCTTTTCCTTGTCGAGAAAGCCGGTGAAATGGAAGTGCGCGCCGAGTCCGCGAAATGCCCCGGACTCGATGAGTGGTCGCAGCTTGTCGCCGGTCCCGGCGACGACGAAACGCACGTTAGAGTATTCTTCAATCACGCGCGAGGCGGTTTCGAGGAAAAATTCCGGGCCTTTCTGCGAGGTGAGTCGTCCCAGGAATAGTACGAGCTTCTCGGGAAATTTTTTCTTCGTTTCAAAGACGTCCACCGGATCGGCTCCATTGTGGACGGGGCGGATTTTGTTAGGATTGATCCCATAGTGGGTGGCGATGATTTCGCCGGTGTATCGGCTCACCGGGATGATGACGTCCGCCTCTTCCATGCCGTATTTTTCAAGGTCGTAGATCCAGCCGCGCGCATTGGCCCCAGCGCGATCGTATTGCAGGGCGTGGACATGGACGACGAGCGGCCTGCCGGTGGCTTTCTTCACTTCGACCCCGGCGAGAAAGGTCATCCAGTCGTGCGCGTGGATGATGTCGAACGGTTCTAACATCGCGAGTTTTGCCGCGACTTTTGAAAATTCGATCACCTTGCTGCCGAGGTCAGGTCCGTAGAGGTCGCCGATTTTGAAGGAGTCGAGTTGTTGAATGGTGGTTTCCGAAAACAGGTCTTCCGTGACGGGAGCCGCATATTTTGTTAGGTCGGCTTGGGTGGGCTCACCGTTTTCATAAGGATCAAGGAACAGCGGCACATTACGGACTTGGGCAAAACTCTCGTAACGGTAGCGGCTTTCCACCGATTTCAGCTTTTCCACGGTGAGCTGGTTCAGACCCCTAAGTTTGAAATCGGGAAAGTCTGCGTCCGGCGAGGATTTCGGTACAACGACAGTTAGATTGACGTGTTTTGCCAATGCCCGGGAGAGTCCGAGGCACGCAATTCCCAGCCCGCCATTGATGAGAGGAGGAAATTCCCAGCCAAGCTTGAGGACGCGCAAAGGATTCATTTGAAGAGACTTAATGGTGATTGCCGCGCCGGATTTAAACGCGCGGTGATCCTGTTATTTCCATTCTAAGCAAGCGCCGGGCCAATATCCGCAAGCGATGAGCCTTCTTAATGTGACGATTGCGTCAACAACTATAACGCCGGAATTTCCCACTGTCCGGGGAATGGT
>JANYFB010000209.1 GCA_025362955.1 Akkermansiaceae bacterium
CCGCCCCAAAGGCACATCCGCCACGCGGGTCCGATCCATGGCTCGATTCCGGTGCCCACCAACGCAATAATTCGGTTAGGCATGCAATTGTCAGCGGGGATGAACCAACGGTAACCCGTGGCGAAATCCGCCTGACCGAGATTGAGCGGTAAGGTGAGACAGGACAGCCAGTTGATTTTCCCGGAGAGATCCGCATCGGCAAAAGCGATGATGCCATCGGCCCGTTCTAACTGCTTCATCGCAGCGAGCAGGTTGTGGACTTTCTGGCCGGCATTGATTGCTTTTCCCGCCACAATCAGGCGTGTTTTCACGAATCCCGGACTGCGGAGCCGTGTTTGGATCGCAGCGTGCGCGGGTTCGTTAGATGATTCAGTCACGAAGATGACCCGATAGTCCGGGTAGTCCTGCCCGAGCGCGAAATCGAGGAAGCTCTCAAAATTTTCCGGAATTCCTTTAACGGCGATGATGAGAGCCACCCGCTGCTTTTCCCGGACTTCCACGCGGCTATCGATCCGGCGTTGGTGATCGGTGAATAGCTGATGAGCCCTGCGAGTCTTGAGCACGGCGGCCGCAGATTGGAGCAGCCAGGCCGAGGTGAGCAAACCGAGTGCTGCTGTTTCGATGAGATTCATCCGTTGGCTGGATGCTCTTTATTTAGTGTCCGCCACGGCGGTGCCCGAAAGCGAGTCATGCCATGACCGGTTCCCATGGCTGATGAAGGCGGCGAAAAATCCAAAGTATAATGGCAACGCTGATAGAATTTTAGCGGCATTACGTCCGAGCACCTGCCCAAAAGTCAGCTTGCCACCGCTGATCGACTTTACGGAAATCCCCATGACTTTTTTGCCGAAGGTCCCCCGCCACGGGGTCAACTCGCCGACGATGCAGTAGAAAATCCAAATTACCAAAGTGCCCCCGACAATGAGCAGCTTCGCATAGCCAGCCGCCTCGTTAGCCCGATCAGACGCCAACTGATCCACCACCGGTCTTACCCCGAATACCGTTGCCGAAATGAAGCAGAGAGCGGCATTGATGGGAAGCACGTCAATCAAATAGGCAACGATGCGTTTGAAGTTGTTAGCGGGATGGTAATTGAGATGACGCATGGGTTTTGGTGGATACGAATGGGGAGAAAAACTGCTCTGGAACGCGGGATCAAGGATCAATTTGAAAAGGCGTGGCAAACGATCTCCTTGTGTCGGAGGGGGCGAATGGCTAATTCATCGCCATGAATTTTGAAACATTGAGCCTGTGGGCGGACGAGGAGTTGAAGGCACTCGTAAAAATTCTGCCGAAGGACATCCAAGACTCGGCAGAAAAAATCGCAATTTCATTTGAGGAAAAGCCGGGCCAAGGAACTTATGACGAGGAGTTGGATGGCGACGAACTCGGGCTTTTCGAAGGACCATCCGCGCTGGATGAGGCGGAAGCGGGAGAACTCCCACGCATCCGGCTTTTTCTAACGAATCTCTGGGAATGGGTCGGGGAGGAAGAGCATGATTACCGAGACGAAGTGGGCACCACCTTCCTCCACGAACTCGGCCATTATCTGGGCTGGGACGAGGAAGAAGTTGCGGATCGCGGGCTGGAGTGATGGGTCGGAAATTCTTTTGTCCTGCGAACGGAGGGACAGGCTGGAAGCCTATCCCCCCTTTATGTCGTGGTTCTAGGCACGATTTGTCCTGACGGCAGTTAGATTGTGCAGATCTCCACGCCTCGTCGGAGACTTGCAAGCGGATCATCGCCTAACGGAATGAACTCCTGCCCGACGTAGCCTGTGTAGCCCGTATCCGCGATGGCCCGCACGATGGCGGGATAATTAAGTTCTTGGGTTTCATCAATTTCATTCCGACCGGGGCAGCCGCCAGTGTGGTAATGGGTGAAATACCGATGATGCGTGCGAATGGTGCGGATGACATCTCCTTCCATAATCTGCATGTGATAGATGTCGAAGAGCAGCCCGAAATTTTCGCTTTCTAACATGTCACAAAGACTAATGCCCCACGCGCTGTGGTCGCACTGATAGTCCGGGTGGTCAATTTTGCTGTTGAGAAGCTCCATGCAAATTGTTAGGCCGAGTTCTCTTGCTAACGGCAGCAGGCGGCGCAGGCCGGTGGCGCAGTTTTCCATTCCCTGCACGTCGGATAATCCGTCACGGTTTCCGGAAAAGCAGATGACCTGCTTGGCCCCGGCGGCGGCGGCGGCCCTCATGTGGGGCTCGTAAATGGCGACGAGGGTGTCGTGGTGTTCGAGGCGGTTGAAGGCTTTTTCAAGGCGGCCAACCTCGATGCCATCAGGAGTTTTCCCCAGCGGGAAGCTGATCATGGCGCAGGTGAGACCGTATTTTTTTAACAACGTTAGATCCTCCGGCATGACCAGCTCGATCGAGGAAATGCCAATTTCCTTGGCGGCGATGCAGAGGTTTTCCAACGGGATTCCCTGATAGCACCAGCGGCAGAATGAGTGATGGATGCGGGACATTTTAAATAACGTCAAAGGCTGAAGCGTTCGCGCAGCGCGGGAGTCCAGAGTTGGGTGATGATGGTTTCCTGTGCAACTTCCATCGCGGCGCGTTCGACAGGCTCGCCATCCTCGTGACCTGCTAGATGAAGCAGGCCGTGGACGAAATAGCGCAGGATCTCACGGGGCAACGGCTCACCGTACTCCGCAGCTTGGCGCTCGGCGACCTCCGCGCCGATGACGATTTCTCCATGATGAAAAGTGATGACGTCGGTAGGCCCTTCGATGTCCATGAAATCGCGGTGGACTTGGTCGCTGGTGACATCATCCACCAGCGCGACTTCAAGAGTCGCAAGATGGGAGAGCGGGGAGTCGTCCTCAACCGCATTTTCCAGGGCGAGGCGTGCGGCTTCGTGCGCCACACTTTCAAGAGCGGTGAGCCAGCTCTCCGGGATTTCCGTGGCTTGCTGGTTGTTGCCAATGATGACTTCGAGCGACATGCGTAGGATTTTTCAGGCACGCTTGGGCATGGGGATGACGCGTCCGCCTTGGGTGGCATCGTTCGCTGCGCGCTTGGTCGCGGCGGTCGTGGAGCTTTCGTCCTTCGGGTAGCTGATCCGGCTGTGGAGCATACTGCGGAGGGTGCCGGTGAAACTGTCCTTGACCCTGGCGAGTTCGCGCAAGGTGAGCGGGCAATCATCAAGCTGGCCGTCATTAATTTTCGCGCGGACGAGATCATCGACCATGGTCCGGATCTTGGCAGGAGTGGGTTTCTGGAGCGAGCGGGAGGCGCTCTCGATGGTGTCGGCAAGGGCGATGATGCCACTTTCGCGAGTGCCGGGACGGGGGCCGGGGTAACGGAAATTCTTCTCCTCAACCATCGGCAGGTCCTCAGGATTTTCTAACCGACGATCCACTTTATCCATGTCGGCTTTTTTCTGTTCCTGAGCGCGGCGATAAAAGAAATAGACGAGCGAGTCACCATGATGCTCTTGAATCACGTTGATGATTCGGGGGTTGAGCTTGTGTTTCACGGCAAGGTCGATGCCATCCTTGACGTGTGCGATGATGATCATCGAACTCATCGTCGGCGTGAGGGTGTCGTGGGGATTGTCCGTGCCGTCGTGTTGATTTTCGATGAAATAGCCGGGTTTCTTGAGTTTTCCCACGTCATGAAAATAGGAGCACACGCGACACATCGGGGCGTTGGCACCGATTTTTTCGGCGGCGGCTTCGGCAAGCGAGGCGACAACGAGGCTGTGGTGGAAAGTGCCCGGAGCTTCGAGCTGCATCTGGCGGAGCAGCTTGTGATTTAAATCGCTGAGTTCTAACCAACTGATGTCGGTGGTGAGGTGAAAAACCCCTTCAAAAAGCGGGAGCAGGCCGCTGATGAGGAGCGCTGTCACCACCGCAGTGCCGAATGCGGCGGCACTACCTTTGCCGAGAAATTGCAAATGATCCACCGCGTCTGGGCCGAAACAGGCGGCGATGTCCAAGCGTCCCAAAACCACTCCAAGCACCAAGGTGACCGCGCCCACATAGATGCCGGCTTGGAGTAGTTGAAGTCGTTTCCTGACCTGATAAGCTAACAGAACGCTCGTCATTCCGGCGACCAGGCTCAGGATCATGTAAACGAGCACATCCCCTTTCGGGACGAGCAAACATCCGATCAGCGTGACATAGACGGCGGAAAAGGAAGCGACCGCGCGCCCTAACAAAACGCCGTGGAGCATAGGAGCCAAAGCGAAGGGCACCGCGAAAAACCGGAATACTTCTGGAAGCGCGCCGGTATCCACCAAGCCCATCACCGCGCGGACCATCAGCAGGTGGCAAATCAAACCACCGAGCACCAACACCACGCGACTGTTGCGTCGGCAAGTGCCTTGCAAACTGACTTGGAACATCACGATGGCGGTGACCGCGATGATGAAGCCATAGAGCGCGCCTTTCAGTTGATCGTCAGCAAACGCGGTTCCCACCGAGGCCTTGAGAATGAGAACCGCCGTGCCTACCGCGAAGGTTGCGTAGAGGGCGAGTTTGACCCAGAAGCTATCTTCCAATGCCTGAATAACCGGGTTCTCGCTGTGTACCCGGCGCTTTTTTCCTGACGAGAGTCCCTGTCGGGCCAACCGCCAGCGTTTGATGGCATCCAAAAATCCCACGGCGGTAATAAAATCAGTTCAGCAGAGCAGAAAATCCAGGAAATGGATTCCTGCCGGGCAGGGAAAGTATGCCGCGTTTGCCCCATTGGCAATCCACAAATCCGGGAGCTTGCTTGCGGAACGGGTGGCTGTATTCTGCCCACATGAATGCGGGGATAGCAGACGACGCGCGGCTGACCGAGATCGCCAAGGTCCGGCAGGCGCGACGCCTGTCTCCCGAGATGAAATTCCGCGCCGGAGCGGATTTGTTTGAGGAAGCCTGTTTGTGGACGCTTGCCGGGATCTCAGTGCAGTTTCCTCATTTCACGGATACCGAGCGCCGTGAGGAACTCCGACGCCGCCTGAAACTTGCCGAACGAAACGCGCAATGATCGGAACTCAATCGTTAATGGAACTTGTCGCGGCATTTGATCGGCGGGAAATACCTTATATGATCGTGGGATCGTATTCATCGAATTTTTACGGGATTCCCCGATCTACCAAGGATGCGGATCTGGTGGTTCACCTTCCCTCCGAGAAGTGGGCGGAATTACCATCCATTCTGCCAGAGGGAATCGAAATGGAGGACCAGATGAGCTTTGAAATGGTCACATCCACGCGGCGGGAATTGTTGCGGGTGAGAGATAGCCTGTTTGAGATCGAACTGTTTCGCCTGAGTGACGACCCGCATGACCGTTCCCGTTTCGAGCGGCGGCAGCGGGTCGAAATTTTTCCAGACGTGGGAGTTTTTCTGCCTACTGCGGAGGATGTCATCGTGCAAAAACTACGTTGGAGCCTTGGAGCGAAGAGGCCAAAGGATTTCGCTGACGTGGTGGCGGTAATGCAGGTGCAGGGACGATCACTCGACTGGCCCTATATCGCACAATGGTGCTCCGAGCATGGCACCCTTGAAATGCTCGCCAGGGCGAAGGCGGATGCAGCCTTGGCATGGGACGACCATGAAGGGGGCTGACTTTGCTATTTCCGAGCGGGCGGGGGTTCGTTAGGGTGGGCGGGTGACAGTGAAATCTGGAGGAATGCTGGTGGCCGCGCCGGAGCGTTGGGACGAGGCGTGTTTCGCGGTTCCCGCCGTGCGGGCGCTGGTTGCTTCGGGCCTCGGCGTCGGCGTGCTGTGTGGAGAAGGGCAACGGGAGTTTTGGGAAACAGTGGCGGGACTGACGGTGATCGGCTTTTCTGCAAGGGCAAAAGCGAAGGTAGTGGTGGCGGAAATTTCCGGAAAATGGCAGGCGTCGCTCGCATGGGAAACCAGCGGCGCGGCGGAGATTTTCAAAATCGCGGCCATTCCAAGGCGGCTCGGAACGGACGAACGAAAGTTGAACAAGTTCCTAACACATCCACTCGTTGATACCACAGGACCGCTGGAACACCGGGTGCGGCACTATTTATCAGCCGTGGAGGAACTCGGGATCGGGACGGCTCGGGCGGAATTTTTCGCGCCTGCCCTGTTAGGTGTCGAGCCCGTGCCGGGCGCGGTCCTGCTTTGCCCAGGTTCGGACTTCGGCCCGAATCATGAATGGCCGTTAGAGAAATGGCTGCATATCGCGGATGGCATCCTCCAATCAGGCCGGCGTGTCACCATTGCCAGCGTCGATGGCGGGCGTGGATTGGGAAAAATGCTCGCGGAAAAGCTGGGTGAGGGCGTTGAGTTTTTCCACGCTACTCCTTTGGCGGGTGCGCTGCCATTGCTTGCGGTGCATGGCCTCGTCATCGCGGCGGATGGCTCTCTGCCCCATCTAGCAGCATATGCCGGGGCGACCTGCGTGACTCTCTTCGGCCCGAATGATCCAGCATGGAAACGGCCGCTCGGAAAGCGCCATGCCGTGGTTCGCAGGCATGTGGAATGTGCGCCGTGTTTGCTGCCGAGATGTCCGTTAGACATGCGTTGCCAGAACGAACTGGAAGCAGAACGCATCTGGCAGGCCGTGCGTGAAAAGCTCGCTTAAGTGATATGGCGGAAAGCGGAATTCATGACTCCTCCAATCTAAGCACATCCCTCGGTTTCCGGCAGCCACAGTGCGAAAACCGCCGCCGGGATGAACAGCCAGGATGCCGTTAGCAGCACCCCGGCAAAATCTCCTTGCACCTTGTTGAATATCCCGAAAAACACCACCCCTGCGGCTGATAGAATGCGCCCGATGTTGTAACAAAACCCCGCACCGGTGCTCCGCAACAAGACCGGAAACAGCGGCGGCAGGCACATCGTGAATAGCCCGAAACATCCCTGCATCACACCGATGACCGCGAACAATCCGTAGGTCATCTGCAAACTATGGACGCTTGAAAACGTGAACCACATCACCAGAAAATAGCCGCCTAACATCAGCGCGATGGCTTTGCCATAACCCATCATTTTCGCCAAGGCCCCTGCCGTGAAATTCCCGATCAATGAGCCGATCATGATCCACAGCAAGGCCATCACCGTCGCTTGGTCCTTCGCCGCCTTCAAATTACCCACTTCTGCCAGACTGCGGATGTAGCTTTGTTGCCAGAACATGAAGGTCCAATGCGCCGTTAGAGAAACCGCGCAAATCAGCGCCACACGCAAGGTGATGCTCCGCACGCCCGGCCCGAAAAGCTCGCCGATGCGTGGAGCGGGCTGGCCTTTGCTTGCCTCCGTCCATTCCTCAGTTTCCGGCACCGCACTGCGAATCCAAAGCGTGATGAACGCCGGGAAAACACCCACGAGGAAAATCCACTGCGGCGGATGTCCCTTGAGCAAAGCCCCCGCGAGACAAGCTAACAAAATCCCGCAGTTCACCGCGCTTTGCAGCGTCGCGGCGATCCATGGCCGCCACTTCTTCGGCCATGTCTCGGAAATCAGCGAGGCTCCCACCGCCCACTCGCCGCCGATGCCGAGCGCTGCCAGAAAGCGG
>JANYFB010000214.1 GCA_025362955.1 Akkermansiaceae bacterium
CGCCTTTGGAATCATCGGCTTTTCCGTCGCCGTCGATGTCCACCTCGGCATCCGCGTCATCGGGCAGGCCGTCGGCGTCGATGTCGAGTTCGGAGATCGAGCCGTTTTGCAGGAAATCTCCCACATGTTTGCCCGCGAAGGGTCCGCTCACGCAACGCCCACCGTCAACGTTGTGATCCTGTCCATTGAGAATTCCGTCACCATCCACATCGGGATCGGAGACGTTCGGAATTCCGTCGCCGTCAAGGTCTTCGGTGCTGGCGTGGACATTGCCGAAGCCGAGGCTGGCGATGATGGCAGCGGTGAGTGCCATTCCTTTAAATGGAAGGGACTTTGTGAGGGTTCTAGGTTTCATGGATTTTTTATGAGGGTGTGTTAGGGACTGCTGGTTTTTTTGAAAATGCGAGTATTTCGCAAAATCTAAATGTCAAGTTACCAAGTTTCGCACATGGGTCAACTCGGAAATCACAAAATGAGGCCCACTACGTCATCGCGTGTCATGTGCTTGGATCTACGCCCGCAATCTATTCCTGTAATTTGACCGCACCAAAGCAAGAGCCTTAAATCTCACTTCGAAATGAGCGCCTGTTAGACGACATCCCTAGCATTGTGAAGGGGCTTTCTTCTGCTACCGTCCGGCAGTCCGATGAACGCTGCTACTTATCCACCGCCGATTTCTAGGGGTGTCGTTTTCCAAGCCCGTGGTGTCCGAAAAGTCTATCATACCGGCGAGTTGGACGTGGTGGCCCTGCACGGCGTGAACATTGATCTGAATGCTGGCGAACTCGTCTGCCTGCTAGGCGCGTCCGGTAGCGGGAAATCGACCTTGCTCAACATCCTCGGCGGTCTCGACGTCCCGACCTCTGGCGAGTTGATTTACAAAGGCTGGCCACTCGATGGCTCGGATGAAAACACGCTCACCCTCTTCCGCCGGAATTGCGTAGGCTTCGTTTTCCAATTCTACAATCTCATTCCCAGCCTAACGGCCCGCGAAAACGTCGCACTGATCACTAGCATTTCACGCGATCCAATGACGCCGGAAGAAGCGCTTGAAATGGTCGGGCTGGGTGCGCGGATGGACCATTTCCCCTCGGAGTTATCCGGCGGCGAGCAGCAACGGGTCGCCATCGCCCGCGCCATCGCGAAACGCCCGGAAGTCTTGCTTTGCGACGAGCCCACCGGCGCGCTCGATGTGACCACCGGCATCACCGTACTCGAAGCCGTCGAGCGCATCAACCGCGAGCTTGGCACGCTGACGGTCATCATCACCCACAACGCCGTCATGGCGGAAATGGCGGATCGGGTGCTTTATCTATCGGACGGAAAAATCGTCAATACCCGCCATAATGAAATTCGTCTCCCGGCCTCGCAATTGAAATGGTAAAAAAAACATCAAACATCGAAGGGAGGACATTTCCACCCTTCTCTTCGCTTCGACGTTCAATGTTTAACCTTCGATGTTCGATGTTCCGACGTCCATGATCTCCCCCCTTGAACGGAAGCTGCTGCGCGACCTTGGCAAAATGAAGGGCCAGGTCTTCGCCGTCAGTCTGGTGATGGCCTGCGGGCTGGCGATGATGATCATGACCCGCAGCTTGATCATGACGCTGGAGACGACGCGCTCCACCTACTATCAGAAATACGCGATGGCCGATATTTTCGCCACGCTCAAGCGAGCCCCGCTCTCCGTCGCGGACCAGCTTGCGACGTTGCCGGGAGTGGCCACGGTCGAGACCCGCGTGGCGGTGGATGTGACCCTAGATTTACCTGATCTATCAGCACCGGCGACCGGCCACATCATTTCTCTGCCAGAAGACGGAGGCCCTCAAAAGCTGAATCGGCTATTTCTCCGCACCGGGCGATTTCCCAATTCCGACGAGCGGCGCGAGGTTGTGTTAGGTGAATCCTTCGCCAACGCGAACGGATTGCAGACGGGAGATTCCCTCGTCGCGGTGATCAACGGGCGGAGGGAAACTTTGAAAATCTGCGGCATCGGACTCTCCCCGGAATATGTCTTTGAAGCGAGAGCCGGGGAAACGCTGCCCGATCACAAACGCTTCAGCGTGATTTGGATGAACTACCGCGCGCTCGCCGTGGCCTACAACCTGGACGGGGCTTTCAATGACGTCTTGATCGACCTCGCGCCCGGCGCCTCACCCGAGCCGGTCATTCAGGAAATGGACAGGCTGTTAGCTCCCTACGGCGCGGGAGGGGCATTCCTCCGCAAAGAACAAGCCTCCGCGCAGCGGCTCGATGATGAGCTGCGCGTGCTTCATGCGCTGTCGGTTGCCTATCCGCTCGTCTTCCTCAGCGTCGCCGCATTTATGGTGAACGCCGTACTTGCTAGAATTGTCCGGCTGCAACGCGAGCAGATCGCGCAGATGAAAGCACTCGGTTATTCATCGTGGCAGGTCGGCGGGCATTATATGAAATACGTGCTGGTCATCGGCGTGCTCGGAACGCTCATCGGAGGAATCGGCGGGAGATTGTTAGGCGCGGTGTTGGTGGACATGTACACCCTGTTTTTCCGCTTCCCATCACTGGTTTTCAAAATGGACTACGGGGCGCTCGGCCTCGCGCTTTTCGTCAGTCTCGGCGCATCGGTGCTGGGCGTTCTAACGGTCGTGTGGCAGGCGGTGAAACTGCCGCCTGCCGAAGCCATGCGCCCGGAGCCGCCGGCGGATTTCAAGCCATCGCTGCTTGAGCGCATCGGCCTAACACGGTTTTTCAGCCCGGTGTTCCGCATGGCCTTGCGGAACATCGAGCGTCGTCCGTGGCAGGCGGTTTTTACTTCTAGCGGACTTGCCTTGGCCACTGGACTCATGGTGCTGCCGGGCGCGATGGCAGACAGCATCGACTACCTGCTGACCTTTCAATGGAACAGCCAACAGCGCCAAGACGTGGCGGTTTTTCTGAGCGAACCCGGCTCGGGACGGGGTTTCCATGATCTCGAACACCTGCCCGGAGTGATCCGAGCCGAGCCGATCCGCAGCGTGCAGGCCAGGCTGATTTTCGGCCATCGGCACCGGAAATTGTCGGTCACCGGCATCGCTCCGGGCGCAAATCTCAATCGTTTGTTAGACGACAAGAGCCATCCCATTGCCATGCCGGAGGAGGGCCTGTTGATGTCCGCCATGCTGGCAAAAGTTTTGGGAGCGAGCATTGGCGACGAGGTGGAAGTGGAGGTGCTGGAAGGGAGGCGTCCCATCCTCAGCATTCCGATCTGCGGTCTCGTCACCGACTTCGCGGGTGTGGCTGCTTACATGGATATTTCAGCGCTGCGTCGGTCCCTCAAAGAGGGCGACACGGTGAACGGCGCCTACCTCGCGCTGGATCACAAGCGTTGGGATGAGTTTATGCGCTCGCTCAAAGACACTCCTCGCGCCGCCGTGGTAATGGTGAAACAGGATCAACTCTCCGCCTTCCGCGAGACCACCGGCAAGAGCATCGGGATTCTCCGTAAACTCTATTTCGTGCTGGCCACCATCGTCGCTTTCGGCGTGGTGTATAACAGTGCCCGCATTGCTCTTTCAGAACGCAGTCGGGAACTCGCCACATTGCGGGTTGTGGGTTTCAGTCTAGCGGAAGTCCGTGGAGTCCTTGTCGGTGAACTCGCAATCCTTGTCCTGTTAGCCTTGCCGTTCGGCCTTTTATTTGGGCGCGGGTTAGCCTTATTCATCATGTCCTCATTCAGCACGGAAACCGTCCGCCTGCCGATTGTCATCAATTCATCCACGTACTCCGTCGCGATCTTGGTGGTGCTAACAGCCGCCGGATTGTCCTTCGCGCTGGTCAGCCGGATGATCGCCAAACTCGACATGGTGGGCGTCTTAAAAGCCCGTGATTGAAACTGTTATTCCTCGTAGGGATGATTCAAAATGCAGTCGATGAGTTGCTGCGTTCGCTGAAGCTTGTCGGCGTCGATGAGTTTTCCTGCTTCCGGGATGTGAAGCCAATTTTGGGCGGTTTCCTCCGTTTTGGTGGGCTTGCCCGCAGGCGCGCTTCCGATGCGGGCCAGTTCTGAAAGCATGGTAGTTAGAGCACGCTCGCAGCCGTGGCGGATGTCGTCATCGCCGGGAAAGGGAATCGACGCGCTGCCCAATTCTCCTAGGATTCGGACCACGACAGGGAAGCGTGCCATGGCTCGATTGATCTCCTCCGCAGATTGCTTGCGGGTTCTATGTGGGGGCGAGCTAACAGGTTCGTTGGGCATGGGGTGTATGGATTCGCGGAAAATTATGGAATGCTTGATCATTCAACGCCAGTAACCATTTCGGCGTTATTTTCAAACTTTTTGGATTTTTGCCGATGGTCCTTGGCTGCGCGAAAATGGATTTTTTGATCGCAGGAAGTGGTGTGGATGGCAGATTCCCCGCATGGAAAATCGCGAAATTTTCATGCGCCGGGCAATCGAACTGGCGCGGGAGGGAATGAACCAAGGGGCTGGCGGACCATTCGGCGCCGTGGTGGTTAGGAACGGCGTCATCGTCGGGGAAGGGTGGAATCGGGTGATTGCCACGAACGATCCGACGGCGCACGGCGAGGTCATGGCGATCCGCGATGCTTGCGCGAAATTGGGGACATTTTCCCTCGCAGGTTGTGAGATCCACACCACCGGCCAACCCTGCCCGATGTGTCTGGGCGCCATCCATTGGGCGCGAATTGAAAAGATCTTTTACGGTTTTCGGATCGAAGATGCGGCGGAGATTGGCTTCGATGACACGGAGTTTTTCCGCCAAATGCTCTTACCGTCGGAGGACAGGCTCATTTCCTCCCAGGAACTTTGCCGGGAGGACGCGCTTCGGCTAGCTCACGATTACACGCTGTTGCCGGGGAAACAACTCTACTGAGGTGCCCTGAAAATGGTTCCAGACCCTTGCTTGACGGGGCGCCCAAGGAGTGCGGAAACTATCGGCCATGGCATGGAGGATCGAAGACGCCGTCGCCCACGGCGAAGTTGACAATACCGTTGAGGGTCACACGACTGGCCGCATCTGGCTGGCCGGACGCGACGAGCCGTTGATCCTGTCGCTCAACGGAGATTGCTGGCGCGACCTCGCAGGAACGCGCTTGCAGTTTGAAAATCCGTCTCCGAAAGCCGTGGGGGATTCCGAGGCGCTGGACGTGGACCAAGCGGGAATTATCGGCGATATGACTGCCTCTCGGAAAAACAAAGTGCCGACGGTGGGCGAGGAGGAATTTCACGAACTCTACCAGAATCAGCAGGAGATCCCGTATGAGTGGCGCAACACGCTCTATCTGGAATGGTTCAGCGAAATCAACGGGCGCGTCGTCATCGAATCGGCGAGCTATACTCTAACCATTTCCCCGCACGAGTGGGAAATGGACGAGGACGCGGAGGACGCGCAAAAGCTGGCGAACCTCAACTCGATGCGGGATTTCATGGCGCAGGTGATCCGCCGCCGCGATCCCGAGGGGCCTGAACCGGATATATCTGCGGAACTCGACGAGTTCGCATGGGAAGAACGTCTGAAAGAATCTGATCGGCTAACGGATGCCTATCAGGAGGTCTTGGAAAAATACATGGAGGATGCGGATAGCGAGCAAAAGGAAGCGTTTGTTATGGGTTGGGACGGCCTTCTTGACGCGCTTGCCGAGCGCGACGAGGCGGGGGATGACGATTTCCCTGACGAGGGAAAAAACTTCGGCTCGGACGAAGATGATTCTGAAGATTTTGACAGTGATGACGCAGACGAGAACGACTTTGAAGATCCGGATGACGATTCTTTCGGCGATGAAGAGGACCATCCGCTCCAAGCAAAGGCCCAGGAACTCGCGATGCGTGCGATGGATGTGATCGAGCGGGATGCGGGACCAGGGACACCTTCCTATCAGCTCATCACCAATCTTCTGCAAGTAAGCGGCAAACTTGCGGGGGTGCTCCACGGGCGGGGCAGCGGCTACCAACCCGAGGCAGGATTCGTGTTGGCCGTCCTCAAACGCTGCCTGAATTGGCTCAATGAAGCGGTAGGTGCCTGCCAGATGCTGATGGAACTTGAGCACGATCCCGACCAGCGCGCGGCCTTGGCCCATCTTCGTAGCTCTGCCTTTGAGATCCGCGACAGCATCGTGGAGCTACGGCGGGAGTTGAAATAAATTTACCTAACACACCCTAACATGCGTCCCCTCTTTCCTCTCGCGATCGGTCTTGCAATCGGCATCGCCGGAGCCGTTTTATTTCTCCAGAGCATGCCGCCCAAGGAGGGATCGGCAGAGGAGCGTGCTGCCAAGCTGGAGGTGGAGTTGAAAAAGGCGAACAATCGCGTGGCGGCCTTGGAAGGTGCCGATCCTCATCGCCGCCGCCCCGGACGCACCTTGGCAGATGGGGCGCGAAGCATCGCCGAGGATATTCGCGATGGAAAGCCGGTGACGCCCGACGATGTTTTCCGCGCCACCCAGCCCTTGATCCGCGATCTATCGCCTTTGTTCGACCGGATGCGCGTCAAGGAATTGCAGCGGCAGACCGACACCAAGGTGGGCGAGTTAGCCCGCAAGTATTCACTGAACACAGCGCAGCAGGAGGCTCTTAAAAAATGGCTCGACCAAAATGCCATCGACGAAGCCAAGCGCTACACTGACCTCATTTCTCAAGATGGCACCAAGTTGGAAGATATGGCCAAAGCCTCGACCGAGGTGCGCGTGGATGACGGCCTGGGGAAATTCATGGAAGGAATGCTCAGCGGGGACAAGCTGGCGGCATTTAAATCGGATCAAATGTTAGAGAAAGTTGGGAAAGTCCAACAGGAGGCCGACATGAAAGTCACGCGTCTGGATTCCATTGTGGGCCTCGACGAAGCCCAACGCGGCCAGGTCTTCGGCGTGATGGCACGGGGTGCCCGTGATTTCGACCCGACGATGCAGTTCGAGGGACTGGGTACGGACAGCGCGGCACTCAGCTCGGGCCAATCCAAACAGGACGCGATTCTAGCCGTTTTACGACCGGATCAACGCACGGCTTACGAGGCCGATCGTGAGAAACGGCGCATGGCGGCGCAAAAGGAAATGGAATCCATGGGATTGACATTGCCTAACAACTGGAATGCGCTCGACTCACTCGACTTCTAACATTCCAATGACCATCAACCCCGCCATCGACATCCGTTCCCTCCGGGTGGATTACGGAAATTTCGTCGCAGTGGACGATCTCACTCTCACGGTTCCGCCGGGTGAGGTGTTCGGCCTCGTGGGGCCCAACGGTGCGGGAAAAACCAGCACCTTCCGTGTGCTGACCACGCTGATGGAGCCTACTTACGGCGAAGTGATTCTGTGTGGCGTGGATGTGATCGAAGATATTGAAACGGCACGGCGCATCGTCGGCTACATGCCAGATCTCGCGCCTGTGCCCTCGGATCTGAAAGTAGGGGAATTCCTCGAATTTCACGCAGCAGCTTATGGTCTGGGCACGCGTGCCCAGCGTCGGGAACGAGTGGCGGAGTGCTTGGAAGAGGTCGCGCTCACCGATCAGCGGGGCAGTTGGTGCAAGGCGCTTTCCCGCGGCCAGACTCAGCGCGTCGTGCTTGCGAAAACCCTGCTTCACCGCCCGCGCATCCTCATTCTTGATGAACCGGCAAGCGGGCTGGATCCACTCGCCCGCCGCGACTTGCGACAAGCCCTGCGGAAACTCGCGGACACCGGCGCCACGGTTTTCGTAAGCTCCCACATCCTCAGCGAACTCGCAGAAATGTGCTCGTCCCTCTGTGTGATGAATCGCGGTAAACTGTTAGCATCGGGCACCGTGCAGGAGGTCCGCGACCAGCTTGGTAGAAATGAAAGGACTTTGACTGTTAGCCTGCTGAATCGCCAACAGGAAGCCGCCGACTGGTTAGAGTCGCGGGCCTCTGTCCACGATCTCCGGGTTTCCGGGCAGCAGGTGGTTTTCGGTTTCACCGGCACGGACGACGATCAGGCAGATCTGATGGAAGGCCTGATCCAGCGGGGCCTGCGAGTCAGAGCCTTCGAGGAAAAACGTTCGTCTTTTGAAGACATTCTCGTAGAAGTCGCGGAATCCAACAGAAACGCATGAACCCGGAAATTTCAACCCATCCAGCCACCCGCCATCCGAGTTGGAAAATCTGGGCGAACCCGATTTTTAGGCGCTATTGTCGCTCACGGCTTCGCCCGCGTGGGCTGGGAGTCGCCCTGCTTATCACGGTGCTCATTGCGGGATTTATCTTTTTCCTGAGCCGCGCCATCGGCACTCACCGCACGTCCCTCAGTCTATTGGATGCGGAACGGGGCTCACTCATTCCGCTGTTAGTTTTACAAGCCCTGATCCTGTTCGTCCTCGGCACCGCGCAAGTCTCGGGCGGGATGACTGCCGAGACCGACGAGGGGGTGATCGACTACCAACGCCTCATCCCGATGAGTCCGATTTCTAAAGTGCTGGGTTATCTTTTCGGCCTGCCGATTCGTGAGTATGCGATGGTGTTCGCCACTCTGCCGTTCACCGCTTGGGCCTTGTGGAAAGGTGAGGTTGCATCGAATATCTGGGCCCCGCTCTATGCGGTTTTCTTCACTTCCGCGCTCACCTATCATCTAACTGGACTGGTGACCGGAACTGTGGTCCGCAATCGGCGTTGGGCCTTTCTTGTATCGATTGGCTTGGTGTTTTGCCTCTACACCGTGATCCCGCAGATGGCGCGCTTTGGGTTGGTGTTTTTCAAATACCTAACCATCACGCCAGTGTTCGAGGAAAGCCTGCCTGGCCTGCTTCCTCGCACCGCAGGAGCCATCGTTGCGACCGGCCAAAAACTCGCGCCCGAGGTGAAATTTTTCAACCTCGGTTTCCCGGAGGCCGTCTTTACGGCGTTTTGCCAAGGCGGCCTGATCCTCACCTTTATCATCATGCTCTGCCGGCGCTGGCGGCGGACGGAGTCGCTTCTGCTAGGAAAAATCTGGGCGACGGGATTTTTTATCTGGGTGCAGCTTCTATTGTTAGGAAACGCGCTGCCCTTGATTGAGCCGGGCAATCTTTTCCCCTCGCGGGAAATGTCCCGCCGCATCATGGACACCGATTGGGCACCCCAAGCATTAGAAGCCGTGGGAATGTCAGGGCTCTATGGCCTTGTGACCTTGCTCCTCCTGTTTGCCATGACAAACATCATCACCCCGTCTGCGGAAATCCAAATCCGCGGCTGGCGGCGGGTTTGCAAGGAAGGCGGCTCCTCGCTGCCCATCTTGGCAGATGCCGCGACGGCCTTCGGCTGGGTCTTCATCATGGCTCTCGCCGGGGCCGGTGGCTGGTATGTTTTCACTCAATCACTCGTGGAATCGCGGTGGTTTCCCGGCTATGAAGTGCCGCTATCTGTTCTGGAATGGTGCACGGTGGTCATGCTAACAGGTGGCTTGGGATTTCACGCACTGCTCGAAGCGAAGGGCGGACGGACTGTCGGCATGGCGATCATCTTCGTCGGGATCGTCCCATTGATGATTGGGGCCGTGCTCAGTGTATCGAGTGATCGGCTGATTCCCGCAGCGTCCTGGCTCTTCGGGATTTCTCCGGCAAGCGCGCCGCTTTATGCCTCCGCCACCTTGCTGTCGATCAGCGAACTTCCCCAAAACCTTGCCCGGTCCTTGCCGCGTGCGTTCTATTTTTGGCAAACCGTTTCTGCGATCAGCACGGTATGGCTGATCATCCGTCTGCGAATCGCACGGAAACTGATTGCGGAGAGTGCGATTATCCGTGATACGACCGCTAAATAATGAGCTCTTCAGTAGTCCGACTATCGCCTCACAATCCCGCTCAAACGCACGTCATTCCCAAGTTGAAAATATTCGAGTTGCTCCAACTGCCAAGGCTCTATCAGACCCAAGCCGCCAAGGCCGGGCGAGGGACCGCCGCAGAGGGTCGGCGCATAATAGACTACGATTTCATCGACTAATCCGGCCTCGAACATCGCTGCGGAAAAGACGCCGCCTGCCTCGATCAGCACAGTTAGGACGCCTTGATCGCGGGCGAGTTCCCGCAAGATTTCTGCCAAATCTCCCCGCGGACGGATGAGGGTGCGTTCCATGGAGCCTTCCAGAATCAATGATTCCGGTCTGTCCGAAATAACCACCCGCCATGGCTGGAGGCGGCCAGCTAACAATTCCGGAGCGCGGATGGTTAGGGCAGGCCTGTCCCGGCGCACGGTTTCGCCGCTGGTGATGATGGCATCGACGGTCGCGCGGAGTTTCTGCACATCGGCGCGGGCAAGTTCGCCAGTCATCCATTGGCCTTCGCCGGGAGGTCGGGTGATCCGGCCATCCAAGCTCATCGCGGTTTTCCAGATGACCCTGGGCAAGCCAACATCACGAACTTTAAAAAACGGGCGGAGCAGCTTCTCCGCGTCCTCCGTGCAAACGCCGGAAACCACCTCCAGGCCTGCCCCTTTCAAAATAGCATCCGCCCGCCCAGCGTGATCAGGATTGCGATCCACGCAGGCATAGACCACCCGGGCTAATCCGGCGTCGATGAGTCCTTGCGTGCAGGGCGGCGTCCGGCCCTGGGTTGAGCAGGGTTCCAGAGTAATATAAATTGTCGCGCCTCTAACATTATTCCCAAAGGCATCCGCCAAGGCCTCGCGCTCGGCATGAGGCTGGCCGGCGGCGCGGTGCAAGCCTTTTCCTAACATCACTCCGTTCTTAACAATCACGGCGCCCACAGGAGGATTCGGCGCGGTGCGGCCAATGCCTTTCCGCGCTTCCTCCAAGGCCAGATTCATCCAATGGATATCCTCGCTCATTCCGCAGTGATGTTGGTTTTTATGTGATATGGAAAACCTAACATTGCAGATGGGAACTCGATGCCGCTTTCGGCGAAGTGTTTTTCGATCATGAAACGAATGTCGCTTGCCACGATGTCGGAGTCGGTCTTGTCATTGAACTCCGTCCAAAAATAAATCGCGAAGACGTGGGCGTTGTCCGCAAAGTCGTCAAAAGTTACAAAGGGTTCCGGTTGTTTCAGAACCAGCCCATGCCTGTCCACGCATTCTTTGAGAATCGCGCCTACCGCCTGAGGGGCGGAATCTAGGGCAACGCGCACTCTGAGCGTATGGCGGAATCGGCGGTTAGAGAGAGTTAGATTTGTCACCTGCTTTTCCAGGAACTCGGAATTCGGAACCAGCGTTTCCCGGCCATCCGCGCTGCGAAGCACGGAGGAACGGGTGTTGATTTCCGTAATGGACCCGGTCACGCCGCTAACATCCACAATGTCCCCGACACGGATTTTACGCTCAAACAAGACGATGATGCCGCTGATGAAATTTTTGATCAGGGTCTGGGTGCCGAAGCCGAGTCCGATGGCCAACGCGCCGCCGAAGAAGGCGAAGACGGTCAGGGGGATTTTCAGAAAATGCAGGGTAGCCACCGCAAGTAGAAATCCCACGACGATCATCAGCCAATTGCCCAATGTTTTCGCTTGCGGTTCTGCAAGGTGACCGCGCCGGACGACCGCATTCCGCATACGATTGTTGATCCGCGTGGAGATGAAATAGGCAATGCTAAAAAACAGGGTGGCGTAGAAAAATTGCCCCAGCGCCACTCCGCGTTTTTCCGTAATCGGTATGCCGCCGATCATCACGGTGTCATCGTATTGGAATACTTGAAATTTCCAGATCCGCTTCACATAACTCCATGCCGAGGCGGTTGCTTCTGATAGATTGGCAGCCAGCGGTCGATTCATGTTAGAATTATCCCATTCGTCCAGCCAACGCTGGAGCATCCGCCGCTGGGCGGAAACGGATTGGGAAACTCGCTGCATGATTGCCAGCTTGTCCCAGAGTGCGGCCCGGATTTCGTTAATGGGGGCGAGTCGGGGATCTTCGGCGGCGATGGAGGTAGCCCGCGATTCCTGCTTGCTGATGTCCGCGTTGACGGCGGCAAGTTCGTTAGTGACTACGATTTCCCAGGATTTCAGGCGATCATAGCTGGTTCGTAAAGATTGCAATGCAGGTTCACGGATTGCCTTAATGTTAGAATCCAACAGGTTTTTCCGATTTTGATAAATTTCAGAGCCCATGGTCTCCAATTGGTTTGCGGACTCCAGTGCCTCGGCGACGAATTGTAACGCATCCACGCGTGTTTCTGCGGCTTCCAATTTCACGGTGGCCAGCGCGAGTTCCGGCGTCTGTTGGAGAGGCGTGCCAGCAGGAGTTGCTTTGAGTAATTGATCGAGAACCGCTTGGGCGCGGACCTTCGCAGCAGTGGTGTCCTGCTGGCGTTTGCGGATCGCGGCCTCCTCCTTGTGCAGCGCAGCCTGACGATCTGCAGCGGCTTTTTTTACCTTTGCTAGATCCGCCTCGCTGAACGATGGCTTTTTCTTTGCGAGGGTGATCTGGCGGTCTAACAGTGAGAGTTGGAGCTGCGCTGTTTGGGCTTGGTCCCGCAGTAAGGCGGCGTTGCTTTGGAGAAATGTGGCTCGCAGCGCGAGCAAGCGGGATTTCGCGCGACGGGCGGTAAGTCGCCAATCAGCCGCGCCATCCTCGCTTGCATCCTGGGCGGTATTTTCATCCCGTCTCGCTTCTTCCTGAATTCCAGCGAGGGTGCGACCGAAAAGCTCTAACGAAGAATGATAAGATGCAGCCTTTTCCTTGATCGCCTCCTGTTGATTGATCAGTTCGTCGGTCAATAGAAGGGAATACGGCGGCTTTTCATCGAAGCCAGTCCATGCAGCATCCGCCGCACGGGCAGCTTCAAGTGCTTTGCGAGCCTCCGGGATGGTGGCAAAGATCTTCAAGTGCCGATGGATGGCGAGGATGGACTGCTCCAGATCCTGCCGATAGTCGGCGAGGGCCGCCGTATCAATTCCTGTCGGCAATTGCGTTTCTGCGCTTGGCTCGCTGATTCGGGAAAATGCAGTACGTGTTTCCTTGAGCCACTGCTGGAGCCGGGCCTCAGTCTCCTCCGGTTTTTCAAGTGGGGCTGCAGTGTCCTCTACTGTTAGCTGAGAAACGATTTGCTTGACCTGCGCCTCTAACGGAGTCGCAAGCGCCAGTAAACCTAGTAAAATAACACGCCATAGTGGAAGCTGGATTCTCATGGAAACATAGCGGTTTTCGCAGTCATAAGATTAATTTCAAAGATCCCCGCGGACATCTTTTTCGAGCTGGATGCGGTCGTTCAGATTGCGGGCCTTCACGCTGTTGCGCTTGGCCCAGCGTTCGACGGCCATCTGGCGTTTCTCGGAGCGTTTTCTCAATGCGGCGATTTCGTTTTCGAGATTGAGAAAATTTTCATAACGTCCGAGGTCGAGGGTGCCGGCCTCGACGGCGGCGCGGATAGCGCATTTCGCGTCAGTCCGGTGGCTGCAATCGGAAAACTTACAATCGGCGGTTAGGGCATCCACATCGGCGAAGCTGTCGCGCAAAGTGGCTTCATCGGTCCACATCTGGATTTCGCGCATTCCGGGATTGTCGATGAGCATTCCGGTGCCCGGTAACGGCACGAGTTCGCGCGAGGTTGTCGTATGGCGGCCTTTTCCGGTGGTTTCATTGCACTCGCTGGTCCACTGCCATTCCTCGCCGTAAAGTTGGTTGACGAGGGTGGACTTACCCACCCCGCTAGAACCTACGACGCACATCGTAATTCCCTTTTTCAGATATTTCTTGAGAACTTTGAGGCCATCACCATTCAACGCGCTGGTGACATGAACCGTCGCGCCATCCCACAATGCGGCGATTTCTGCCGCAGCTTTTTGGCTTTGTTCCTTGGGAAAAAGGTCGGCCTTGTTGACTAAAACAATCGCTTTTGCTCCGCTCCTACCGATGAGCATGAAGTAGCGCTCCATTCGGCGGATGTTATAATCTGGCCCGGCATCCGTGACCACTGCGACGTAATCGACATTCGCCCCGATGACTTGCGCCTGCGAACTGTTGCCCGGCATTTTCCGGGAAAAACAAGTGCGTCGAGGTAGCGTCGCACGGATGATGTGGGGCTGGTTTTCATCGCCGAGTTCGACCATTACCCAATCGCCAACTGCCGGTAAATCAGCATCACAAGCGGCCTCATGCCAGACGCGACCGCAGAGGATTACGTCAATTTCCTCGCCGCCTTTGAGAAATGCGCCGTAGTTGATCACGGTCTCGCGGATGAGCCGCGCGGGCACCCAGCTTTTCCCCGCATAGGTGGCGCAGGCCATTTCCAGATCATCATTCCATCCGAGTTCCTTCAAAGTCATCCGGCGGAAAGCTAGCGCAACGGGGGCGGCTGTCGATTCCCGCGTTTCAGCCGGATTACAATCCGAGTGATGTCTCGATCTCGTCCTTGGTCATGTAGCGGTCGCCATTCTTATTGAATTGGTCGAAGCGCTTGCCAGCGGCATCCGCATCGGTTTCACCCGTTAGGTATTCATCCCTGGTGAGCGAGCCGTCGTGGTTTTTGTCCTTGGCGTCTAACACCGCCTTCACGGCATCGCGTTTCTTGTCACGCGCTTCTTTCTCAAGCTTCTTCTGTTTTTCTTTCTCCGCTTGCTGGGCACGAGCCGAAGCGGGTGGCTGTTTGGCTTCGACGGTGGCGAGCATCGAGAAAGCGGCGAGCAGGAAAACGAGTGGTTTCATATTAAATGGGTTTTTGTTTTTTCAAATTCAAGCGTCGAAAGAACTAATGTTCTGCCCAGTCCGAGTCAAGCGATCCTTCGGAAACGAGCCCTCATTTTTCTGTAAAACGAGGGCCGTGACTAATATTTTGCGGACGCCAGATCTGATGTTACGCTGCGCCCATGCTCCACCGAATCCTCATTCCCGCCTTTGTCATGACTGCGACCACCTTTGCCGCCGACCTCACTCAGATTCCATTCCGCGCCGCCGATGGCAAGGACACTTCCCTCAAAGCCTACTCGGGCAAGGTCGTGCTCATCGTAAACCTCGCTTCGAAATGCGGACTGACTCCCCAATACACCGCGCTCGAAGCACTCTACAAAAAGCATCAGGCCGAGAATTTTGTGGTCATCGGTTTCCCCTGCAACGACTTTGGAAATCAAGAACCCGGCACCATCGAGGAAATCCAGAAATTTTGTAAATCCGAGTATGATGTCACCTTTCCCGTCATGGACAAAATCAGCGTGAAGGGGGAAAGCCAGCATCAGCTTTACACCGCGCTTACCGGCAAGGACGGAGTCTTTCCTGGTGACGTGCGTTGGAATTTCGGGAAATTTCTCATCGGAAAAGATGGAAAAGCAATCGCCCGTTTCGAGCCGACCACCAAACCGGACAGCCCGGAACTCACGGCTGCAGTGGAAAAAGCGATTGCCACGGAGGCGAAGTAATCTTCCCGCCAGCCGATTTCCGCCTTGTCGCGGGGCTTTGCGATTGTTTGCCTGCCCCCACCATGGCAGCCCCGCAAAACACCATCGCGCTGGTTTACGATTATGACCAGACGCTCAGCCCGCGCTACATGCAGGACGATGTGTTATTTCCCGAGTTCGGGATCGACCCCGCGCAATTCTGGGCGAAGTGCAACACCCTCGTCCAAGATCACCAATGGGACGGCGAACTCGCCTACATGAAATGCCTTCTAGATTACCTCGGCATGGACAACGTCACGAACAAACGTCTCACCGAACTCGGTGCTGGACTGCGGTTTTTCCCCGGCCTGCCTGAGCTGTTCGAAGCCCTGCCGAAAGCCTCGCTGCGCGCCGAGCACGAGGCGGCGGGTATCAAGGTGGAGCACTACATCATTTCCTCGGGCCTCAAGGCTTTGTTAGATGGCTCGCGGTTGCAGCCGTTTGTGAAAGCGATGTTCGGTTGCGAGTTCGGCGAGGACACCGAAGGCCGCATCAGTTTCCCGAAACGCGCCATCTCCCACACCACCAAGACCCAGTTCCTCTTCCGCATCAACAAGGGCATGTTGGGCTACGACCAGGACGTGAACGACCACATGCCCGCCGATCAACGGCCGATTCCCTTTGAAAACATGGTCTATGTCGGCGACGGCCCGACCGATGTTCCATGCTTCACCGTCATGGCGAGAAACGGCGGCCAGGGCATCGCCGTTTACAACCCGGACGACGCCACCGGAAAATCCTTCCGGAAATGTTTCCAGCTCTCCACCCACGCCGGTCGCGTGAAACACATCGCCCCCGCCGATTACCGCCAAGGCTCGCACTTGTGGCTCCTGCTATCAGAAATGGTCACTGAGACTGCGGATCGAATCCTACGCAGACGGAGCGAGGAGAGAGATAATGTGATGGTCTCGGCTCCGACTTTCTAACTTAAGGAGCGTCGGCGTCTCGCCAACGAGTCTGATAGTATTCCTTACACGGATCAGTGAAAACATGAGCGACTTACATCCAGAAAAACTGGAATTTGAAATTGATCGCGAAGGTCTGCGGCGAAGTTTGAGATCAGAGTTTCTGAGGGCTTGGTAAGGAATCAGGCATCTCTTCGGGCTTGAGATTCCTCGCCTATTTCACCGGTGGAGTAGCCGCTTTTTGTGGCGTTTGCTATTTTACATTTACTCGCAGAACCTTGAACCGCTGCGTCAAAGCCGTGAGTTTAAAAGTTGATGGCGCTTACCGTTCCTGCGGTGCGGAATTGCCGCCGAGTTCGGGATCTCCTGTCAGAAATCGACCATGCACGAGAAAACTCCTGAACGTATGAATTGGCGGTTCCCACCAGAGTTTTCCAACTCTCCGCAGGGCGGCTCCGATCAACCCGATTTCGTTTGCGGCCCGCCCGCTCGCCCGTAACATCGCCGCAAGTCTATGATGCGTCTGTTTTTCCTCCTTTGCCTGTCGGTGTCGGCGGGTCCCCTGGGTGCGCAAGCCCCATCGCTGCCCTCGGATGTCTATCAGTCCGTGCTGCGGGTGGAGGTCGCCACGCAGGTTCCAGACTATCAGACACCGTGGAATTCTGGACGTTTCAATGGCGGGATCGGCACCGGTTTTTTGATCGGGAAAAACCGAATCCTCACTAACGCCCACGTCGTTTCCAATGCCCGCCGGGTGCTCATCACGGTGTATGGCAGCCCGAAAAAATACCCGGCCAAGGTGGAATTCATCGCACATGATTGCGATCTCGCCCTGCTTTCCGTGGAGGATTTCAAGGACTTCGAAACCTTTCCCGCCTTCGAGTTAGGAAATGTCCCGAGCCTCGAATCCCAGGTCCGCGTGATCGGCTACCCGATCGGCGGGGATCGTCTATCAGTCACGCGCGGCGTCGTTTCCCGCATCGACTTCCAGCCCTACTCGCACTCCCGTGCGGATTCCCATCTCATCGTGCAGATCGATGCGGCGATCAATCCGGGAAACTCCGGCGGTCCCTGTGTCCAAGACGGCAAGGTCGTGGGTGTTGCGTTCCAAGGTCTTCGCCAGGCGGACAACACGGGATATATCATTCCGACTCCGGTGATCCGGCGTTTTCTCAAGGACATCGAGGACGGGAAATATGATAACTATGCCGACCTCGGCATCAGCGAATTTCCACTATTCAATCCGGCCATGCGAAAGGCTCTCGGCCTGCCGAACGATGGCAACGGCGTGCTGATCAATAATGTGGTTCCCAGCAGTTCGAGCGACGGCATTCTTAAGCCCGGCGACATCCTCATGTCATTGGACGGCAAGCCCGTGGACAGCGCGGGCATGATCACCATTGATGGCGAGAACGTGAACCTCAACGAAATCGTGGAGCGGAAATATGCCGGGGACAAGGTCGCCGTCCGCTACCTTCGCAACGGCGCGTGGAACGATATCGACATCGTTCTCAAGGCGCTTCCGCAGTCGCGCATGTATGCCGTGGCGTATGAGAAAAAGCCGAGGTATCTGGTTTTCGCGGGGCTTGTTTTTCAGCCGTTAGACACCAATCTTTTCGCCGCTTCCAAATTCGACGATGTCACCCTGCGCCGCCTCTATGCAGATTACGTGCCCAAGGGTTTGTTTGAAAAGCACAAGGACATCGTGGTCCTAACACGCGTGGAGAGCGATCCGGTGACCAGCCAACTGGAGAATTTCACGGGCTTCGTGGTGGACAAGATCAACGGCGTGGAAGTCCGCGATCTCGCTCAGGCCCAAGAGCTGCTCCATCCCAAGGAAATGCCGGAGTTTTTCGTCATCGAACTCTTCGACGCCGAGCGCCCCGTCATCATTCCCTCCCCGAAGGTCGCGGGGGCGAACGCACGGATGCAGGCGAACGGGATCACCCACTTGGAAAACCTGGAGGACTAACAGATGCTGTCTTCATCCTATAAAGCGACGCTTGGGGAACGTCGAACGGGAGCGCGGAATCCCGTATGACTCGTGTCGGCATCGCCCTCGGTTCGAATCTTGGGGACCGTCTCGCCAACCTGAAGGCTGCCTGCGATTTATTGCGGGAAATCGCAATTCCCGGCGAGGAGTTTTTACAATCACCGATCTATCAGACGGAGCCGCTGCTATGCCCGCCCGGCTCACCGTTTTTTTATAACTCCGTCGTGGAGATCACTTTTGATGGCGATGCTTTTGGATTGTTAGAGCTGACCTGGGTCGTAGAGAAAAAACTCGGCCGCGTCGGTCAAGCAGAACGAAACGCACCTCGAATCGTTGATGTGGATCTGCTCTATTTCGGTGAGGAAATCATTGATACCGAAATGCTGGTCCTGCCTCATCCTCGGATCGGCGAGCGGCGTTTCGTGCTTCAACCGCTGGCGGACATTCGGCCCGAGTTGGTCTTGCCGGGGGAAAAAATGAGCGTCGCCAGGATGCTGGAATGCTTGATTTCAAATGAGCCGTCGCTGGTCAGGGTTACTTCCACAATCAGTTAAACGCTTTCCGATTGTTCTCTTGAACAGTTAAAATTCGGGGCTAAACTGCTCCCGTGACGGCGACGCCTCTCCAAGAAATCCGACGGCAGTTGCGGGAGAAATTCCCCGCAGCGCATGGATTCACGCCGGTTTCGGAGATCGCTGCCAACATTCCGCAGACCCTTTTTGAAATTTCCACGTTTCCAGCCGGAGCCATTTCCGAGATTATTCCTGAGGCGGAGGGTGGGGGACTTTCACTCTGGATCGCCGGCTTGCTGGCGGAGCCGGAGGAAGCAGCAGAGTTCCCAAAATTCGTGTTGGTGGATGGCGGCGATCATTTCGATCCGGCTTCTTATTCGTTCAGCGCCTGCTCGGAGCTTCTATGGGTGCGTTGCTCGAAAATCCAAGAAGCACTCAAGGCCGCAGATCTCCTCGTCCGGGACGGCAACGTGCCGTTCGTCATGCTCGATTTATGCGGTCTGCCGATGGCCGCGCTCCGGTCGATTCCAACCGCTGCGTGGTGGCGCTTGAAGCAGCTTTGTGAAACCGGCGCGTGTCGTCTCGTGGTGCTGTCTCCTTCACCGCTAGTGCCTTGTGCGAGCCTGCGCTTGACCCTTTCCACTCGCCTGACTCTCGCGGATTTCGATCTGCCGAGAAATGAAATTCTGCCCCGCGTGGTGGCCCGGTCCAACCGACTCCGCCATGCCACTTGAGCCATGTTCGCCGCCTTCCATATCCCTGATCTTGCGATCACCGCCGCACTGCGGGAAAAACAGCCGGAATTTAGCGACCGTCCCTGCGGCATTCTGCGTGAGGCGACGAATCGCGATGACGGAAAAATCCCGCTGCTGGCGCTGAATTCCGCCGCACGACAAACCGGGATTGCGGCAGGTTGGCCGCTTGGAAAGGCGCTCGTGCGTTGCCCGGATTTGAGGCTGCTTCCCCGGCATCCGGGAAACGAAGCCGCGCTTCTAACTGCACTTGTTCGGCTCGCGGACAGCTTCACTCCAGATGTGGAAATCACCACTCCAGATACGGTCCTACTGGATCTATCAGGAACGAAATCGGCGTGTTTTGAAAAGTTGGAAATCTGTTATGCCCTTGCGGAAACACCCGATCTCGCCCACTTCGCCGTGCTCGAGGCATCCACCCGCAGGCATCTGGTTTCCCACGCTGAGGTTGGCGCATTACCGCTCGCCTTGCTTGGCAATGTTGCGGGTGGCGGTGCATTTTTACCGCTGCTGGATCTGCTAG
>JANYFB010000199.1 GCA_025362955.1 Akkermansiaceae bacterium
CAGCGGCGGTTCAGCCTGTTGCTAGGTCTAACGGGGATTTTGGTGCTAGTGTTCGCCGTGGCCCTCGGCATCGCGGGCTGGCTGTATGGGGAGCTCAGCATCATGGCGCTGAGTTCGATAGAGATTCTCATCGGCCTGGCGGTGGATTACGGGCTGGTGATTTGTCAGGAGGCAAAAGTCGCGGGGCATGATCGCAAGGAACTGCTGGCCGCTAGTGGCAAGCCGGTGATGTTCGGTGCTCTAACAACGACGGTGGTTTTCCTCGCGCTGAATCTCGGCGGGCTGCCGGGAATGGCGCAGCTTGGCAGCATCGTCGCGTTCGGGCTGTCCGCCGCCGCGATTCTGATGCTGGTGATTTATCTGCCCTTCGTCGCGAAATACGGAGTGGATCGCCTGCCCGCACGGGGCGATGGAAAATTGCTGCCGCGCGGCAAGATGTCCTGGACGATTACCGGTGTTTCCTCGCTCGCCGCCGTCCTGGTTCTGATTTTCCACGGGATGCCGGGCACCGAATTCAGCTCCAGCATCATGCGCCCGCGCCACAGCGAGGCCATGGAAACGCTCGACCACGTCCAACAGGCGTTTCCCGCGTTCGGCGGCCAATCGCTGGGCGTGGTGGTCGAGGCGAAATCGGATGAGGAAATGTTAGCCCGCCTGACCGAAGCCCGCCAGCGGATCGCCAAGGCCAAGGAATCCGGGTTGGTCCGACAAGGGGTTTTACCCGACGGCTGGTGGCCGGATGTTTCCCGGCAGCTAGAAAATCGAGCCATACTCGCGACACTGGATCGTGCACGTTTGATCCGCGAGGCGGATGCCGCAGGCTTTTCCGAAGAAGGGTTGGCGCTCGGGAGAAGCGTGCTGGACGCCATCGCCCGGCAGTCGGCGGAACATGAGCGGGTTTTCCCGCAATCCGCCACCGCGCTAGAAGTGATGCGGCTTTTTCTCTCCCGCAAAAAGGACGGCGGCGGTTATGTGTTAGGCTCGGTGGAGCCCGCCGCCGGGGTTGATCCCTCGGGAGCGGACTATGAGAAATTCCGCGCCATGACCGGCGGCGGCATCTGGCTGAGCGGCTGGGGACTTTTCAAACCCGCCATTGCCAAGCTGGTCAGGGAAGATATGCCCCGGATGATCGTGCCGATGTTCATCCTGCTGGTGGGCATGATGATCGCCATTTTCCGCCGGGTTTCCGATGTCGCGCTGGCCCTGTTTGCGATGGTCCTCTGCACCTTGCTCATGCTCGCCATCATGAGCCTGACCGGCTTGAAATGGAACTTCGTGAACCTCATGGCCACGCCACTTCTGCTAGGCACGGGGATCGACTACGCCATCCACGTCACGCTGAGCCTGCGGCGGACGGATGGAGATTTCAAAGATCTGTGGCAGGGCACCGGCAAGGCGCTGCTGTTCTGCGGGGCGTCCAATGTCATTGGGTTTGGCTCGTTGATTTTTTCATCGAGCGACGCGCTTGTTAGTCTGGGGAACGTGTCGGTCATCGGAATTTTATTGAGCATGGGTATTTCGATATTCCTCCTGCCGGGGTGGAGGCACCACGAGGCATAGCGAGGGCTAACAGGGTCGCGGAATTAATTCCGCGCTCAAATTCAGGCTCCTAGATAAGCGGCTTGGACCTGCGGATCGGCCTTCACTTGGGCGGACGGGCCTTCGATGAGGATTTTCCCGGTTTCAAGAACATAGGCGTAGCTAGAAACATCGAGCGCGAGATTGGCGTTTTGCTCGACTAACAGGATGGTGAGGCCTTGCTCGCGGTTGATCTCCACGATGCGTTCGAAGATTGTTTTTACCAGCAACGGCGCGATGCCGAGCGACGGTTCATCGAGCATGAGAAATTTCGGCCTGCTCAGAAGCGCGCGGCCGATGGCGAGCATTTGTTGTTCCCCGCCGGAGAGGGTTCCGGCCGCCTGGCTTTCGCGCTCCTTCAATCGTGGGAAAAGGCTGTAAACGTAGTCGGTTTGCGAGGTGATCCACTTCTTGTCGCGCTGGAGGTAGGCGCCCATTTTCAGGTTTTCCTGCACCGTGAGATTCGAGAAAATCATCCGGCCTTCCGGCACATGACAGAGTCCGCCACCGACAATCCTGTGGGGAGGGAGTTTGGAAATTTCCCGACCATCGTATTTGATCGATCCGGCAGTGGATTTCACCAAGCCGGACAAGCTCCGAAGCGTGGTGGATTTCCCTGCGCCATTCGCCCCGATGAGCGTGACAATGGCTCCCTGCGGCACCGTGAGGCTGACGCCGTGGAGGGCTTTGATCGCACCGTAGGAGACGTGGAGATTTTCGACGGAGAGCACCTGAGTTGATAGTGGATGGTTGATTGTTGATGGAGAGAAAAGAGGAAGAGCCTGGTGGAACGATCAGGGTCCGTCCAACATGGAACGCCGGAGACCGCTGAGCATCCGGCCTTGTTCCTCGGCGGCAACGTAAAGGACTTCGAATTCTTCGGGTGTCAGCAGTCCCTGATTCCTGCTAATGAATGACTGGGAAACCACCTCAAAGAGCGAGACCGTGGCGATCTCGATGAACCTGGCAAAGTCCTTGCGCGAGTTCCGGGAACTGCCTTCCGCAATATTCGATGAGATGGAAACGGCAGCTCTCCGCATTTGGTTGGTCAGGCCAAAGCGCTCGTCAGAAGGGAATTCGCGTGTCACCGAATAAACAATGTCAGCGAAATCAATCGCCTTCTCCCAAACTTCGAGTCGTTCAAATCCAAACATGGCTTCTTGTGTTTCTATCAACCTCTTCCTCTTCACTATCAACCATCAACTCTCAACCATCAACTAAACCGCCGCCGCCCCGAGATAGGCCTCGATCACTTTCGGGTGGCACTGGATTTCCTTCGGCGTGCCTTCCGCGATTTTGCGACCGTATTCTAACACGGCGATGCGTTCGCAGATGCCCATGACGACCTTCATGTCGTGTTCGACGAGGAGGATGGCCATGCCGAAGCGTTTGCGGATGAACTCGATGAGGTGCATGAGGTCTTCTTTTTCTGAGGGATTCATCCCGGCTGCGGGTTCGTCGAGGAGCAACAGCTTCGGCTGGGTGGCCATGGCGCGGACAATTTCTAACCGCCGCTGGCCGCCGTAGGGCAGACTTTTCGCGAGTTCGTCACGGTAGTCCTGAAGGGAGAAAACTTCGAGCAGTTCGAGCACCCGGTCCTCGACTTCCTTCTCGCTGGTTTGGTGGGAGCGACCTCGCCAGAGGGCTTGGCGGATGCCGTGTGAACGATGAAGCTGGGTGGCGGCGCGGACGTTGTCGAAAACGCTCATCGAGCCGAAGAGGCGGATGTTTTGAAAGGTGCGGGCCATGCCGCGTTTGGTGAGGACGTGCGGTTTCTGACAGGCGGTCGGTTTTCCCCCGAAGATGATCTTGCCATCCGTCGGCTGATAGACGCCAGTGATCATATTGAAAACAGTGGTCTTGCCTGCGCCGTTAGGGCCGATGAGGCCGATTAACTCGCCATCGCCCACACGCAGGTTCACCTCGCTCACCGCCACCAATCCGCCGAAACGGATCGTGACATTTTCGAGTTCCAGCAAGGGTGCGATCATGAAATTTTTAGTGCGCGAGCGGCTTCTTTTTCCGCTCGAAATTGAACAATCCCTGCGGGCGAGCGATCATCATGAAAATGATCAGCAGGGCGTAGATGATCATCCGGTATTCGGCGACCGCCCGCAGAAATTCAGGGGCAAGAGTGAGCAAAATCGCCGCAAGGATCACACCCGCAGTCCGGCCCATGCCACCGAGGATCACCATGACGACGACTTCAAAGCTTTTCATGAAGTCGAAGACCTGCGGCGTGATGGACGTTTTGTGATGGGCGAACAAACCGCCAGCGATTCCTGCGAAAAACGCACCGATGACGAAGGCGGTGACTTTGTAGCGGGTCGGGTTCAGGCCCATCGAGCTGGCGGCCACCTCGTCGTCATGCACGGCGATGAAGCCGCGGCCGTAGGTGGAATTCACCAGGCAACCGACGACATAGACGGTGACGGCGACAAGAGTGAAGGTCCAAGTCAGGCCGGTGAGCCGAGGGATTCCGCTCAGGCCGCTCGCCGCTCCGGCGGCTTCTACATTTTGGAAAATCACCCGGATGATTTCGCCAAAGCCGAGCGTGACGATCGCGAGATAGTCCCCTTTCAACCGCAGGGAAGGCACTCCGACCAACAAGCCGGCAAGCGCGGCTACCACACCGCCGGCGACGAGGGCCGGAAGGAATGCCCACGGCAGCGCGGCGGGTCCGATGCTCTTTTGCAAAGCGAGCGTGATCATCGCTGAAACGTACGCGCCAACCGACATGAAGCCCGCGTGACCGAGGCTGAACTGGCCGGTGTGGCCGTTGATGAGATTCAGGCTAACAGCGAGGATGATCGCGATGCCGATGTCGATGACGACGCCGCTGTAATAAGGATTCATCTTGTCCGCACTCAGGCCCGCTACCACCGCGCCCGCGATGGCGATGAGGAGAAGGAGGCGCGGGTCTTTAAAAATGCGCGACATGGTTAGACTTTTTCGATCTGTTTGGAACCGAGTAGGCCGGTTGGTTTGAAAATGAGGATGATGATGAGAATCGCGAAGGCGATCCCGTCGCGGTAGGTCGAGATGCCCGACATGCCACCGGCATAGGTTTCCACGACGCCGAGCACCAGCCCGCCGAGTGCGGCGCCCGGGAGATTTCCGATTCCGCCTAACACAGCGGCGACGAATGCTTTCAGCCCAACGTTCACGCCCATCAGCGGTTCGATGCCGGTGTAGGTCATGCCGTAAAGGATGCCGCCCGCACCGGCCAAGGCGGAACCCAATCCGAAGGTGAAAGAAATGATGAACGTATTGCTGATGCCCATCAATGAAGCTGCGGCGGAGTTATGTGAAACGGCCCGCATCGCCATGCCTATCCGAGTTTTTTTCACGATGAATGTCAGAGCAGCTAACAAGATTAACGTCACTCCGAGAACTACGAATTGCGTCGTATTAAATGACAAGCCGCCCATGGTGAAATTTCCGGCTGGCAGCAGTTTCGGAAATGCCTTTTGAGAGGCACCGAAAAAGGCCTTGTGCTGGCAGGTGTATTCGATGAGAAGCGAAACACCGATGGCCGTGATGAGCACGGTGAGACGGGGGCGATTCCGCAGCGGCCGGTAGGCTAACAATTCGATCACGATCCCGATGATCGCACAGATGATCATCGTCGAAATCATTACCGCCGTCCACCCGGCCCAACCCGGCAGAGGAAACCATTCTGCAATCTGCGGCGCGATATAATACCCGGTGAACGAACCGAGCATGAAGACATCGCCATGGGCGAAATTGATGAAACGCAGGACGCCATAGACCATCGTATAACCGATGGCGATGAGGGCATAGACGGCACCGAGGGCCAGACCATTGACGAGCTGTTGGAAAATCTCGTTCACAAGCGGTCGGCGGGAGTCGTATGGTGAATCATCTTAATCAGCCGAATCTCAAGGCGCGATCGTTTCGAGGAACTTGAACTTGCCGTCCTTGATCTGGAGAATCGCGGCGGACTTGACTGCGTCGCGCTTGGCATCGAGTGAAAATTTTCCGGTGACGCCATCAAAATCCTTCGTGGCGGCGATTGCCTCCCGCAGTTTCGGTCCTTCCGTAGTGCCTGCGCGTTTGATAGATTCTGCTAGGACATACGCGGAGTCATAGCCGAGAGCTGCCATTGCATCGGGAGTTTTGCTATACTTCTTTTTATAGTTCCCCACGAACGACGTCATTTTCGGCGAGGTGTCTTCCGGCGAGCAATGGGTGGAGAAATAATGGCCTTCCACCGCGTCTTTGCCAACTTGAAGGAGATTGTCGGACTCCCAACCGTCGCCCCCGAAGAGCGGGATGCTTAAACCTAACTCCTTGGCTTGGATGGCGATCAGCGCCACGTCATTGTAGTAACCAGGAACAAACACCGCGTCAGGCGCCGCGCCCTTGATCGTGGTGAGCTGCGCTTTGAAATCCTTGTCGCCGCCGTTGTAGTCGAGCTCGGAGGCGAGCGTGCCGCCGTTTTTCACGAACTGCTCTTTGAAGTATTTCGCGAGGCCCTTGGAGTAGTCGCTCTTGGCATCGGTGAGGACGGCGACTTTTTTCGCTTTCAAAGTCTTGTTAGCAAAGTTCGCCATCACCGTGCCTTGGAAGGGATCGATAAAGCAGACGCGGAAAATATAATCGCCCACCTCGGTGACTTTCGGATTGGTGGAGGCTGGGGAAATAAGCGGGATTTTCGCTGCTTGAGCGATGGGTGCGGCTTCGAGCGATCGGCTGGAGGCGACTTCACCAAGCACGGCCACCACGCCGTCGCGGGAGATCAGTTTATTCACGATGTTCGCGGGCTCGCCGGCCTTCGACTGGTCATCCTCCGTGAGGAGTTCCAGTTTTTTTCCTAACACGCCACCGGCTTCATTGATCTCCTCAACCGCCATTTGCGTTCCCTCGTGAGAAGAGGTGCCGAAGGTCGCTTCCTTGCCGGTAAGTGAAGCGAATTCGCCGACCTTGATCGTGTCTCCGCCCCCGGATTTGCAACCGGGTAGGCCGAGAACACTTAAAAGGGAGGCTGCGGAGAAAACGAGAAGGTTTACAGGTTTCATGAAGGAACGGCTTGGGAGTGAAGCGCGGAATCTAGGAAGCGGTGATTCTGAGTGCAACAGCATTATGCGTGCCCGGGATTTCCTCAAAGCAGTCCGAAACTAGCTCCCAGCCATTGATCCACTGCTTCGACAATTCGCGGGTAGTTCGTTTCGTCGAACGAGTGCCCGGCCCCGGCGATTTCCATGAATCGTTTCTCGCAAATTGCAGCTTCAAAAGCATCGCGTCCGTCTTGGATCGGCACGAGATCATCGGCATCGCCGTGGATGAGCAGCCAGGGTTGGGTGACGGATTCCGCAGCGGAAAGGGTGTTACCGATGAGCCGCAGGTCATCGACATAGGTCCATGAAAGAGAAAAATTTTCATCCTCCCACATGAAGCCCTCGCCTGGGGTGACTTCGGAAAATTCCCGAGCCACGAAATCCGCCGTGTGAGTCATCCCCGCAAGGGACACCAAGGCGCGGATTCGCAGATCACGGGCGGCTGTTAGCACGCCGACCGCAGCGCCCATGCTGTGGCCGATGTAGGCGACTTTCGCGGTGTCGGGCACCACATCGAGCACGGATTGAAGATCTCCAGTTTCCCTGGTAATGCAGGAATCCTCGAAACGGCCATCGGACCCGCCGTTGCCCGAATAGGAAATCCTCAGGCATGGCCAGCCCCGCGCGGCGAGGCCTTCCGCGATGGCGATGAGGTGGGGGCGGTCTTTATTTCCGGTCACGCCATGGCCAAGAATCACTAACGCATCCGCCCGCGAGCCGGGATGAAACGTGTGATCTAGGGACTCTCCCGAACGGTTGCGAATTTTGATGTCGGTCATCATTTGAAAAATGTTAGGCTCCTGCGCGGTCCGGGAAGGTCAACTCCGCGATACCGGATTTATCGAGATCCCCTAGGCCGAGGTCGATCATTTTCCGGTATTGCGCCTCGGTCGCGTGGGAAAGCGGGACGGGAATCCCCGAGGCATCGGCTAGGGCGTTCGCGATCCCGCTGTCCTTCGCGGCGTGGGCGGCGGAGAAATAGCAATCGTGCTCACGGGTGATCATGTCGTCGCCATCGGTTTCGAGCACGCGGGAGTTCGCGCCAGTCTGTGAGAAAACCGCCTTGAGCACCTGCAAGTCCAGGCCTAAGGCCATCCCCAGACCTAACCCCTCGGCGAGTCCCGCGGTGTTGATGTTCATGACCATGTTCACGAGTGCCTTGATTTTCGCTGCATTTCCAATGGAGCCGACGTGCTTCAAAGTGGCCGAAATGTCCTTGAGAATCGGCTCCGCTTTTGCAAAAACCGCATCCTCTCCGCCGACCATCAGATAGAGCGTGCCTTGCCGTGCTTGGGAAATGCTGGAAGCCATGCTTGCCGCCAGCGTCGAAGCCCCCGCGCTCGCCGCCGCCTCTCCCGCCGCTTCGTGGGCCGCCGGACTGACGGTGGCGCAATTGATGAAAATTTTACCCCCCGCCTCGTTGAGCAGGGAATCCTCACCGGAAAATATGGCGCGCATTGCAGCATCGTCCGTCACTACCGTGAAAATTACATCGCAGGCCGCAGTGACCTCGGACAAGGACTGCGCCGCAAGACAGCCAAGCTCGACCGCGAGCGCCGTTGCCAATGCATGGTGGTAATCGTAAACCGCCGCCACCGGGTAACCCATATCCGCAAGACGGCGGGCCATGTTCGATCCCATTTTCCCGACTCCCACAAATCCGATACTCGCTTTTTCCATTTGCGCGGAACTTGGAGGCATCCTCCCACGGGCGCAACGCAAGATTCCCCCAGCATTGACAAAATCCAGGTTCCAAGACAGTTCACGGTCCGCGTGCCGTTACACTTGCGCGGGTGTGCATTCTCGACGAAGCAGTTCCCGCCAGCTTATTAGAAATCATGAAATCTCCGATCCCATCCATCTTCGCCTCTTTGACGTTTAGCGCCACGCTCGTTTCTTGCGCCGGAGCCTTCGGATTCAAGGATGCCGATCCGCTGGATGCCAAGGCGACCGACGCCGCAACCACAGCCTTGACCTCGCGAATCCTGGAAAGCTCGCAGATCGCCCACCAACAGCTCGACGGGGCGCTGGCCGGTAAATTTCTCGACCGCTATCTGGACTCGCTTGATGGCGGCCACATGCTTTTCCTACAAAGCGACATCGACGAGTTCGCCAAAGCCCGTCCAACCCTAGCAGATTCCACCCGCAAGGAAGGCGACTCCAGCCTCGCCCACCTCGTTTTCAGGCGCTACCTCGAACGCCTCGACCAGCACATCGCCTTCACCGCCGAGATGTTAGACACCGGAAAATTCGACTTCACTTCGGACGAGACATTTTCCTACGACCGCAAGCACGCTCCCCATCCGGCCGATCTAACCGCTGCGAAGGCCCTTTGGAAACAACAGCTCCGTTATGACTATCTCCAGGAAAAACTCGCGGGAAAAAAGGTGGAGGACATCGCCAAGACCCTCGGCCGCCGTTCCTCCCGGATGGGCCTGACCATGCACAA
>JANYFB010000204.1 GCA_025362955.1 Akkermansiaceae bacterium
GAGTTTTGATTGATCAGAAATGAGATGCCTATTTTTTCAAATTGCCGCTTGATGACGGAGCGTTGGCCGGCCCATCCGTCGTGATTTCCCATAACCGCGAAGATGCCATGGGTGGCGCGCATTTTCCCGAGCTTCTCTAACAATGGAGCCACCACGCCGGGATCGCCACTCATGAAATCTCCCGCAAGCACGATGAGGTCGAGGTTTTCACGGCGGACTTGATCCACCACTTTGTTCACCAAACCCGCGTCCTGCTGCGGGCGGAAGTGAAAATCCGCGAGCAGGCCGATCCGCAGTCCATCCAGCGCGGGCGGCATTTTTTTGGATACCACCGTCTGCCGTGTGATGGATAGATGCCCCGGCTCAAACCAGCCCGCATCTAGCAGGGAGCCGGCAACTCCCGCCGTGATGAGCCGCAGGGCATTCCTGCGGGTGAGTCTTAATCGCTTGCTGATGCCTGGAATTTCCACGCCTCAAACGCTGCGCCTGCATTGTGAAAATTTGATGAAGGGTGGGTGAAAATGGATGAAGGCATTCAGATTTCCGTATCTTTCATAATCCTTCGAGGCCTCGAAGAAGACCGTATTCGCTGCTGGCATCCAAGTATGCCAATGAGTATTCTGCCCTACGAGCACCATGGCCACACCCAACTACCAATTTGAAAAACGTCGGCGAGAGTTAGAAAAAAAAGCGAAAAAGGAGGAAAAGCGCAAACACAAGCTTGAAGCCGCCGCGCATCCTGTGCACGAAGATGAGGAAACCGCTCCCGCCCCAACCGACGACGAGACACCTCCCCTCTGAGCGAGACCATCCGCCCGTCATGCTCGCTTTTTCGTCATGCTGGAATAACAGCCGCCACACGGACGGCGAAGCAATGATCGAGGAAATTGTCGATCTCGGATTTCCTAACATCGAGCTTTCGCATGGCATGACGATCGCCAAGCTCCCCGGCATTCAGAATGCCTACAAGCGCGGCATTTTTACTTGTTCGGGAGTTCATAACTATTTCCCTTCGCCCGTCGAGGTAATGATCGACGCGCCAGACGCTTACGAATTCACCTCCCACCGGCCTTTCGACCGCCAGCGCGCGCTGGACATGACTTTCCGCACTCTCGATCTAGCAGCGGAGTTCAAGGCTCGTTATCTTGTGCTCCACATGGGCTCTGTCCCGATGAATCCGAAAAAGTGGACGAAGGCTCTAACAAGCACTGTCGCGGGAGGTGGTCAGCACAACCCTGATTATATCCAGGCGAAAATCGAATTCGTCAGAAAGCGGGAAAAAATCAGCCCGCTTTATTTTCACCGTGCCCTGGAGGCGTTGACCACCATCGCCGAACGCGCTACGGAAGTCGGCGTTAAACTCGCAGTTGAATCCCGTTCCCGGTTCGAGGACATGCCCACGGAGCGCGAGATGATCGAACTCCAAAGTCACTTCGCCGATCATCCAGCAGTGGGCTATTGGCATGATTTCGGTCACGTCCAACTCAAGCACAACCTCGGCCTGCTAGATCACGAGGAGTGGCTGGATAAAATTTCCCCTCACCTGCTAGGTGGCCATGTCCACGATGTCCAATGGCCCGCGCGCGACCACCGCACGCCGTTTAGCGGGACTCTCGATTACGCCGCATTATTGAAATTTTTTCCCGCCAACTGTCCGCTCGTCTGGGAACTGAGCCCCACCCGCGATACAGCAGAAATCAAAGCGGCGCTGGTCCGGTGGAGGCGCGAGTTTCCAGATAGAAACTGATTGCATAGGGTTACCTGAAGGCGTTTGCTTGAAGATCGTAAAGTTACTTGATACCCACCACCCCATCCCCCGGCATCGCCATCACCCACGATGCCCGCTCCTCACCCACAACACCTTGGACTTCACCCAAGTCCCCGGCTTGCGGTTTGAAAACTGGCTGGATTCAATAAGCCGGCGTGGAAATTCTTTTACTTCGATCTTCCGAGTTGGACGTTCGATGTTCCCTGCCTCCTTCGCAACGGCGTCGGCGTCCACCAAGTCGGCCTCCTGCCTAAATACCGATTGTTAGTCGAAAAACTCACCGTTCGCGGCCTGCTCAAGGTCGCCTGCGGCACCGTCACTCTTGGCGTCAAAGCCCTCATCCGCACCGTCATGGGAGACAGAATCAGAGATCTTGTGAAAAACCGAGAGCAATAACTCGATTCATTCAAACTTCGCTTAAGTCAGTGCCATTCCCCCCTGACCCTATTCACTTGATTCCATACTGCTGCGCGAAAGCGTGCTTACCGGCGGGATCTTGTTTTGGCCAGTAGCTGTGGATGGTGTGGAGGACTTGCTCGCGGTCTTTGCCCTCTGGCTGGGTCGTGGCCCATCGGGCGGCGGCCTGATAGTCGCGTGTCGCCCATTGATGGATGAGATTGTCAATGCGGCGATCCGCTTGCCCGGTGGGAAGAGAGTGACGCATCCACTCGATCCATTGGCCGGTTTCGCTGCTGTTGGTGGCGCTGCCCAGCCCATCGAGAAATGGATCCAATTCCTGCGGAGTGAGTTTTGATTCGGAAGTCCAGTGGGTGATGGCCTCGATGCCTTCCCGATGCATGTCGGACGCTAACAGGGTGAGATAGGATTTTGCAACATAATCGAGTGAGTCCCCAGTCTGGATGGTGGGGAGGTATTCGCGCAGTCCGGCAAGAGCGGCGGATTTCTGGTCGAGGGTTTTTGCAGATGTCATGATCTGCCAAACCGTTTGATTTTTGTCTTTCAAAGCGAGTTGACCGATGAGCCGGAAGGCGTGTTGTGGGTCTTGCTCGGCGACGGCGGAAATGATTCCGGACTTGGCGTAGTCTGAAAATGGTTGGGGATTTTTCTTCAACCATTCGATTGCGGCGGTGAGATCACTTTTCGCCCAAGTGGCGAGCGCCGTGCAGACCAAGCTCATGGAATTGTGTTCCGGGAAAAGTTCTGGAGAGATGGTGAACATCTCAAGCGCGGCCTGCGGGTGATCGTTGGCGAGAACGGTGGAGCAGGACAAACGAAGAAGATCACGGGTCTGCTGATTGAGATCCGGTAGAGTGCGGATTTCTGCGAGAAGAGCTTTCAGTTCAGTGACGTCCCATGCGGTCAGGCCGTCGAGGATACGCCAATTAAGAGCGGCTACGGCTTTGTAATTCAGTCCGTCGGGGGTGTTGAGTCGCTGTATGTCCGTGGCCAATTCAAGCACCTCAGTGATGGAGAGTTTCGCGATGGCCGCGCGAGTTGGACGCTTGCGCTTGGTGGCCTGTGCGGCATCGGATGAAAAGCCGAGTTTCAACGCCTTGGCAGTTAGCAGCTCGCGTTGAGTTCGTAGGGCAGCAAGCTGCTGCCGGTCATGCCAGCCAAGCATCAAGCCGAGGGCGAGAATGAGTATGGAGACGGCGATGGAATTTTTCATGAACTACTTGAGGAAATTCAGGATTTCCGCGCGACGGGTTTCATCGGAAATTTTCGCGGCGAGATCTCGGGCGACAGCTTTATTTCTCCGCGCGGCCCCGCTGGTTAGAAAACCTGCGAGTACTTCGTCGTTGCCGTTTTGAGCGCTGTATTCTATGGCAAGATCGGCTGCGGCGGCGAATTTGATTTTGTAGTCTCCGTTAGCACCCTTTGCGAGAGCTTCTACCGTGACCTGATCCACTGACTCCGGGGACTGACTGCCGACCCATTTGCGCAATGCATCAAAGTCTTCGCGGGAGAGTTTGCTGGAATTAGAATTGATCGGAACCATGTCTCGAATCGCTATCAGGGCACTGGTCGCCCTCTCGACGGGTGTGGCGGAGATCTGATCCAGATAGGCGGTCGCGGCGGAATAGTCGCCGCGTTTGACCAGGAAGGGCACCTGTGACGCGATCGTCTCAGCCTGATCTTTCTGCGGCACTTGGGCACGGATCAGGGCGGCGTGTGCCACATGGTTTTCCTCTGGAACAACCGTCATTTCATACATGCTCATGACGTCACCGCGCTGGTTTTCCGGCAGCGCGGCGAGACGGCGGGCAGCGGCTTCTGGTGAAGAACCGAGAAGAATGCGGATGAACGCGGATTCCAAACTTCGGCGGGAACTGCTCACGCCGTCGAGGGTTTTGCTATCGAAGGTTCCTGCGGCGATTTGCTCGTCGAACCAAGCGCCCGCTGCGGAGGAATCCTTTTGCGCCCATGCCTGCAAGGTGCTGGAAACGAGATTCTGATAGACATAGGATTTCATCATGCCGCGTCTCTCTAGCAGCCCAAGCGCCGCGGCGGGATCTTTCCGGCCCATGGCGTCAAGAAGTGTCCACTCCAGATTTTCGCGGACTTTGGGCGGGAGATTAAGGGAGGCGATTTCATCAAGCGTGGCGATGATTTCATCGGCAGTCATCGCTTCCATGCGTTGGTAGAAGCGCATCGCCACGCGCTGATCCGGCAGGGCGCCGATGCTGGCGGTGCCGCTCGACATCATCGGGTTGCTCTGGAACTGATTGCCGAGCTGGGTCCACTCGATGATCTTGCGGCGTCTTTCCAGCGGATCGGGTCTCGTGGTGGAAGACACTTCCGCAGCGGTAATAGTGCTTTGCAATCGTGCACACTCGCTTTCCGCAACGGCCATCGAGCTGCGCTGTGGGATGACCCAACTCCCGACCAGACTCAAAGCGACGGCGGGTGGGACGAGGATGGTGTGTTTCATGAGAGTGGCGGTGAATAGGGCCGTAGCTCACGGATTAACATCAAGTAGGCACGAAGCGCAACTCCGCTTTCCGGCCGAGAGCGGCGACCGCTTTTCCGAGGCTGGCCACGGTGAGTGAAGGTTTGGGGCATCAAGCATCCGGACCAGCGAGGCCCCGGTGGTTTTCATGCGCGAGGCCAGTTCGGTCTTGGTGACGGTCTCCTGCTCGAGGATCTGCTGGAGCTAAAGGGAAACCACGCGCTTGAGGGCCAGCACTTCCACCTCGGGTAGGATGCCTTCCCCGGCACTGGAAAATCATATTGGTGAGACGACGGATCCCGATGCCTGAATGCGCGCGCGGTCGTCCTTTGCTTTCAAGAACTATACCAGCCGTCTTTACAGTTGGTGATTTCCCAAACACTGAAACTTCAGGGTTATGAGCGATTCTATACATGTGTGCATCAAATTTTGTGGAACCCGCTTTGGCACAAAACAGCCTCTTCGTCCGCTACTATCCCCGCATATCCGCCCCGCTCAGCCGACAAGACTCCCCAAAAAAACCCGCCACCGAGCCCTACGACCACAGGAAGAAGCCATTCTCGGACTCTTTGCGCCTTGCGGAAAATCCCAGCCTTGCGGCGCTCGGATGGATTGGCGACTCTCCCGCCATGAGCCAAGACGTGGTTTCCCTCCTTCAGCAATTGGTCCGCATTCCCTCGGTCAATCCCGACAACGCGCCGGGCACCGAGCTGATCGGTGAGGAAACAATCGCCATTTTTCTATCAGGCTGGCTGGAATCCATCGGGGCTGAAGTGACACTTGAGGAAATCAAGCCCGGCAGGCCGAATCTCATCGCCCGTTTCGCGCCGATGGATGGGAGACCGCGTATTTTGTTAGGACCACACCTCGATACCGTCGGCGTCGGAGGCATGTCCGTAGAACCCTTCGGCGGCGAAATTCGCGACGGAAAAATTTGGGGGCGCGGCGCATCCGATACCAAGGGACCGATGGCCGCGATGCTGTGGGCGCTGCACGAACATCAGGACATTCTAGCAGAACTACCGGTGGCCGTGGATTTCGTGGCATTCATGGGCGAGGAATCCGGCCAGTGGGGTTCAAGGGATTTCGTGAAACGGCATGGCCAAGATTACATCTTCGCGCTGGTAGGCGAGCCGACGTCGATGCAGGTCGTCCACGTCACCAAAGGTTCACTCTGGGCCACATTGCAGGCCACCGGAAAAGCCGCGCACAGCTCGCAACCCGAGCGCGGGGAAAACGCAATCCTCAAACTCACCCGCGCCTTGGACCGGCTGGATCAGCATCTTGTTAGTCAACTCGCCACCTACACCCACCCCGTGCTCGGTCGCTCGACCATGAACGTCGGCATGATCCGTGGCGGCGCACGGCCTAACATCGTGCCCGATCTCGCCGAGGCGGAAATCGACATCCGCATCACTCCGGCGCTCGCGGCAGCGGGAGGAGCGTTGAAATTACTCAAAGAGACCATCGAGTTTCACGAACTGCCGGTTGAAATTGTGAAGCCCCACGAAAACCCGCCGATGGAAACGGCAGCGGATCACCCGATGATCCAAGCGCTCCTTGCCACACATCCCGCCACCGGTCTGGCCGGTGCTCCATGGTTTTCCGACGCCGCCCACCTGTCCAACGGCGGCATTCCGAGTATCTGCATCGGCCCCGGCTCAATCGACCAGGCGCATACCGTGGATGAGTTCATCGACATTTCCGCATTGAAGCAGGGCGCCGCCTTTTTTGCGGCTTTTATCCGGGGCTTAAAGCACTAGCGAAACCCCCGGTTGCGCCGTGCGGAATGCCGTTTACGATCCGTCATGCCCTTCGCCTGTAAAAGCGGTCGCTGCGAGACTCCCTGCTGGATGGGTAAGGTTCTTTTTGTGGCCGGAATCTATCATTTGCTGTTCGCGGCCTGGGCGGTGCTATGGCCACATTTGTATTTCGACTGGATCGGCGCGGACCGACCGAACCACCCGCTGCTCTGGCAAGGCGTAGGCGTCATCATGGGCATTCTGGGGTTTTGTTTTCTGATCGCTGCGAAAAATCCCATTCACCACTGGATGGTTACTCTCGTGGGGCTGATCAAATTTTCCCTCGGAATCTTCGGCTTCGGACTGGCAATTTTTCACCACGAAATTCCCCTGCGTTCTGTTTGGATGATGGTTGCGGACGATTTGATCTGGTGGGCGCCGTTTGCGGGAATTCTATGGGCCTGCGTGCGTGCCCATGCGGGAGTACCGCCGACACGCTCGAAGCCTCTGGGAATTGATGAGGCGGCTAACAGTTATTCCCTATCAACGGGCAGGACTCTAGCAGAAGCCTCCGAAGCGAAAATGCTGGCGCTTGTTTTCCTCCGGCATTTCGGGTGCACCTTCACCCGCCAAATTCTGCGGGAGTTAGAAAATATCCAGAAGGAAGCCACCGCCCACGGTGCGGAATTGGTGCTCGTCCACATGCTGCACAACGGCAAGGAAACCCAGTATCTGGGCGAACGTGGCGGCGTGGCCCGCATCGCCGATCCCCGCTGCGAGCTCTATCGCGCATTTGGCTTGGGAAAAGGCGGCTTTCTTGAACTGTTCGGCCCGCACGTCTGGTGGCGGGGGGCGCTGGCGATTTTCAAAGGTTGCGGCATGGGACATCTCGCCGGTGACGGCCTTCAGATGCCGGGTGCCTTCCTTTTCCGGAATGGAAAAATCATTTCCTCGCAGCGTGCTCGTTCCGCCTCAGACCTTCCCGATTTGCCGGGGCTTTTCCAAGCGTTGCCCTTGCCCGCCAGTCGTGACACGGTATCCGCATGACATCGCTGCAAGGCAAGACCCTGCTCGTCACGGGCGCATCCAGCGGCATCGGACAGGCGCTTTGTGAATTGCTAGTCGAGCGCGGGGCCAACGTGCTGGGCGTGACCCGCAGGCCCGGCGCACTCTCGGAAAACGTTTCGCCGATCCTCGCGGATCTTACCCAGCGTGACCAGATTGCAGCCATTTTCCAAGGCTTGGGAAGAATTGACGGGCTGGTGAACTGCGCTGGCGTCGCCTACCTTTCGCGCATCAGCGATGGCAATCCAGCCGACTGGGAGGAAATGTGGCGGGTCAACGTGATGGCCCTCTCGCTCTGCTGCCAACTCTCGCTCAAACACTTTCCTGTTAGCGGCGGGCGCATCGTCAATGTTTCCTCAATGAGCGGCCACCGCGTGCCGCCGACCGGAGGATTTTACGCGCCGACGAAGTTTGCCGTTAGAGCAATCACCGATGCGCTTCGGGCTGAGTTGAAATCAGGGAAATCGCCGATCCAAGTGGCCTGCGTGTCACCCGGCTTCGTCGATACTCCCCTGCTCGAACAGTATTTCCGAGGTCGCGAGCAGTCGCTAAACCAGACTCGCGCTGCCATGAAAATGTTGGAAGCCCGCGACGTGGCATGGGCGATTCTAACAATCCTCGAAGCACCCGTGCATGTCGAGGTTGGAGACATTCTCATGCGTAGTTCGGAACAGCAGATGTGATATGGCCTGGTTCCGCTACACCCTACGCTTTCTAGCAGCCAGCGTGGCCTGCCTGCTCGTTTCATGCATTGATGGCCGAGAGGAAATCTGGCTGAATGCCGATGGCAGTGGACATGCGGATGTGAATTATACATTACCCGCCGCTGCCGCTAGATTTCAAGGTGGGGAGGCCGGAGTCCGGCGGATGCTCGGCGAGTTTTTACAGAACACGCCGGCGATCACCTCCTCTGGCTTCGAGGTTGCGACTGAGGCCGACCGCCTGAATATCCATGTCCAAGGCGTGTTCAAGTCCGTTAGAGATTTCAAGGGATTCGCCTCCGCCAATTCGCTGGGCAAGCTCCCCTCCTCCGTCGTCAATCTCGCAGGCGAAGTGAAGGCGGACAGGCACGGACGCACCATCGACTTTTCCCGGACCATCTCCCCCGGCAAGGCGCTGCCCGGCGCGGTCTTCATGCCCGCCTCCCGCTTCGAGGGGCGGAAATTAATCTACATTCTCCATTTGCCTCAGGCAGCGACGGAGTCCAACGCCACTCGCGTTGAGGACGAGGGCCGCTCGCTCGTGTGGGAATTCCCCTTATCACAAGCGATCCAAAGTCCGGTCAGCACCCGTTTCAAAGTCAAAATTCCAATTCCTGCTTGGCTGTGGGCTTCCGCAGTCGCCACGATTTCGGTGTTAGGACTGTTGGCCTTCCTCGGCATTCGAAAGCTGCGGCGGACGAACCGAGTGGATCACAAGATCGAACCGGGGCCATAAGCCGCAGCTTGCGGGCTTGCGGCTTCGAGTTTTCTAACAAGGACGGCGAAGCTTGCGATCTGTGATTTCGCAGCCCCGGATTCGCTATCGCCTTTCGCCAAGATCGCATCTAACGCATCGCGGGAAAGACCAAGCCGGGAATCATCTGCCAGGCGCTCGATAAGGTTGTTCCGGTCAATGTTTCCCAGGCGCAAATCATTCACCGTGGCAATGGCATGCTCCTTGATCGCCTTGTGCGCAGTTTCGCGCCCGACGCCGGATTTCACGGCTTCCATCATGATGGTGGTGGTCATGAGGAAGGGCAGATAGTGAGCGGTCTCGGCGTCGATGAGGGCTTCGTAAGCATCCATCTGGTCGAGGACCGTTAGAAAAGTTTCAAACATTCCGTCGATGGCGTAGAAGGAATCCGGCAGCAAGATGCGGCGGACGACGGAACAGGAAACGTCGCCTTCGTTCCATTGATCACCGGCCAGTCCGGCGGCCATGGCAAGGTAACCCTTGAGGATGACATGGAAGCCATTGACCCGTTCGCAGGAACGCGAATTCATTTTGTGCGGCATGGCGCTGGAGCCGGTTTGGCCGGGGGCGAAACCTTCGCTGGCAGTCTCGTTACCGGCCATCAGGCGGAGGGTTTTACAAAAGGATGACGGACCCGAGGCAAGGTCGGTTAGAGCAGCGACCACGCGAAAATCGAGAGACCGCGGATAGACTTGGCCGACATTGGTCCACACGGCGGGGATTCCCAAGTGGGAGACCACGCGCTTTTCAAGCTCCGCTACTTTTTCAGCATCTCCGTCGAACAATGAGAGTTGGTCCATCTGGGTGCCGACCGCGCCCTTGAGGCCGCGGACGGCGTAGTTGGCGATGACGGCGTCGAGCGCTTGCAGGCCGCTGAGAAGTTCCTCGCCGAACATGGCGATGCGTTTTCCGAGGGTGGTCGGCTGGGCGGCGACGTTGTGGGTGCGGGCGGTTAGGATAAGGTCGCTCCATTGCTCGGAGCGTTCGCGGAAACGTCGTAGGGTGGCCACGGTTTTGTCGCGAATGATGAGCAGCGAGCGGAACACTTGGAGCTGTTCGACATTTTCCGTGAGATCCCGCGAAGTCATGCCCTTGTGGACTTGCTCGTGACCGGCCAAATCGTTGAATTCCTCAATGCGCGCTTTGACATCGTGGCGGGTGATTTTTTCCCGCGCCTTGATGGAAGCCGGATCGACACTGTCCTTGGCCTTTTCATAAGCGGCGATGGCTTCGGCTGGCACATCCAATCCGAGATCGCGCTGGGCTTTCATCACCGCAATCCAAAACTCCCGCTCTAACACGATTCGGCCCTCGGCGGACCAAATGGCTTGGAGGGCGGGCGAGGCGTAGCGTTCGGCAAGGACGTTGGGAATCACACGCGGAGCTTGGAGGGCGGAATTTGAAGTTTCAAGAGGCAGTTTCCTGAAAACTGGGTTGGAAATCCAAGCGAAAGCCGTTCACAACCCATTGAAAGAGAAGTGGTCGGGGCGGCCAGATTCGAACTGACGACATCCGCGTCCCAAACGCGGCGCTCTACCAGGCTGAGCTACGCCCCGTGCACGGGCGGACCCTTGAGGATTCCCGGAGGCGAATCAAGTATTTCCTCAACTAATATTTCAAGCCGGAATTTCCCCGATATCCGTGCAAAAATCCCCTTGAACGCTTTGGTTTCGAGTGGAGTGTCAGTGACAAATCTGGATGAACCAAGTTACGCAAAAATCGACTCCGGATCTCCAGGGACTGCCTAACATCACATTCCGCCAGTTGGAGGTGTTTCGCGTGGTTTGCCACGAGGGTTCCTATGCGAATGCCGCTTTGGAACTCCGCAACACGCGGGCAAATATCAAGCGCGTGTGCGAGGATTTTGAGAAAGCGGTGGGCCGTTCCTTATTCACTGACGGGCCTAACCGGATATTGCTGCCGACTCCGTTCGCACAAGGCTTGCTTGGCCAGGTTAGCCCTCTTTCTCGCGGCCTGCGGCGTCTTGGAGAAAGTGTAAGAGCGTTGCATGCGAAAGGACGGATTTTACGCTTTGCCGCCGCTGGCGAGTTTTTCAAAGGCGGGCTTTTCACGGATTTCCTCGCCCGTTTGCAAATCACGGACTCTTTCCGACCCTGCTTTCTGCGCATCGAAACAAAGCGTTTCCGTCCAGCCCTTCTCAACGCGGAATGCGATGTGTATTTTGGCATCGGAATCGTCGCTTCGGACCGTCTGGATCTGGTGAATCTCGCGTCGGTGCCTTGGAAAATCGAATGCGGTCCTGCTTACCGTGGCAAGATTCCCACAAAACCTGCCGAATTACCGCAGGGAAAATGGTGGATCGCGGACACCGGGGAGTCCGAAGCCACTTCAAACCTGCTCGATGCCTTCCACTCCGCCGGCGCAAAAGCTGGTCGGATATTTTCCTCCGAATCCATAGAGCAACCCCTCGACGATGAAATCGTTTTCTCCCCTGAAATGACCGTCCGGCATTCTTCCGGGTCCGCGAACACTTGGCCCTGCTTGTGGTTTTCCGCCGTCTTGAGAAAACATCATCCCTACTCCGAGCTGATGCCCCGCCTAACGGGTTCGGCGCTTTCCTGAAGTTATGGACATCGAACTCAGCGGCCTACTGCTTTTCCGTCATTTGGCACAAACCGGCAGCTTCACGGAAACCGGTAAGCATTGGAAAATTTCCCAACCCGCCGTGAGTTTGATGATCGGACGACTGGAGTCCGCTGTCGGCTTGATTCTGCTAGAGCGATCCAGCACCGGGACCAAACTCACCACCGCCGGAACCCAATTTCTGGAACATGCGAATGAGGTATGCGACGCGTATCTGGCCTTCACCGACGGGATGCGCCACATTGGACGTCGGATGGATCGGGAAGTGTTAGTCGGTATCGACCGTTCGTGGTTTGGCTTGATTCTTTCGCGGGAATTCCCGCTGGCCAAGCCACCCGCAGGAGTGGTCCCGGTAATCTGCGACCTCGGAGAAAATTGGGGCGAATCGCTGGAGTCCACCCAATACGACGTCGTGGTCGCCGGGCGCTTCCTCCGGGCGGGGCTTTGCGCTGGTATCCAGGAAGCGGTCATCCGCGTGGAAAGAGGCATCACGGTTGCATGGAATCCCGATTTCTATCCGTTCGACCCGGTGAATTTTAGCTTCCCGGAAATCCTCCGGACCAGCGTGCTCATTCCGGACTCCGGAGTGGTCACGGGTTTTGCTTCCTCTCTCAGGCTTTGGTGCGAACACGCCTACGGAATGCATCCTGCCAATTCGGTCTCATTCAGTTCAGAAGCGGAGGCGGCGACAGCGGCCTGCGCGGGGCTGGGCGTACTCCTTGCCCCCGGCGACTCGATGCCACGGCTTGACCACATCGGTGAGGGCATGACACATGTGCGGACGTTCGAGTTTCTCCTGCCGGAAGCTTATACCTTCGGCGTTTATTGCAGAAGTGATGAGAATTCAAAGGAAGTCCTGTCCGTAGCGGCGACGCTTGGCAAGCTTGGTAAGAAGCTATTTGCATGATTGCTAGAGTGGTTGGATTGCGGGTTGCATTGTTATATTTCTTCCAAAGTATTATGTTAGATCGCCCGTGCCAAGTGGGGCACCAGTAGATAATAGACCTATATCGCTTTGGTCTTCGCGGGATTTGGGCATGAGCAATGATTCGCGTTATCGCAAACATGTCTCCAAACCAACTCCAACGAACCAAATTATGAAAACACCTAATATCATTGATGAATTGACCCAGACCTCGCTGAACCACGTGGGCCGCCGAAATTTCCTCCGGAAGGTGGGACTTGCTACCGCAGGAACCGCCGGACTCATTGGCATGGCATCCTCCGCCCATGGAGAAACCCCGCAGTCCGCAGGTCCTACCGGGACCGATGTCGATGTGCTGAATTTCGCACTCAACCTCGAATATCTCGAAGCCGAGTATTATCTCCGTGCTACGACCGGCCAAGGTCTTGAAACTGCTGGGGTGGATGTTGATAGCAGCGATGGTCAGCAGGGAGGAAAGGTTTTTGTGAAGGCCGATTCCAAGGTTCCATTTAACACTCCGGCATTTGAAGACTATGCTAACGAAATCGCCTCCGACGAAACAAAGCATGTTCGGTTTATTCGTGACGTGCTTAAGGCCAATGGTGCCAAAATCGTTGCGAGGCCTGAAATTAACTTGCTGAAAAGTTTTAATACTCTCGGAACCTTGATCGGACTGGATTCATTCGATCCGTTTGCAAATGAAGTCAACTTCCTGCTTGGAGCTTTTATCTTCGAGGATGTCGGTGTGACTGCTTATAAAGGAGCTGCACCTCTGCTCACTAACAAGGGCGTGCTCATTGGTGCCGCTGGTCTTCTCAGTGTGGAAGCCTACCATGCATCCATCGTCAGGACTCTGCTTTATGCACAAGGATCGTCAGTTCGCGGTCTTGTGAAACAGATCTCAGGAGTTCGCCAGTCCCTAGACAACAGCAAAGTTGACAAGGATCAGGGCGTCGTCCGAAATGGAGCGGCAAATTTGGTTCCTACCGACGGGGACGGGCTGACCTTCAGTCGCACAACCCGCCAGGTGTTGAACATTGTGTACGGAAAAGTGGGCGCCTCAGAAGGACTCTTCTTTCCTAAAGGCCTGAACGGCGCGATTACCAAGTAATCAGACCCGGAAAAATCATTGAAGAACCGATCCGCATCGTCGTGCGGATCGGTTTTTCCATTTAGTGGGTTCCATTTCGCAGCGGGAAATTGTGTCTTGAACCCCGCCCCCGGTTGGAATCATGATCTCTCCAGTCCATGCCGAAAACCGGAGCCGAGCAAGAAATCATCTACGAGGGAATCCCTGCTTCTCCCGGCATCGCCATCGCCCCGGTGCATGTGATCGCACGGGGATTTTCCTCTCCAGATATTTACGAGATTCCGGAATCCGAGATCGAGCGGGAGCGGGAGCGCTTCCGGCAGGCGCTTGAGATTACGAAGCGGCAGTTGATTGAATTACAAAGCCGACTCGAGGATCTATCAGGTAATAACGAGAGCGGGATCTTTGAAGCGCACGTCATGATCTTGGAGGATCGGTCGGTAGTGGACCGGGTGCTGGTCGCCATCGAGCGTCGCTTACAGAATGCCGAATACGCGTTTTACGCGGTGATGCAAAATTTTCTCGAAGCAATGCGGAGGATTCCCGATCCATATCTCCGGGAACGCACGGCGGACATTGAGGACGTCGCCCAGCGGGTGTTGCGGAATTTTTCCAGTGAAGGTGACCCTCGTGTCCTAGGACCGGATGACCAGCATGTCCTCGTTGCCTATGATTTGGCACCGTCGGACACGGCATCAATGAACCGGCGGCATGTGTTAGGGTTTGCCACCGAGCAGGGAAGTGTAAATTCGCACACCGCCATTCTCGCCCGCTCCTTTGGGATTCCAGCCGTTGTCGGCCTCGACGGAGCAGTGATCGACATCATCGCGCTCACCCCTTCAATTCTCGACGGCTACACGGGGAAATTAATTTTATACCCGGCTCCAGACACACTTGAGCGCTACCGCACCCTGATGTTGATCAAGGAAAAGGTCCGCAGTTCGCTCGACGCGATGCGCGGTGCGGCCACGCAGACCCTTGATGGACGGCCCCTAACTGTTTCTGCGAACATCGAGCTGGTGGATGAACTCGCGCTCGTGAAACGCAGCGGGGCGAAAGGAATCGGACTCTATCGGACCGAGTTTTTGCTGCTCAATGGTGAGGAAATGCCGGATGAAAAGCACCAAGCCGAGGTATATTCCAGAGTCGCCCGCGAGATGGCTCCGCACACGGTCATCATCCGCACGCTCGATGCGGGAGGCGACAAGCTGCCAGTGGAGCCTCTAACCGATCCTGAGCCTAACCCTTTCCTCGGTTGGCGCGGGATCCGTGTGTCACTGGCTCGTCCGGCGATGTTTCGGGAGCAAATCCGCGCCGTCTTACGCGCAAGTGCTTTCGGAAAAGTGGCCCTGATGTTCCCGATGATTTCGGGAATTTCCGAAGTTTGGCGGAGCAAGGACATGGTGCGACGGTGCATGGATGAGTTAGATAACGAAGGCATCCCGTTCGACCACGAGCTGCCGGTCGGGATCATGATCGAGGTGCCCGCAGCGGCGATTTGCGCGGATCTGCTCGCACCGGAAGTGGACTTTTTCTCCATCGGCACCAACGATTTGATCCAATACACGGTTGCCGCCGACCGGGTAAATCCCCATGTCGCAGATCTTTACCGACCCACTCACCCGGGGGTCATCCGTTTGATTAAACGTACCATTGATGCCGCCACCGACAATGGCATCTGGACCGGAGTCTGCGGAGAAATGGCCGGGGACATCCGTCTAACACCCCTGCTCCTCGGGCTGGGAGTCGAGGAACTTTCCGTGGGGCCGCAGCAGGTGCCTCGCGTCGGTCAGGCGATCCGCTCGCTGAGTCATGCGGAATGTGCGGCCATGGCAGACGAGGCGCTGCGGCATACCCGCAGCCAAGGGATACTTGATCTATCGTTGTCCCTCGCCCGCAAACATTACGCGAATTTGTTAGATTAGTGCTGGCTTGCGCGGGCAGCCTGCTTCTTTGACATGCTCAGCCTGACGAGATGGCATTAGGCGGAACCCGGAAATCGTATAAGATGACGGCATGACCACTACCAAACTGACTGTCCGCCGCGCCGATGAGCGCGGTCACGCGAATCACGGCTGGCTCAATAGCTGGCACACGTTTTCCTTCGCGGATTATTATGACCCCGCACACATGGGCTTCCGCTCACTGCGCGTCATCAACGACGACCAAATCGCCGGAGGCGGCGGATTTCCCACGCATCCCCACCGTGATATGGAAATTTTCTCTTATCTATTGGCAGGAAATCTCGCCCACAAAGATTCCATGGGGAATAGCCGCATCCTCAAGCCCGGTGAAATCCAAATGATGCGTGCCGGCACCGGCGTGCAACATTCCGAGTTCAATCCCTCGCCCACCGAACCCGCGCATCTGCTCCAAATCTGGATCACCCCGGACACCCGCAATTTGAAGCCCACTTACACTGAATGGACGCCAGTTCCAGGGCGTGAAAACGATGTCAAAACACTGGTGATTTCTTCCGACGGACGCGAAGACTCAGCCACGATCGCCCAAGATGCCGCGATCTATCTGTTAAAACTTCAGCCGGGTAACGCAACAAGCCACGAACTCGCCCCAGGTCGCGGACTTTGGCTGCACGTCGCCAAAGGATCGGTTATCGTGAACGGGATCGATCTGTTTGCAGGTGACGCCGTCTCGCTGGAAGAAGCCAGCGAAATCGAAATTGCCGCCACCGCAGAAGCTTCCGAGGCGATTCTCTTTGACCTGAAGTAAATCCGCGTAACTTTTCGCACACATCATACAATTTCACCATGTCAGATCCCCTTTTCCAACCACTCCAGGCCGGAGCCTTCACCTTGCCTAACCGCATGGTCATGGCTCCCCTCACCCGCTGCCGGGCCTCCGCCGGGCGCGTGCCCAATGCGATGATGGCGGAGTACTACGTCCAACGTAGTTCCTTCGGCATGATCCTCACGGAGGCCACCTCGATCTCGCCGCAGGGCGTCGGTTATCCAAATACTCCCGGAATCTGGTCCGCCGAACAGGTAGAAGGATGGAAACTTGTTACCTCCGCCGTCCATCAAGCAGGTGGGCAAATTTTACTCCAGCTTTGGCACGTCGGGCGGGTTTCGGATCCGATCTATCTGGACGGGGCACTTCCCGTAAGCTCCAGTGCCATTGCGCCTGCCGGGCATGTTAGTCTGATTCGACCGCCCAAGGATTTCGTCACGCCCCGAGCGTTGGACATTGGGGAAATCCCCGGCATCATTGAGGATTACCGCCACGCTGCGAAAAATGCCAAGGCTGCCGGTTTCGATGGTGTGGAAATCCACGGCGCCAACGGTTATCTGATCGATCAATTTCTTCAAAATTCTTCAAACCAGCGCACCGATAAATATGGAGGATCGATCGAAAACCGCGCCCGTTTCCTCTTGGAAGTCACCGACGCCGTCGTCTCCATTTGGGGAGCGGATCGTGTGGGCGTTCATCTCGCCCCTCGCGGTGATGCTCATGACATGGGAGATTCCGATATTTCCTCGGTCTTCCACCATGCCGCACGCGAGCTGGGAAAACGCAAGCTAGCCTTCCTGTGCGCCCGCGAATCCTACGACAAACCCGCTCTGGGCCCATCGCTGAAGGAAGCCTTTGGCGGGGTTTACATCGCTAACGAAAGCTTTACCGCAGATGCCGCGCGAGATGCGATCCGGTCCGGCACTGCCGATGCCGTGGCCTTTGGAAAAACCGCCATCGCCAATCCCGATCTCGTCGAGCGCTTCCGCACCGGAGCACCCCTCAATCCTCCCGATCCATCCAGCTTTTACGGCGACGGCCCGGGCGGCTATACCGACTATCCATTTCTCGAAACCACATCCGTCTAACAATATGAAGCCACCACGCATCCTTGTCTTCGGCGGCAGCCTCCGCGCCGAATCCTACAACCAGAAACTCGCCGCTATCGCTGCGGAAGGCGCACGGGAAGCCGGTGCCGAAGTCACGCTCATCGCCCTACGGGAATTCCGGATGCCAATCTTCGATGAAGACCTCGAAGCTGCTGAAGGAATGCCGGAAGCCGCGCAAAAATTGAAAGCGCTCTTCGCTTCTAACGATGGATTCATCATCGCCTCACCCGAATATAACAGCACAATCACCGCCGCCCTCAAGAACGCGATCGACTGGGTTTCCCGCGCCACCTCGCCGGATGAGGAACCTCTTTCCGTCCTGAGTGGGAAGTCCGCCGCGATTCTATCAGCCTCGCCCGGTGGCTACGGCGGGGCACGCAGCTTAACCCAGCTCCGGCCATTTTTGCAAAACATCCACATCACGGTCGTGCCCGATCAAGTTTCCATTCCCAAAGCCTACGAAGCCTTCAACAGCGACGGGAGCCTGGTCGATCCGGCCCAGCAAGCGGCGGTGAAATCACTTGCAGCGAGCTTGGTTGGAACGCTTTCGTGATTCCGCGCCGTTCCAAATTCCGCCGTGAATTCTCATGGCGGGATCTTTCAGTTTGGCGCATGGCTTGCGTGTGAACGAGGTGAAAACGCACAGCAAAACGATCGGCTACCTGTTGTGGATCTTCGGTTTCATAGGGGCGCATCGGTTTTATTATGGCAAGCCCGTCAGCGGGGCAATCTGGTTTTTCACTGCGGGCTTGTTAGGAGTGGGTTGGTTTATCGACCTGTTCCTTATTCCCGGAATGGATCGTCAGGCGGACGCCCGTTTTGCCGCCGGACGTTTTGACTACTCTGTCGCCTGGCTTCTCCAAACATTTCTCGGACCCTTCGGCATCCACCGCTTCTATCTGGGAAAACCCGGCAGCGGCCTGATCTGGCTTCTAACTGGCGGCTTGTTCCTCGTCGGCTGGTTTTATGATTTCTGCACACTCAACGAGCAGGTGGACGAACTGAACCGTTCGTGAATGGATCGGGGTTTCAAATCGCAGATGGACGCTCTTCAATCTGCGTTCATCTGCGATTAATAACATTTATTTTGTCGGCGTTAGAAGGAGCATTTCCAAACCCGCCGGATCGTTTGCAATCAACTGGGCTCCGGCCGCTACCAGTCGCTCTCGATCCTGATAACC
>JANYFB010000227.1 GCA_025362955.1 Akkermansiaceae bacterium
CCGCCGGGCCAGATGAGTTCGATGGCGGTACCGGACAGTAGCGGGGTTTCCAATTCGGCGGGAACGAGTGACAGGAAGGCGGAAGGCGACGGGGCGGGAAGCCCCGGGATGAAGGAGTTCCTGCGCTTGGCAATCCAGGCCACGAGCGTCTGATAGGCCACGCCGTGGATCGCGGCGAAGCGGGAGCCGCTGAGGCCGCTGGATTGGTAGGCATCGACGAGGGCCGAGCGTTGCTCGGGGGAGTAACGGAGCCGACCGCGGCGGTCGGCTTTCAGAATGGAGTCAGAGGTAGCAGTCATAATCCGCTATGCTATGACTGCTATGCTAGGCTCCGGCCAGAATCTTCAGATGGGGGTGTGGACTACGTTTACGGCTCTCCGGTAAATCCAGTAGTTTGAAGATGAAAAGAGAACCACCGATGAACGCGGATGTACACGGATTATCAAGGGGAAACAAAAAGCAATCGCATCCGCCCACACGGCGAAAATCGGGAATTCCCCCCAGGTTTCTCAAAATCTGCGTTCCTCGGTGGTTCGATTCTTACTCAGGTTGCATCACCGTGTGGCAGCACGGCGCGTCGAACCCCGCTAGCAAAAGTTCTCAAGAGCGGCTCTTGATCACCGATCTTACCCGCGAAGGCTAGCTGCCACACTCCGGAAGCTGTTGAGGCCGGCCTCCAGGTTCTCGATGATATCCGCAGCCAGATCCATCGGCTCCGGCAGGTTGTCGAGATCTGCGAGGCTGTCGTCCTTGAGCCAGAAGAGATCGAGGCTGGTTTTGTCGCGGGCGGCGAGTTCCTCGAAGGTGAACTTCCTCCAGCGACCTTCGGGACTTTTCTCGGCGTGCCACGTTTCCTTCCGCTTGTGGCGGTTGGTTGGATTGTAGCAGTCGACGAATTCCCGAAGATCATCCAATCGCAAAGGCTTTCGCTTCAGCGTATGGTGAATATTCGTCCGGTAGTCGTAGTACCAGACTTCCTTGGTGGCGACGTTCTTGCCCGCCGGGCGGTTGTCGAAGAAGAGGACATTCGCTTTCACGCCTTGGGCGTAGAAGATGCCGGTGGGCAGGCGGAGGATGGTGTGGAGTTCCGTGGTTTCGAGGAGCTTCTTGCGGACGGTCTCCCCAGCTCCGCCTTCGAACAGCACATTGTCTGGCAGCACTACAGCGGCGCGACCAGTGGTCTTGAGCATGGAGCGGATGTGCTGGAGGAAATTGAGCTGCTTGTTGGATGTCGTCGCCCAGAAGTCCTGCCGGTTATAGGTGAGGTCGTCGCGCTCCTGCTCGCCCTCCTCATTGGTGAAGGTCATGCTGCTCTTCTTGCCGAAGGGCGGATTCGCCAGCACATAGTCCACCGCCACGGAAGGCTGGGGGACCAAGGCATCGGCGGAGGAAACACAGCTATCGCCATCGATCTCGCCGATATTGTGGAGGAAGAGGTTCATCAAACAGAGGCGGCGCGTTCCGGCGACGATCTCGTTGCCTTGGAACGTGCCATTCTTGAGGAACGCCTTTTGCTGCTTATCCAGCTTGTTCCCCTCACGGGTTAGATAGTCGTAGGCAGTGAGAAAGAAACCACCGGTGCCGCAAGCCGGATCGGCGATGGTCTTGCCTGGTTCGGGAGCCACACACTCCACCATCGCGGCGATCAGGGCGCGCGGGGGGAAGTATTGAACGGCACCGGATTTCGTATCTTCCGCGTTCTTTTCCAAAATGCCTTCATAGATGTCGCCCTTGGTGTCGGAGCCGAGCAACACCCATTCCATCCCATCAACCATGTCGATCAGACGCGCGAGTTTGGCGGGATCGCTGATCTTGTTCTGCGCCTTGGTGAAAATCTGTCCCAGCATCCCCTTCTCGGTGCCGAGTTCCCGCAGGGCCTCGACGTAGTGCACTTCCAGCTCAGCTCCCTTGAGCGGCTTCAGGGACGGCCAAGCGTATTTCTTCGGAACTCCGACATCCCGCTTGTAGGGTGGACGGCCGTATTCGTCCGCCATCTTCAGGAAGATCAGATAGGTGAGTTGCTCCAGATAGTCCCCGTAGCCGACGCCGTCGTCGCGGAGGGTGGTGCAGAAACTCCAGACTTTGGGGATGATGGATTCGGTGGTCATGATTTTTGAAACAGCTCCTTAACTTCGTTCTGACCGATCAATGTCCGGTGCTTCCGGTAATCCCCCGCTTCACGGCGGAGACGGCCCGCAATGATCGCGGGGTGGATGGCCAGCTTCTTGGCTGCTGTACGAATCTCGTCTGCATAATTCATAGACCCAAGCCGGGTCCATTGGTCGTCAGATACGAAAGCATCCAAGGCGAATCGATCTGCTTGTCGCTCGATCTCATCCTCCGAAGCCGAATCAATGTCCGTATCCATGAAACTTTCCCCCGGCGCCTGCTTCAAGTGTTTCATGACATGCCCCAATTCGTGGAAGAGAGTGAACCAGAAATTATCAAGCCTGTTATGACGGAGTGTCAGCGCCACAACGGGAAACCCGCCAGGGTGCCACATGGCGGCGCCATCGAGATGGGTCCCGGGAAGATGCTCCTCCGTCACCATGGCGACGCCCATCTCCCGAAGCTGCTGTTGGACCACCAGCGGACCATTCGAAAGTCTGCTAAGCGCCGTCAGCTGCCGGATGAAAGCCTCATTCAGAATCTCTGGATCGTATTCAGGCAGATCAAGCCCGCCTGCCAGATCCAGCACGCGGCAACGCCAAGCGTGCAGTGCCTCCACATCGACCTTGGACTTTTTCGAGGTTGTCAGGCGATTGAGAGCGCAAATGGGGTCGTCCTGACGCCCTCCAAAGAAGGCCTGCAGCAATTCTTCCGCCCGATCTTTGACAGCGCTCCAATCAGTCCCGAATGCTGCGGCGAAGTATCCGCGCAAGAACATGTCCTTCACCGGATACCTTTCCGGTTCGATGCGGGGCGGAAGTTCGCCCGCCATGTCTTGCACCAAGGACTTCAAGGAAATTCCCAGGCCTTCGTGAAGCCTGCGAACCATGGAGAGCGTGAGTTCGCGCTTTCCTGACAGCACTTCGGAGACACGTCCTTTCGAACCGATGAAAGGCACAAGATCGTGTTGTTTCAGCCCGGCCTGTTCCATCCGGAAGCGGATGGCTTCGGCGGGCGTGGCCTGTGGAATCTTGATGGTGCGCTTCTCATAGTCTTCGATAAGAAACGCAAGCAACTCGATCTCATCTTCAGCGGTGGAGCCTGGAGACGGATCGGAGAGCATGAGTTCCTCCAACCGCTTGAGAGCGGCTTCATGCTGGCCGGAGGTTTTGATTAATTTGGGGTTCATGGCTGGGGTTATTCTAAGTCACAGCTTCCATTTCGAATATTCGGCATGGGTGCCTATTTGCTGAATGAGAAGGATTCCATTAAGATAGCGGATGAGGACAACAACACGGTAGTTGTTACCCCCGATGTCGAAGACGACACGATTGCCGGAAAGGAAGTCCGCAGACCGATAACGATCCTTGATATCCTGCGGAGTTTTCCAATCCGCCGTTTCCGCGTCGTCCAGCCAGGCAGACAGGGATGGCCTCGAGTTCGCGTGTTTACGCATGAACTTTTCGATCAGTTGTCGGCCTGCAATCGTCACTGTTGAAGCGAAGCTAATTCACAACTTGTTCCCAAAAAAGAAAATTTCACTGATTTTTTTCGAGCTCCAAGAACTTACTGCTTGCAGGGGCGATGGAAATCGTGATTTCCTGCACTCGTCCAAAAGAAAAGGCAGGTGCTGATAACACCTGCCCTTCCGCCCAGAACTCCGGTTTGATGGGAGCGTTCCGAGATTTGTCTGGAGACAGATCCTTATGGTCAAGGTTGACCCGGAGCGTCAAGGACGAATCCGGAACAGCTACCATATACCATGAGTGATAAGAAGAACATCCAATGTCGGGATTTTGGATTCATCGGGAGCCGTGATTGATGCGTCTCCCTGCAGCGAAATCCTGGCCACACGGTGAGAGGCCGCACCCAACGCTTTCCGAGAAACGCGAGGGAAGGCCCACCCCACTTTTGGATTTCCCATCGCTCCCGCGGTTGCTTACGCTCCGTCCAGATGTCCGCTGCCCTTCGTTCCGCCGTCCGTGATGTGGTCGATTTCCCGAAGCCGGGGATCATTTTCAAGGACATCACGCCCATCCTCGCCGATGGGAAACTCTTCCGCGAGTCGATTTCCCTCCTCTGCGCCACCGCCGGCGGTGCGAAAATCGACAAGGTCGTCGGGATCGACGCACGGGGATTCATCTTCGCCGCTGCGGTGGCGGACCGGCTGGGGGCCGGGTTCGTGCCCGTCCGGAAGAAGGGCAAGCTGCCATGGAAAACCCGCCAAACGGCGTACACGCTGGAGTATGGCGAATCCATCGTCGAGTTGCACGAGGACGCCGTGAAACCCGGCGAGTCCGTCCTGCTGGTGGACGATTTGTTAGCCACCGGCGGCACCGCTGCGGCATCGGTGAAACTTCTCGACGAACTCGGTGCAAACATCGTTGCAATTTCCGTGCTCATCGAACTCGAATTCCTCGCTGGCCGCGCCCGCCTCGCGCCCCACACCGTACATTCCATCCTCATCTATTAACCTGGCCATCCGGCTCCTTGATTGATCCGATTTCCCTCTCATTTAAAATAGTTTCACCAACCACCTGACCACCATGTCCTGGCAATCCTACAACCAATCGCTCGTCCGTTATCCCCAATACGGCTTCTCGCTCGACCTCTCGCTGATGGACATTGAGCCTGCTTATGTCGCCGCGTTGCAGCCGAAAATAGCCAAGGCCTTCGCCGATATGGAGGCCGTCGAGTCCGGGGCCATCGCCAATCCGGACGAAGGCCGCATGGTCGGTCACTATTGGCTACGCAATGCCAGCCTCGCCCCCACTGAGGCGCTGCGCCACGCGGTCACCGATCCTATCGCCGATCTCAAGCATTTCGCGGAAAAAATCCACACCGGAGGCATCACCCCGCCCTCCGGTGGAAATTTCCAGCAAGTCCTCCTCATCGGCATTGGCGGCTCCGCGCTTGGGCCGCAGTTAGTTTCCGAGGCCATCGGCCAGAATGCGCGGCTGCCCCTCTACTTCTTCGACAACACCGATCCCGCAGGGATGGATACCGTCATCGCCCGGCTTGCCAAGAGCGGCCTTGAACGGACGCTCGTCCTGGTCATTTCCAAATCCGGCGGCACTGCGGAGACCCGGAACGGGATGTTAGAGGCGAAGGCGGCTTATGAATCCGCCGGTCTCGACTTCGGGCGCCACGCCGTCGCAGTCACCGGCATCGGTTCCAAGCTCGATCAATACGCCGTGGCGCATCATTTCATCGCCCGCTTCCCGATGGAAGACTGGATTGGTGGCCGCACCTCCGTCCTCTCCACTGTCGGTCTTGTGCCTGCTGCATTGCAGGGGATTGATATCGACGAGCTTCTGGCCGGAGCTGCCGCCATGGATGTGGAAACGCGCAAACAGGACGCTGATAAAAACGCCGCCATGCAGCTCGCCATCGCCTGGCACAGCGCGACTAACGGCAAAGGGGAAAAAGACATGGTCGTCCTTCCCTACAAGGACTCGCTCGTCCTCTTTTCCAAATACCTCCAACAGCTCGTCATGGAGTCGTTAGGGAAAGCGCGGGATCTTGATGGCAAGCCTGTTAGTCAAGGCATCGCCGTCTATGGCAACAAGGGATCCACCGACCAACACGCTTATGTCCAACAACTCCGGGACGGCGTGAACAACTTCTTCGCCACCTTTATCGAAGTGAGAAAAGGCCGCCATGGCCACAGCATCGAGGTCGATCCCGGCACCACCACGGCCGATTACCTCCAGGGCTTTTTCCGCGGCACCCGCAAGGCGCTCGCCGAATCCGGCAGGAAATCCCTGACCATTTCCATCCCCGAGGTCACGCCGTTCCAGCTAGGTTTGCTCATCGCCCTTTTCGAGCGCACCGTTAGTTTCTACGCCTCCCTCGTCAACATCAACGCCTACCATCAACCGGGAGTGGAAGCCGGGAAAAAAGCTGCTGGAGCGTTTTTAGAAACCCTTAACAAGGTCCGCGGCCACCTCACCGCATCCGCCAAGACTGCCGGGGAACTCGCCACAGAAACCGACGCGGATGCCGAGGATGTCTATCACTGCCTCACCCATCTATCAGCTAACGGAGAGGTTCAGATTTCGATTGGCGCGACCCCTGCTGAAGACAGCTTCCAGCTTTGAATGCCACCCGCCCAGCCGCTCCGCCCCCGGAGAAACCGATCAGACCTCCGGGCGCTATCGTCCGGGGCATCGCTATCTTCCTTAGCGGCTGCGGAGTGGTCCTCGTGATCGGCGGACTTTTGATGTGGTTCAACCACTCGTTAGAAATGTGCGGGAACGACAAGCTCAGACCTACCGTATCCCCTAACGGCCAACTTCAAGCGGTGCTATTCCGCCGGAATTGCGGAGCGACCACTTCGTTCAGCACTCAAGTATCCATCCTCCGCACCGATGAAAAATTGCCGAACGAAATGGGCAACGTTTTCCGAGCCGCGGGTGAGCCGCCCGTTCTCATCCGTTGGGTGGATAATACCCATCTTATCATCGACGAATCGGAAGGGACCGAGGTGTTTTTCAGGGTAATCAAAGACGGCAATATTGATATTGCCGATCATTGAGGGCCTCACTCGAGGGGGCGCCAGCATCCCCTTTCTCCGCCCCCGCCCCACTCACGAAGGTGAGCGGCGCACCGGGGTGGATGGGTAACCATTCGGGCGGTTGATTCAAAAACCACGGGGAGCACCTGCGCCCTCGCCGGAAACTGCGTCGATTGTCCTTCCACGCAAGTCTCAGGCGGGGCGCCCAAGACAAAACGCGAGGCGCGTGTGCTCCCCTCTGTTCAACCTGTGGGGAAGAGGGATTCATTTCACCGAGTCAGTCTCAGGCCAGAGGGGGGAGTCTGGGGAGGCGAGGCCTTCCGGCTTCACATGGGCGGCGCGTTTCGCACCCATCCAGGTGGGGCGGTAGCTGCCTACGAGGCTGATGTCGGCATCCGGCGTGATAGATTTTTCCAAGCCCGTGGTCCAGAGGCAGGCATTCACTAACATGCGCCTGAAGCCCTCGTTCACGAGATCCCCGGAGGCTCCGTAGGTGCTGGTGAAGACGCGGCCTTGCTTGCCGGCCTCACCGGTGTAGGTGCGGACCCAGGCTCCAGGCATGGGCTTTTTCGTTTCATCCACGGGGGAATCCGCAGTCATGCCGTTGAGCGGCTGGGCCATGGCGAGGATTTCGCTGCCCTCGATGGGGTTGGCATTGTAAGCGCCGATTTCCACCCAGATGGACTTCACGCCACGCAGGATGGGGTGCTCGGCCATGGCGGGGACGAGGTCGAGCCGGGTGCTGGACTTGTGGTTCGGGCCGTAGTGGCCGACCCAGGTTTCTCCGAGGATTTGGCGACCGAAGCCGCCTTTGAAATCCGGGCCGCCGTTGTTGTAGTCATACTTGGCGAAGGGGCTTTCCTTGGGGTACTTAAATCCGTGGGTGGCGGTGCGGAGGCCGATGACGGGACCGCCGCGAGCAAGGTAGTCGAGCACCGGCTGCATTTGCTCCGGGGGAAGGGTTTGAAAGCGGGTGAAAATGACCATCAGGTCCGCGTCCTTCAGGGCGTCAGTGCCAGGAATGTTCGAGTTACCAGGGTTGATTTCGCCGGTGGTCTTATCGATGCCGAAGAGGACAGTGCATTTGAAGCCGAAGTGCTTGGCAAGGATGCGGGCGAGCTCGGGCAGGGCTTCCTCGGATTTGTATTCGGGATCGCTGGCGATGAGGACAACGTTTTTGCCTTTGCCGGGACCGGCACTGCCTTGATAGACGAGAGGCGCGGCGGGGAGCGGGCTGGAAATGGCGATCGCTCCAAGAACAGCGGCGAGGGTGGATTTGAGTGTCATAGCAACGGGAAACGGGCGGCGGGCGCGGATTCTGTCAGTTTCCGCCGATCTCGTATCTGCGATGGACGTTTCACTCGGGATAGGCAACATCCGCCTCCGCTCATGTCCGCACTGCTCTCCGCTAACGAAATCCGCCTGACTTATGGTTACCAAACGCTGTTGGACGGGGTGACGCTTGCCATCGCCGCTGGAGAGAAAGCCGGGATGGTGGGACGCAACGGCTGCGGGAAAACCTCGTTGCTTAAAATCCTCACCGGCGAGCAAATGGCGGACTCGGGGGAAATTTCCCTGCGCCGGGCACTCCGGGTGGGC
>JANYFB010000226.1 GCA_025362955.1 Akkermansiaceae bacterium
TGCGTGAAACGGGGCTTCGATCTCACGATCCGGCATTTCGGCATGATCTTGTTAGTGGGAATCATTTATTGCGCCATCACCGCCGGGGCGAGCTTCCTCTTGACCCTGATGGATTCCGCTCTGGGCTGGGGACATCATGAAAGCACCTACTCTAACGCCTCCGGTTCCACCCATTGGAACTATCAGCAAAACGGCAGTCCGGCGCATCTCCTCATCGGCCAGGTCATCTCGATGTTTCTCTCGTTGGGAGTCACCCGCGTCGGGCTCAATTTGGTTTCAGGGAAGGAAATTTCCATCGACATGATTTTCCAAGGTGGAAAAAAGCTGTTACCCGCGCTGGTGGCGACATTTCTCTACGGGCTGATGGTAGGTATCGGAATGTTACTATTGATTGTTCCAGGGATTTACCTCGCGATGAGGTATGGGCAATACCTAACGGCGATGGTGGACCGGGATTTGGGAATCATGGAATCTTTTCAATACAGCTCCTCGATTACTACTAACAACCGCATGAATCTTTTCCTGCTCGCGCTGTTGGGGATTCTCATCATGGTCGCCGGTTGCTTGGCATTGTGCATTGGCCAATTTTTCGCAATACCCGTCATGTGGCTCAGTTGGATCGTCGCCTACCGTTGGATGCAATATGGCCACCGTGCTGCGCTGGATCATCACGGCACGACGACCCCGGTGCTGGCAAGCTTGTGAGGGAGATTTTCAGAAAAAAGTTGCTGAAAATCAATCCTTGCCAACCCTGATTTCGAGCGGTAAAGGCATAGCGTTCATTTCGCAAATTCGCAGATGAGCGCGCTTTGTCCGGTCTTTTACGCCATGGTCTCGGGAAGCGTTGAATGTGATGGCGTGATAAGAATAGACAAAAAATGGACATCTACGTGGGCAATCTGCCCTACACTGCTACTGAGGAAGACGTTTCAGGCCTCTTCGCCGCTTATGGACCTGTCGAACGGGTCAAAATCATCACCGACCGCGAGACCGGCAGATCCAAAGGATTTGCCTTCGTCACGCTCGGCGACCAGAGCCAACTGAACGCTTCAATTGAAGCACTCAACGGCTACGACTATCAGGGCCGCGCACTTCGCGTGAATGCCTCTGAGCCTAAAGAATTTAAGCCCGGCGGCGGTCGTCCTAGCGGCGGTGGCGGTGGTGGCTACGGCGGCGGCGGCGGCGGAGAACGTCGTGGGGGTGGTGGGGGTGGTGGCGGCGGCTACGGAGGCGGCGGTGGAGACCGTCGCGGTGGTGGTGGGGGCGGTGGCTACGGTGGCGGCGGCGGTGATCGTCGCGGCGGCGGTGGTGGCGGCGGTTACAAAGGCGGCGGCGGCGGTGGCTACAAAGGTGGCGGCGGCGGTGGCGACGGTTGGTAATCCTCTGCGACCCACTTACATTTCAAAAACACCCGATCTTCGTTCGCAGGAGATTGGGTGTTTTTTTTCAACCCATAACCCTAAAGAGGAAAATAGAACCGCAGATGAACGCAAATTAACATTGATTATAAGAGAGTTATGTAAAATCGAACACTCATCCTCTGGATGGGTGAAGCAAACATTCCAACTCTTTGATTATCTGCGTGTATCTGTGTTCATCTGCGGTTCCATTCTCTTTCTAGGATAGCCGCAAATAGCTGGGGACAGTGAGATGCAGAGTCACTTAAAATGGGTGAAAAGCCGTGCGGAGAAGTTTAGGGATTGATCCGGGGACGTCCGATCACCGCAGGCGGCAGACCGGCTTGTGCGGCCCATGCTCCGGCGGCGGCGGGGTCAGATTTTCCCCAGCGTTTCAAAAGCCGTATCTCCGAGGCTTGCATTTTGACAGGGTCGGAAATTTTTGAGGCCATCGCCATGGCATCTAGCGGGTGGGATTCAATTAATACGCTGGCACCGAGCGTCCGCAGGTGGTCGGTGGCGTCGTTTGATGGCTGTTGATCCACCCAAGTGCCGAGGGTGGCCGGGGCGACGAGCGTCCACGTTCTAACGGCATCATCCAATGCGACCTGCTGTTCCGGGGAATCGGGCAAGGCAAGGGTCCACGCGACGGCCTTCTCCGGTTCCGAACCGGCCCAAGTAGAAGCGATCTCAGGAATGGCTTGGGAACGGGTCTCGCCTGTGGGAAATTGTGCCGCCCAATCCGCCGCAACTTTCGGGTCGCACGTCGCCCACAGGGAGAGCAAAGTTCCCGCTGAGGCGGTTTGAAGATTTTCCGGGAGTGTCATCACCCACTGAGAAGCGGCGTACGGATCTTGCGCGCCCCACGCACCGATTAGGGCTTCCGCCACTTCGCCGCCGCCGGGCTTTCCCAGCTGGCTGTCCACCCATTTGGAAGCATCTGCTGGGGATTGTGCACACCATTCCGAGGCCAAGGTGCTCATTGCCTCCGTCTTCCGATCCGGGTCCGTGAAAGTATTGATCCATGTCGCAGCCGCATTGGGATCTTGCTCGACCCAGGCATCAATGACTGCGGTGGTCGCCCCCTCCGAGAGGACGCTGGTGGGTAAACTTGAGACCCACGCGGCAGCGGCAGCGGGATTGTTGCCAGCCCACTCCTTGGCGATCATGCCGAAGGACTCTGCGGCGAGCGGGCCTGTCAGGTGATCAGTAGCCCAAGCGGACGCAGCCTCAGGG
>JANYFB010000240.1 GCA_025362955.1 Akkermansiaceae bacterium
GGACTACGTCCACCGCATCGGCAGGACGGGCCGCGCCGAGGCTGAGGGCGATGCCTTCACCATTCTAACCGCCGACGAACTCGACTACGCGAAGTCCGTGGAAATTTTCATCGACCAGCCAATCCCGCGCCGGAAACTGGAGGATTTCGATTACATCTACACCGCGCTGCTAGACACCACGCCGATCAAGTCGGTCCGCCGTAAGAAGACCGGCGGCGGGAAAAAGCGGCGTTGACCTCCGCCTTGTGCTACATCAATGTGGCCACATGAGAACCGCTACCGTCCGCGACCTGCGCAACCACTACACCAGCCTGTTGAGCTGGGTTAGTGCTGGGGAAGAAGTCGTGATCACTCAGCGTGGCAAACCTGTTGCAAGGCTTGTTCCGGAAAGGTCTGTAGAACCACCAACAGTGAATTGGGGCAATGCCCCTGAAGTGACCCGTGATCGCAGCGGCGAAAGAATGCTTTCAGCTCAAGAGTCACTGGATATCATTCACGATGCCGCAAGCAAATGGTGATAGCGTCGGATACCAGTTTCTTGTTCGCGCTTTACGGCAACGATTGTCACACTCCAACTGCGACTGATTGGATTTCCGATGCGACAAGTCCGATTCAAATCAGTGTCTTCAATGACTTTGAGTTGCGCAACGCACTGCGGTTTTCCGAGTTTAGTAAACGAGTGGTCCCCGGGACTTCCTCAAGGCATCTTTTGCTTTTTGAAGACGCCATCACGGCGGGTCGTCTCGTTATCAGCAAATCCATTCTCTCGGCGATTGTGACGGAAGCCAACCGGCTATCAACCAATCACACGCTTACGGGCGGTCATCGCGGATTCGATATCCTTCACGTCGCCGCTGCTAAAATGATCGGTGCCACCCACTTTTTGACTTTCGATGTGAATCAACGGAAACTGGCTGAAAACGAAGGGCTGGTGGTTCCGATCTGAATTACGTTCTCTCAATTATCCTACTCACCACCATGTTTGAGAAAAATGATCAAAAGTTTCTACAGGCATTGGAGTCGCCAGAGGAGTTGGAAAAACTGCTCAAAAAGCTGAAAAAAACAAGGAAACAGTCATCTGTCGCGGCTATTAGCGGCTTTGTTTTATTTATAGTATTTTTCTGGATGAGCTACGATATTGCAGAGCGGTGTCCGGGCAAAGTTCAAACCATAGTCTTATTGGGTCCCTTTGCTTTTCTAATCACACCATTGCTACAAACCGTCGTAGTTCACAACACCCACTCTAAAATCCGAACTCTTCTCGTGTTCAAAAAGCTCTGTGACGACAAGAGTCTCGTCACTCCTTAAGCATGAGAGTCCTCTCCATCGATCCAGCGGTTAGAAACACCGGTTACGCCGTGCTCGAAGGCGATCCGCGTAAACCCACCGTCCTCGCCTTCGATGTCATTTCCATCCCATCGAAAATCCCGCAATCCGCCGCGCTCTCCGCCATTCGCACGCATTTGGTGAACATCATCCAGAAGTTCCAGCCGGACGAAGTGGCCGTCGAGGGCATCATCTACGTCCAGTCCCACCAGACCGCGATTTCAATGGGAGCCGCCCGCGCCGCCGCCCTCATCGCCGCCGCCGACCACGGGCTGCATGTCTATGAATACTCGCCGAAGAAGGTGAAAAGCGCCGTCGTCGGAAATGGCAATGCCGATAAAAAGCAAGTCGCCTTCATGGTCCGCGCCTTGTTAGGCCTTGCCGAAACCCCGCCGTCCGATGCCGCCGATGCCCTCGCCATCGGCATGGCCCACCTCCAGGCCTCCGATCCTCTCAAAGCCAAGCTCCTCGAACGCCGCCTTGTTTAAGAGTTTTGAACCACAGATGAACACGGATGGAAGAAGGCATACTGATTTTAAAACCGGCTTTCCACATCTTCTTTTATCCGCGTCCATCTGCGTTCATCCGTGGTTCAATTCTCTTCATTTTTCCCATGCTCCAAATCCGCCATCTCCCCGACCCCATCGACTATGAAGCCGGACTTCGTCTTCAGGAAGCCCACGTCCAGGCGATTCTAGCAGGCACCGACGGCGATACGATCCTCCTGCTAGAGCATCAGCCGGTTTACACCATCGGCCGGCTGCGCGACCAATCCTCTCTCCGCGATCCCGCCTCACTCCCCTACCCTGTTCATGAAATCAATCGCGGCGGGCAAGCCACTTACCACGGCCCCGGCCAACTCGTCGGCTACCCCATCCTCGACCTCACACCCCGCGGCAAGGATCTCCACGAGCACCTCCGGAAACTCGAAGACGCCCTCATCCACGCCTGCCAGAAATTCGGCGTGAGCGCCAATCGCCGCGACGGACTAACAGGCGTGTGGGTGGAAAACCGCAAGCTCGCCTCCATCGGGGTCGGCGTGAGGAAATGGATCTCCATGCACGGCTTCGCCATTAATATTACCAAGGAAAGCCTGCCACCGTTTTTCGCCATCACACCCTGCGGGATTGACGGCGTTTCCATGAGTTGTCTGGAAAATGAAGCGGGGCGGGAAATCACCGTCACCGAGGCGGCGGAAGTGATTACTCAGGAATTGCGGGAAATTTTTGCAGATGGCTGAAATTCGGTCAACCCGGGCGGGCGGCATCCCCACCCTCCTTAGCGGGAAGCATTAGGTTTAATAAAACTATCACGACTATAGCCAATAGGGGTGAGACAAGAAATCCGAGCGCCGTCCCGAGGATTAAATTCAGAGTCACATTCGGTGACACAGGAAAATCTCCGATTTGGGGTTCTTCGTGGATGATGACGCTATCCTCTGAGAGTTTACCATTCATCGTCTCCCTGACTAAATTGAGTTTCATTTCCGACAACACCGTTTGATTTTTTTCAAAATCATTTTTTGCATCGATATAGTTTGGTGAGTCGGAAAGATGTAGCAAAGTCTCGGTCCCATCCACGGTAATATTCTTCTCTCGGGCCATTTCAATTTCAGAAAGAAACTTCCTCCGTTCCTCTACTTTGTCCTCTTGCTCTCTAACTGACTTATTCCATTCAGCCAAGTTGCGTTCCAAGTCCCGTTTACTGACTTCCTTGCGATAATCCCGGTAAACACGCACAATCTCTGCCGTAATATCCCTCGCATCCGCCTTGTTTGTATGCCGAACCGTGACCGAAATCAAATCCGTCCCACGAATGTTCTGCGTTTGCACAATGCCTTTCAGAATCCGAATGGCGGTTTCCTTGTCCACTCCCCATTTGTTCGCGAGTTCGAGCTTGTCCGTCACTTTTACCAGTGAATCATGGCTTATGATTATCTCGAACTCCGTCCCGAAAAACTGAGGAGTCATTTGATGCGAACCTCCGTCCATCGGTCCCTGCCTCACTTCGATGGTCGCCTGGCTCTCATACTTCTTCGGAATGACATAGGTGACCACCGCCGCCACCATCAATCCGATGACCGGTCCGATCACCGCTATCACAAGAAATACCCACCAGAAGCGTTTGAACATGCTGACAGGTTAGTTGAGCTGCCAAGTGAGGGCAATGCTTAATGAGATTCGCACTCCGGGCGACCTTAGCCAGCCGTAGTCCCACCCACATTTATCTTCCGCCTTTTTTCACCCAAGAATCCCGGAGGGCGACCGTGCGGTTGAAGACGGGTGTCACTCCGGGATGGTGGTCGGTGGCGTCGGCGATGAAGTAACCGGTGCGCTCGAATTGGCAGGAGAAACCGGCGTCTGCTGTGGCGAGGGATGGCTCGATTTTTGCGGTCAGGATTTTCAGGGAATCAGGATTGATGACGGTTAGAAATCCGCCTTCTGCGGCATCGGGGTCTTCGACCGTGAAGAGGCGGTCGTAAATGCGGACCTCGGCATCCACGCTGGTGGCGACATCGACCCAATGGATCGCGGCCTTGCACTCGACGCCGAGAGGCGAGTCCGCACCGATGGTGTTAGGGAGGATTTCCGCCCGGATCAGCGAGATGCCTCCAGAGGCATCTTTTTCAAAGCCGGTGCAGCGGATGATGTGGCCGCCCTTGAGGCGGACGTGGCGGTCCGGGCCGAGGCGATGGAATTTTTTCTCGGGAAACTCCATGAAGTCCTCGCGCTCGATCCAGACTTCGTTAGAGATTGGGATGTCGCGGCTTCCAGCTTCCGGGTTTTGCGGGTGGTTAGAAACTTCGACGTGAGTGAGAGGCTCGGCGGACCAGTTTTCCAGCACGACTTTCACCGGATCAAGCACTGCCATACGGCGCGGCGCGGAGTTGTTGAGGAAGTCTCTCACATCGAACTCCAAAAGCGCGACATCGGTCGTGCCGCTAAACTTGGTGATGCCCACCCGTTTGCAGAAATGCACGACTGCTTCCGGCGGATAGCCGCGGCGGCGGAGGCCGGAAATGGTGGGAAGGCGCGGATCGTCCCAGCCGCCGACGTGGCCTTCCTGCACAAGCTGGAGCAGCTTGCGTTTGCTCATCACCGTGTAGGTTAGATTGAGGCGGGCGAACTCGATCTGGCGGGGTTTGGAGGGCACCGGGCAATTGTCGATGAACCAGTCGTAAAGCGGGCGGTGGTTTTCAAACTCCAGCGTGCAGAGCGAGTGGGTGATGTTTTCCAGCGCGTCTTCTAATGGATGAGCGAAGTCGTAGAGTGGATAGATGCACCACGCATCGCCGGTGTTGTGGTGGTGCGCGTGCATGATCCGATAGAGCACCGGATCGCGCAGGTTCATGTTCGCCGCAGCAAGGTCGATTTTAGCGCGCAGGACGCAATCGCCTTCTTTGAATTCACCGGCTTTCATGCGGGCGAAGAGATCGAGATTTTCCTCCACCGGGCGTTCGCGGAAGGGCGATGGAGTGCCGGGTGTGATGAGGTTGCCACGGTTTGCACGCATTTCCTCGGCGGATTGTTGTTCGACGTAGGCCTTGCCCTCGCGGATGAGGTGCACGGCGCAATCGTAGAAGAAGGTGAAGTAGTCGCTGGCGAAATAGAGGTTTTCCGCCCAGTCAAAGCCTAACCATTTCACGTCAGCCTTGATGCTTTCGACGTATTCGGTTTCCTCTTTCTCCGGGTTCGTGTCATCGAAACGGAGATGGCACTTCGCACCGACGGCGGCGTTTTCCAACGCGATGCCGAAGTTCAGGCAGATCGACTTGGCATGACCGATGTGGAGATAGCCGTTAGGTTCCGGCGGGAAGCGAGTGATGGTAGTCGCATGTTTGCCGGTGGCGAGGTCATCGGCGATGATTTCGCGGATGAAGTCGAGCTTTGGAGTGATGGGATCGGACATGGGAAAGATGGAAAAAATAAACCACGAAAGGCACGAAGAGACACGAAAGTCAGAGGACGATGCGACGTGTTTCGAGGCGGCGATGTTTGAAATTGATGATGAAACCGACACGGATCTTCGTGAGGCGGAGATAGTTGAGCATTTGCGCAATCTCGATATCACCGATGTGGTCGATGGTCTTAGTATCGACTACGATGGACTCGAAGGCGATGAGGTCCGGTACAAACTCGCCGATCATGCGACCTTTGTAATCCAGTTGAAAACGAGGTTGCTGGACATAAGGAATGCTTCGCAGCTCGAATTCGTAAACCAACGCATTTTCATAGGGCTTCTCAAGCAACCCATGACCCAGCACTCGATGAACCTCCACCGCCGCGTCCAAGATCATCCCCACTTCAGAGTGAAACAATTTCTTCTCTTCCTCCATTTCGTGATCCTTCGTGTTTTTCGTGGTTTTCTTTATTTCGCCAGCTCTTTGAGCAGCGCCTGGTTCAAGCGGATGCCAGCTTCAAAATGCTCGACCGGAAAATTTTCGTTAGGTGCATGGATTTGCGAGTCTGCGAGGGCAAGACCTAAGAGCAAAGTGTCCGCGCCGAGGATGTCGCGAAATGTTTGGACGATGGGGATGCTGCCACCTTCCCGGATGAGCACCGGGTCCGCGCCAAAAGAAGTTCTGAGCGCAGCTTGGGCGGCGAGGCCGAATTTCGAGTTAGGATCGGTGGCGTAGGGTTTTCCGTCGTGGCCGGGCCGGACCTCGACCTCCACGCCGGGCGGACAATGCCATTCGAGGTGACTGATGACTTTTTCCATGATGTCCTTCGGGTTCTGGTCAGGCACTAGGCGGAAGGATAATTTCGCGAAGGCTTCGGCAGGGAGAACCGTCTTGGAACCCTCGCCTTGATAGCCACCGCCGATGCCGTTGACCTCGGCGGTCGGTCTCGCCCAAGTCCGCTCGGCGGAGGAATAACCGGGTTCGCCGAACAGGCCGGGAGAGCCGGTGTATTGGAGGAAATCCGCATCGGTCACGCCGGGGAGGGTCGCCCACATTTCGTGTTCCCATGCTTCGAGCGGGCGGACTTGGTCGTAAAATCCCTCGATCATGACGCGACCGTCGAGCGCATGGAGGCTGGAAACAAGGCGCGCCATCGCCGCCGCCGGATTCGCCACCGCTCCGCCGAAAATCCCGGAATGCAGGTCGCCCTTGGGTCCGCGCAGGATCACGTCGCAGCAAGCGATTCCGCGTAAGCCGTAGCTCAAGGTAGGCATGTTCAACCCGACCATGCCGGTGTCGGAAATAGCGATCACGTCGCACTTCAACTCGTCGCAATGATGCAGCAGAAACGAGGCGAGACTGGGACTGCCGATCTCCTCCTCACCTTCGAACAAAAAGATCAAATTCACGGGTAACTCCCGGTTTTCCCGCAGAGTTTTCTCCACGCCTAACACATGCGCCATCATCTGGCCTTTGTTGTCGGTAGAGCCGCGTGCCCAGATTTTCCCCTCGCGAATGACCGGCTGAAACGGATCGCTCGTCCACAAGGATACGGGATCGACCGGTTGCACGTCGTAATGGCCGTAGATGAGGACGGTGCGGCGACCGGCGACATGGATGTTCCGCGCAACGACGACAGGATGCTTCGGCGTCTCGTGGAGTTCCGCAGCCAGGCTCATCCCGGTGAGTTTGGAAACCAGCCATTCCGCGCAGGCACGGACGTCGCCCGCGTGGTTTGAGTCGGTCGAAATGCTCGGGAAACGGAGGAACGAAAATAAATTCTCTAGTTCGGGGGTCACGTGGGAAATGCTGGCTCTTCCGGGGCCATTTCCGCAAGGTGATTTCAATGTTTCATGTCGAAGAATGCAAAGTCGGCCAATCGGCGGGTGCAGCGATCAAAAAATACCGTTACCTTAACTTGCAGTAGTTGGTCCTCCCTCACCCTTCGTGAGTTCAAAAAAATGAAAATCGGCGGCTTGACGGGTACCGCCGAGATCTTGGGCGCACAGTCCGATCATGGCACCGGTGAACCCTTGGCCGTAGTCGTCTGAGAGTCTTGACGCATCGAGAACCGGGCCGATCATTTGCCATGCTTCACCGTCGGGCGAGGCGCTGAAACGCAAGCGCTCACGGTTGATCTCCGCGCGGAGATGGATTTCCGGCCAATCGTTGATGGCGATCTGGCTGTTAGTGAGTTCGTCATAATTACCATTGTCCGTTAGGATGACGCCGAGAACCTTGCCCTGGAATTCCTCATGGGTGACTCGGAGATAATAATGCACCCGGGTGTGATAGTAGCAAACGAGACCCGCCATTTGAGTGAAATGATCCGGCTCGAACTCAAGGCGCGTCTGTGCGGTGACTTGGAGATCAGTGAGACGCTTGGCGACGAGACTTTGCTCGAAATGGGAATGGAGTGAATCCCGCCCACGCAGCCGCAAGTAGCCGGGGCGCTCGGTGAGACTCAGCCAAGAGCGCTCCATGGGCACCCGGAGCGAACTCCAGCTTGGGTCCAATTTGTTGTTTGTAAAATCGTCGAGAGTCGGTGAGGCAGGCCATGGAGTCTCTGTTAGACCAGATGGATTGGGCACCTGCACTAACGGGTAATGGCCGCCATGGGCGAGGCGCAACCAGCCATCGGCGGACCAGACCACTTGCTGAAGGCAAGTTTCACGGCCGAGAATGCAGCGGCGCTCCGGACTCACCGGGCGACTGGCGAGGTGGGCCAAATACCATTCGCCGGACTGGGTTTGAACAATTTCACCGTGGCCGGATTTTTGAAGCGGATGTCCGTAGGCATCGCGAGTGGTTAGAACAGATTGCTGTGGATCAAGTTCGTAAGCACCGGTGATTGAGCGGGACCGCGCCATGGAAATCCCGTGGTTCCAACCAGTGCCGCCTTCGGCAAGCATCAGATAATACCAACCCTCGCGCTTGTAGAGATTCGGTCCCTCGGTAAGGACCGGCTTGGCGAGAATATTCGACATCGGACCAACAAGCTGCTCTGTCGCATGATTGTATTCTTGAATCACAATCCCGGCGAAACGCGAGTGACCCTTGCGGAAATCCCACATCATGTTGACCAGCCATTTCCGTCCATCGTCATCGTGAAAAAGCGATGGATCAAAGCCGATGGAGTTGAGTTCAACCGGCTCGGACCAAGGGCCAAGTATTTCTGCCGAGGTCGTCAGGTAAATTTTGATGTCCTTGAAAGGCCGCCCGAGTCCGGTGTTCCGTAAGTTCGTATAAACTAGCCAGAATAAGCCATCGGCATAACTCAGCGAAGGTGCCCATACCCCGCCCGAATCGGGCACGCCGAGCAGATCCAGTTGGCTTTTACGAGCGAGGACATGACCGACAAGTTGCCAGTGTTTTAAATCTCTCGAATGATGAATCGGGACGCCGGGAAACCATTCGAAGGTTGAGTTCACGATATAATAATCATCGCCGACGCGGCAAATCGAAGGGTCCGGATGGAAGCCGGGGAGGATAGGGTTTTCTATCATTTTTGAAATCAGATAGGTTTCGCGATTTCAGCCTTACCGGCGGCACGGCGATTCTCAAGTGCCTTGCGAACGCCATCCATGGATTGCTCGTTTAGTTTGAAAAGGCACGACATGACAAGGGCGCAAAAGGTGAAAAAAATGCCGGGCCCTATTGCAAGCCAAAGTAGCTTTTGTAGCACCTCTGGCTGCTGGATAGTGGTGGTAGGATCAACGCCCGAAAGCTTGACTAACCATCCAACGATGAGCACGGACAGTGAAATTTCCAGCTTGTTCATAAAGGCGGTGACGGAGGTGAAAAGCCCTTCCCGGCGCTCCCCATACTCGAATTCGTCAAGGTCGCAAATGTCAGGAACGATTGCATTCATCATGGTCGCACTGATGACGGATAGAGGCGAAAGGACGAGCAATGGAATGAGAAACAGGTAAGGATGATTCGGGGTGAGGAGGAGCGGCTGGCAAAGTAGTAGCAGCAGCGCGCAAAGAGATGGGATTACCAGTCCAGCGCGTTTGCCAAGTTTCACACTGATGGGGCGGATGAGCGGAAGCACGCCAAAGCTAAGAATACAAGCGTAGAGTCCGGCATTCCCCGTGAGAGCTCCTGCTGCATTTTTATCCCCGCTGAAAATATAGTAAATACCGATGAAGAAGAGCAGTCCCTGAAACACGCGCTCACCGAACAATTGAAACAGCTTGTAAAGCATCAGGATCACAAACGGGCGATTTTTAAATGTTTCCGCTAGAGCTTGGAGGATTGGTGTGTGATTTTTTTTCGCAGCTTGCTTGAACCGTTCATTACAGTTGCGCGTGGTATAGAATGCAGCAGTCAGAGCGACGATGATAACAACCGTCGTAATCCAACGAATGCCATTCACTTCATTGGTAGGCGCTCCTTTGACGGTTTTGAAGGCGGTTGATAGAACCGCACCCATGTGGGGAAAATCCATGCCACGCGCTAACAAATCCTTCACGGTGGCACTCACACCATGGTGGAAAATCGGTCGCAAGGCGAACCAGTAGGCCCATGCATTGACGAGCAGAACCGCAGTGGTGAAGTAACCGGAGAATGCGGAGATACGTGAACGTTCATTATAATCATCTGTCAGCTCATATCCGAGAGCCGTCCAAGCCATGGCATAAATTCCCCAAGAAATGTAGAATAAGGTGCCAAGAACTGCGAGGTATGCGAGTTGGGCGTTTTGACTCCAACTGCTGTCCCCCCACCAAAGGCCGAAAATGAACAAGCTGGCGAGCACCGAGCCAATCACAAGAAACGGTTTCCGGCGACCCCAGCGGGTGTTGGTTTTATCGGAAAGTTGCCCAATGAAGGGATCGATGATCGCATCAATAATCCTGGGAAACGCCATTGCCGTGCCTACAACCGCAGCGCTCCAGCCAAAGCCGACGGTAAAGAAATTCATCGCCTGCCCGTATAGACAAATGAGCGCGTTGGTAGCGATACCGCCGATCGCCCACGCGACAATTTCCCTGTTAGGGGCAATATAGGGCTTTTCAGTAGTATTTGGCGGAGTCATGTGGATTTTTTGAAGAAAGACATCACTCTTGCAAAATAACAACCGTTGTTTGCGGGCCGACTTTCGCGACACTGCCCGGTTCGACCCGCTTGTGGGTAACGAGGTTAGTCCGCTTGCCGCTTTGTTCCGGGATTTTTACTTCAAAGGACTTATCCGCGCTCATGTTCATGGCGATCAAATATGGTCCGTATCGTAGTTGATAGAAATCCCCTCGCCCAGCGTAGCTATTTTCCTGCCCGACCTTGAAGTTGATGCCGGGTGGAATTTTTGCGATAGGTAATTTCTCACCCGTGTGGGCGGAGCTGTAGGATTCAGGATAGCGGTGGCCGCCATTGCCAAAACCCATATTCGTCCAGTTAGGCCGGACGTATTCCATGCCGGAGGGGGTGTATTCAATGTCTTCCTTCACGGTCGCGATGCGATCATAAATCGGCGTGATGTAGTGGACGCGCCCGATGAAATTTACGGCGTAGCGTGACCGCCAATAAAGGGAGACATACAAAATTTCTTTACCATTTTTGATTGCGACCACTCCGTCCTCCTCGTCGGAGAAAACGAAGTCCGGCTGATCCCAAGACATTGGCAGGCGATGTGTAACGAGCGGCTGGGTTTTGATGAAGTCATATCGATCCGGCACTCCCATCAAACCGAAAGTCACACGGAAACCGTTGTTTTCCAATTGTTTGGAAATGGAGAAAAAGAACTGATTATCCGCGAGCATTTGTTGGGCATAACCGATGAGATGCGGATCACGCGTGGCGGTGGCGACCTGAAATGGTGAACCATCCCAGGACGGGCGTTGATCATAAGTGACATCTCCGGGATAATGAGTGTCGCGCCAGCCAACGACTGTTTCCATAATCATCGCACGGCTACCATCCTGATCGAGCATTGGGTAGCGAAATGAAACACGGGCATTGGCTATTTTCACGAGCTGCGTCAAAATTTTCGGATCGCCGGGCTTATCAGCGGACGGCTTCGTGGCTTCGTAAATCTGCGCGACCCAGTCGAGAACCTCGCCGTAGTTTCCGACGAACCCGAGTTCCTTTGTCAGTCCCTTCGCCGTGAGCTGATAGTATGCATCCCCCAAGGGGCGGGTCGGCTTGCCGTCCTTCTCACTGCCCAACCAAGGTTCTAATCCGGTGGATTCATAAAGGTATTGCAACGCTTGTTTTTCCGGCAGGGCGATTGATGGCGAGACGACGGCGATTCCTTTATTGGCCAGATAAATGCCGTAGAGATCATTGATCATCGTCTGATTGGTATATTCTCGGCGATGCTCACGGTGCCAGTCCCGACAGGCTACCAACATGTCTTTGAAGGCGTCGCGGCGCTTCACCTGTTTCCCATTCCCATCGTCGATACTTTCGTCGAGCAACGGCTTGAGTTCCTTTTCCAGCAACCCAAGCACCTCGCCGGAAGGACCGAGGCCGAACCAGTCCGGGTTATAAGTCGAAGGCTCGGCTTCAGCCAATTTCGGATTGGCAATGTACGCCCGGTACAACGAGTCGAGGCTGGTTTGGATTTTAGTGATAGTTTCCGGCTTACCGGCGGCGTGGGTCCATTTCGTCTGATAGGCTTTGGCAAGAAACAGAATCTGCATCTGGCTACAAGAGCGCTTGGTGTCCTTCAGCAGATTGTCAATCTCGCCGTTGACGCGGGATTTGATAACGTCTAACACCTCCGGACCGGGCGCGGTGCGGACGGGTGCGTTTTCAGGATAAACGCCCTGCTTTTCATCTGTCGGCGCAGTAAAGCAACCGTCGGTGTGGGTGTATGCACGGTATAGCCCACGAGTCGGCTCGGTCATCGGCTTCTGATATTGCTCGAAACTGGTGCCATATCCCCAAATCGGGCCGGTGGCACGGATCTCACATGAGACGTGTTCCTTGCCCTTCGTTAGATCAAGGGGCAACAGGTTGGTGCGATAAATAAAACGACCCGGATAGGCGGGCGCGTCCGAGCCGATTTCCAGCGCCTCAATGTCGCCCAAGTGACGGTAGCCCACCTGCTTGCCCTCGACGTGGAGGGTCATTTGATTGTGGTTCACGTCCTCACCCCAGAGGCGCAGAGTGAAATAGTTCTGCTTCTCGGGATCGACGCGGATCAGAAATTTCAAAATCCCACCCTGCCATGCCAAATCACCGCCCGGCAATAGGCGGCGCGACGGCTCACCCAGGCCTCCGGGTTTGAAATCCGAGAAAGTCGCCGACACGCCATGAAGCGACTCGGATGCATCATTTCCGAATGAAAGAGTATCTAGGATTTCCGCAGAGAGAAATCCTGGGAGAAGGGTAGATAGGCAAATGAGGCCGGCGATCAAGGAGTGGTTCATAGGGGTTTCTCGGGGTGTGGGCCACGACGGACCGTGATCAAAACGTATTTTTTCGGCGTTTCGTTCTCCGAGTTTAGGTTTCCGTGGTTAGCACGAAAGAAAAGTCACTGAAATGGTCAAGCGCTCACCCACGCAAGGCTGTTTCGGAGCAAGCGCTGGAAATCGGGATTCAGCCAAACTTCCAGATTATGTCCGGGCGTCAGGACGCAGACGCGGCCTCTACCCACCTGCCGGGTCCATCCTGCGGGCTGGATGCCATGATCCGATCGGGAATGGAGAAATACGTCGGCTGCCGGATCGTCGAAGTGCATGAAATAGTGCTCGTCGATTTCTGTGAACGGCTGGACGCCTTCGCACATCGGATGCCCAGCCAGCGGCTCTACCGTCACCGAGCATTGCGGCGGGTGGCTGGCGAAGGCTCCCGCAGGCAGCCCGCGCATTGAGGGGATTTTCTCGTAGCCGGAAACGCCCGAGTGAATGACCAGCAGTCCCCCACCCCACCGGACGTAGGAATCGAAGGCATCTCCCGTGGTATCATCCGCCCATGGGTCGGTATTCTCTGAATTGATCTGGTTCGCCTTCACCAGTACCAAGAACTGATAGCGATGCATCCTCTCGACCGTCCACTCTTGACCGTCGTCGATCCAGTCAAAATCGCCGAGACCCGTTAGACCTTTGCGTGGGATCGCGCCGGGGTGCCAGTGGTCGTCTATCAGAACGAGGCCTGTCATTGTGTGATGGAGAATGTGCGCTCGACCGGGGCGGCGGTGTTGATCTGCGGATTGCCCCACTGCCAGGCGACTACGGTGACCTTCACCGGGAAGCTGGCGCGAGGCGGAATTTTTGTAAATGTCAGGAGGCTTCCATCAACCTCAGCCGGGCCCTCCCGGACGTAGTAGTGGACTTTCGAACCGGTATCCGAAGTGGCACCTAACGATATATTTTCCGTGCCTGATTTCACATCGGACATTTGAAAACGAATCACCTGCGGCTTACCCGAGGCATTGGGAGCGAATGTCATCATCGCCTGTTGGACTGCGGGTGAGTAGTCTCCATCACCATTGTTGAACGCAGCGAACCAGAGTTGATTATTCCGCGAATCCGAGGCGACCCAGGTCCGGTTCAGGCGCAGTTCAAAGCGGTTTTTCCCGGTCACCGCAAAAGGACCAGTGATGCGGCGGATTTCCGTTTCGCTGGTGGCGTGGCCTAACGGCGTGGCAACAGGCAGGCCGGTCCAGCGGGCAAGATTTTTCGAACCCGCCTCAACTTCAGAGAGAAATCCAGTGCCGAGGGCGAATGATACACCGTCTTCCTCCGGGAGAAACTTCAGGGTCACCTGCTGATGTATGTCTGCTTGAGGCACCACTTTTTCCTGCTGCACGTAGCCGAGGAGTTGTGGCTTTTTTCCAAGATGTTCGAGCTGATAGTTTTGGATGGCATTCGCCATCTCCCCGTCGAATGCCCAGAACGCATCGCCTGGATCGCCGGAATAGGTTGCGACTGGAGCGGGCGGAATGTTCCGTCCGTCACGGAGTCGCCAGCGCTGGACGAGCCATCCCTTCGCCGGATCGACAGCTTTCAACGGCCCGCCATCCTTATCGGGCAGTCTCGCTTCCGCGGCCTTTTGAATAAACATCGCGAGAAATTCTATCAGATCGTCACACGCGGCGAAATGCCCCTGCCCCGGCTCCGCCAACATGGCGATACATGACTTTGGAAACATCTTGCGGAAGTCTAGTCCGGGCTGCACGCGGTCGTCGGACCATTCGAACTCGCCGATGGCAAAAAGTCCGGGAATGCCGTCAATGCGCTTGTCACCCCAGTTCATCCGTGGCCGACCGTTTCCTGTTAATTTAGTCTGCGGGGCATCGCCATGGACGGATAGAACCGCCAAGGTCCGTTCTGGAAATGTGGCGGCGAAATTCCATGGAACAGTCGCACAGGCAGAATGACCGATCGGGATTACGGGTGATTTTCCCAGTTCTGCGTAGCCGGACTCTTGTGCAAGCTCTTCCAACAATTCGAGTAAGCGGGGGCCTGAACCCTCTTCGATGTTAGATCCCTTTGCTACTTGGGGGACGACCCACATCTCGGCGATGCCGAGCTTGCCCACTGCCCTGCGGAAAACCGGATTCTCAAGCACGCTTTCCTCTAACATGTTGTGCTGAGCGACCACCACGGCACGGACCTTTATACAATCAGGCGGGATCCACAGGTAGGCCCTGCCATCGCCTTCCTTCACCGACCACTGCCACTCCGCAGCCGCGAGCGGCAAGGCCAAGACTAATAAATATATCAATATCCAGCGTTTCATTTGGTTGTTTCTTCTCTGGTAATTTTGCCGGCTTTCATTTCTCTAACTGTCACCGCAATATCGTTTCCATCACCACCGAAGCCAGCGAGGGAAATTTCTTGAACCCGGCCATCGTTGAGTTCCACGCGGACGGAATCCGCGTTAACGGCCTCCGCTTTTTTAATGACGGACTTACCGAGACGCGGTTCGAAAATCGTGAGGAATCGCGCCTCTTTGCCATTGGCGCGGATAGAGACTGTTTTGCGCTGCTGGCTTTCATCACCAAGCGGATAGTCGGCACCGATGGATGCCTTCAACCGAGCGGCCTTCAAGTCTGTTAGATCAACACGTATCACGCCTGGTTTGTTCTTTTCCAGAGCTTGCGCGGCGATGAACGACTCGAAAATTTGGCCACCCATTTTCACGGGTCCACCATAGTAGTCATGGCCTGCGGACGGCAGTGCGGCGATGCCCTGAGTAGTCATCGGCAGGCTATTCAATGCAACCTCCTTGCCATCTGCTAACACCACTCGCGGATTGCCCCAGAAGATGGCTTTCTTTTCCACATCATTGACCGTAGTCTCTAGTTCCAGCGTCTTTACCCCGGCCAGCGGCACGTCGATTTCCCCACTGCCTAACACCCAAGCGCCAAACTTCCCGGTGGCGAGTTCTTTGCCATCGCCACGCACCGAGTAATGAAGTTGGCGAGCCCCGCCGCTGCTCTCGGGTGCCGATCCCACCATGATTTCCGGCTTGGGCGGCCAGAGCGAAATGAGGTCAATGTCCAGTCCATCGTTGTTAAATTCAGCACGCGCCGGCGCATTCACGGGAGACCAATCACAATCGGTGACAAACTGCGCCGCGCTGTTTGCGTCGGTGCTGAACTGACGCTCGTGACGACCACCGGTTTTCTCTGCTTCAAGTCCCTTGAAACCCTTGAGCTGATAGAGACTGTCATAGACGTGGGGTTCCTTACCTTTGAGAAAATCTGCGATCAGGATATAATCGTCGGTCACCACCATCGCGCGCCGCTGGAGCACGGGTTCGCCATACTTCCCGATTTCACCATAGGGCGGGGCATCCTTGGGAATCGGGAAGGAGCGACCTTCCATCCACAACTTTTCTTCTAACGAAGTTGATGGCAGTTCCGGGTATCTCATACCGCCGAAAGGTGCATCCGCCCAGCGGGCATTCGTCTCTACTGCCGTCGCTTGGAACAAATCCCCAGTGTGAAACATAAGCAACGGGGACTCGACAGGCTCCTGCTGTTTTCCATCCACGACGACCATATTGTTCGCCATCGATGTCTGGCAATAGAACTTATACATGAAGGACTGATAGCCATACCAAATCATTTCCGGATTGAAGAAACTCTTTCTATAACGCATGACAGACAGAAGGTTTGTCCGGTCGAAATGGCCATGATAACTCCCATGAGTGCCGTAGTGAATCACCGCTTGGATCCGCTGTGAAGGGTCCGCCTGCTTCGAGCGAAGCATGGCCACGCCGACATTGTCCGCATGGGCTGATAGACCGGAAAGGTCGGGGGTTTCTTTAGGCAGTTCCGGCACTCCGTAAATCAAATCCCGCTCGCCGCCGCGCTTAATGATCGCCGCGTAGGCGGGATCTTTGAACAAGCGGTACGCCAGTTCATAACCCGCGCCACCGAGAGGCTTTTCCGTAGTGTCGTTGATGCCGAAAATGACGCCTCGATAATCCGCAAGCACTGGCAAAGCATCCCAGAAGCGTTTGAGATTTGCATAGTTATGCTTCACCGGCCCGCGTTTTTCAAAGCTCATGCCATACAATCCCTCCTTCGCCTCCCAGGGCCGCAGCCCGTGGTTTTTCGAATAGCCGGCGGGCACCCAACCCTCGACCAGATTTACACCCCATGGCTGCATCGCGAGCGCGACTTGACTGAACTCAGTAGCAACCCATACATTATAGCTGATAGAACATTCATACCACCAGCCATCGTCCATGATGCCTTGGGTCATGTGGTCGATGACTCCGGCGGGACCGTTGAGGATTCGGTCTGCTAGAGATAAATCTTGAATCGCAAGCGCGGAATAAAGCGCGCCGCAGTGCTGGGACACCGACCAATTACTAATTGCCCCGCCATCCAGATCAAGCATGTCGCTCTCGATGTAGGTGCGGAAAGTTTTCTCGATTTGCACTCGATCCGTTTTCGTAAGCACGCCGCTGTCGCCAATCATGTCGTAAGCCATGGCCATGTGCTGGAAAAAATGACCCTCTTGGACGAAGCCTTGGTTAGAACCGCGCAGCGTCGTCTCGTAGCCAGTAGCCGGGTCTGATAGCCGACGTAAGAAAAGCGCGATTTTTTCCGCATGGCTCGTCTCCCGGGTGAGTTGCCATGCGTAACCGGCAGCCATCACATTCAATTCCTGCCCTGTTGGAAAAAGATACTCGCCCAGGTTGTCCGGCGTGCGCTCATGAGGCATCTTGATTTCAGGCACTTTCCAAGCAGTGCTTTGGTCGATGATTTTTTGTTGTTCGACCTTCGCCCAATCCTGGGATTTTACCATCTCGCGCACCTCGTTCCACCGCTCCGCAGTGTGGAGAATATAGGGCGCTGCCAACTCGCTCGCGGTCGTAAATTCTAAGTCCACAGCACGCGCTCCGTCGCCGTTAGGAATCGCTGACAACACCTGCTGCTCGTGCCCGCCGGGCGGAATGCGGGAATTGACCGTGACGCGAACCACGGCGTTCTTTGTTTCGCCCGGGCCTAGATCGAGGAGTGCGGGCTCGACGTTTGCCGCCATCGACTCCCAACCGTGGCGGTTCATTTGCAAGCGGACCGCCTGAGGAAGATATGAGGCATTCGATATTTTCACCGGATACTCGACTGTGCCGCCACCCTTGGCTGATTTTCCGCGTACCTCGGCATCCACCACCAATACCTCGCCGCGGATCACTTCTACGGATTTTAAAATCACCTCGCCACCCTTCGCGCGGAAACCCAGGGTTTTCACAAATTTCAGAAATGCCGGCTGGGCTTGGAGAAAATCGAAAGAACTCCATGGTAGCACGATTTCATGCAGGCCAGCGCCACGCAGATTCACCGTCGCCTTCGTTTCCTGCACCCAATCCTCGCGCATCGGCTGCTCCGGGACGCGGATGCGGGCTTGAAATTCAACCGCTTGATCGCCCGGCAATTCTAACACGATCCTCAGTCCGAGCCGCCGCCACCAATTCCCGGAGCCGTCGTGCTCCGCCCGGAAGCCGTTTTGATACCAACCTTTCGCGCCATCGGGAAAGGTGTAGGTCGCCTCGACATCCCAGGCCAGGCGCCCCGCATTGAGGTTTTTCCAGTCGGAGAAATCCGCCGCACCCACCGCTTCACGCAGTGGCGTGGCGGCATGGAGGCGGGGTAGGCAAAGAAGCAAAGCTAACAAAAATCGCATGGATTTATGGGACGGGATGGAAGGAATCATACTTGTCATTCTCCCACAACCCATCAATCCAAGGAGTTCCTCTGGAAAGCAACGGTTTCCAAGGTCCGAATCATGTTCCTGCATGTGGTGTGACCTGTCTGGGAAGTATCGTGGCCGTCCAGGATTGAGTCCACGGGGCACGATTAGAGAAGTCCAAATTTGCTGAAAAAAGCTCGCAACCATCGGAGGTTCCAACGGTTCAGACGGAACAATATTCCTATTATATGAAAAATCCTTGGATTCTACCTGTTGTTGCGTTGGCGGTCGGTGCTGCCGGCGGATATATTTCTGGAAAAAACACGGACGGTGCTGGAAATGCACAAGCCAATGAAGAATCCTCCCCGCGGATTCATTCCTCCTCGCGACCTGCCGCCGCTTCGGCTGGCGAGTCCACGAAAAAAAGCCGCGGAGTTAGCACGGGTCAAATTGCCCGCCTACCCGGAAATTCCGCACGCATTCAGGCACTGATGGATTTCTATGCCGGCCTGAGTCCCGAGCAACTGGCCCAAGAAGCGACCAAACTGGACAACCTTCCCATGCACGAGCGGATCATGGCATCGATCCTTCTATTCGGTCGATGGGCTGAAGTCGATCCCAGCGCGGCGATGGCATTCTCCAACACCATGGGCATGGCTGGTGGCTTGGTGCGCCCCACTATTCTCCAAAGCTGGGCCAGTGTGGACCCGGCCAACGCCGCTAAATATTACGCGGCTAATCCCCGGGAATTTGCCATGATGGACATGATGGGGGGCGGTCGCGGCCCAATGGGTGGCCAAGGAGCTTCATCGATCATCGCTAGCGAATGGGCTCGTCAAGATCCAGCGGCAGCCCTCGCTTGGGCCAGTTCGCTCACCAGCGGCAAGGGTGAAGCTTTAAATGCCGTCGTCGGTGAAGTTGCGAAAACCGATCCTCGGAAAGCGGCGGATATGTTAGGGAAAATGGACCCAAATGACCGTGCTGGTGCGTATCGCACCGTCGCCGCTCAATACGGTGCCCTCGATTTCGGCGAAGCCCAAACTTGGATTCGCACGCTCCCTGCGGAAGATCAGGCTGGAGCGCTTGCATCTGCCATTGGCGGGCTTTCTAACACTGACCCGGTTGCCGCAGCGAAGCAAGTTGGGACGATGGAGGCCGGGGATGCCAAGGATCGCCTAGTTGGCGATGTCGTCGCCGATCTTGCGCGCAAGGATCCCCAAGCGGCTGCGGATTTCATCAAACAGCAGGACAGTGAAAAGGCTCAAAGCAATTCGATGCGTGAATTAATGTCATCTTGGACCAATCAGAATTCCACCGCAGCCTATGCCTACGCCAATTCATTTCCAGCAGGAGACGTTCGCGACAGCGCCGTCTCAGCATACGTCTGGACTAACAACACAGGCGCACCTTCTGACTTGATCAAATTTGCTGAAACGATCGCTGACGAAGGAGACCGCAATCGCACCGTTGGCATCGCTGCGATGCGCTGGATGCAAGAAGATCCGACTGCCGCGAAGGCTTACGTAGAGGCATCCACAACAATTTCTGACGAAGCCAAGCAGCGCATCGTCGCGGGCCGCGGCATGTGGGGCGGCGGTGGCGGTGGCGGGGGGCGCAGAGGACCGGGCGGCGGCGGGGGCGGACCGCGCGGCAATTGATTTAGGCCTCCTTTATGCCTGTGGCTTTAACGAAGGCACAACTTTTTCGAGGAGGGTTTAACGGCCCTGATCCAACACTATAAAAGCGCTGCCTGCACCGTGAATATCGGAGAGCGCTTGATCGGCATCATATCGTAGATCGAGCGTTTCTTTGAGAAGTTCCTGAAAGCTCATAAGGCTTTGCTCGCTGACCCAAGGCTTGCTCCAATTTTGAAGATCCGTGAAATTCACATCCGCAGTGAGGTCTTGCCGACCCGAATTTTCGTAAATCGCTGAATTTTCCATCCTTTGCTGGAATAGAAAGGCACGGACGGTACCGCGCGGACGCCGCTGATAGAGAATTTCCGCTGTAGATCCGTAGTCGATTGTCAGCATCCGTCCGGATTTCCACGATGGCAGCGATTCCTTGAGATAGCGATGATAGGACTCATGCACCTCGATCCATTGCCCCACAGGATGGCTTTCCAGAAACCCAGATGAAGCTGGCAGTGGAGCCAGGGGCAGCAACGATTCTTGAATCCGCCCTAACGGATCGAAATGAACCGCAAGCTCCTGCCAACCCGCCGCCGTTTTTTGAAATCGACGGACGGGAAAAGCATCTACCAGTTCGTTAGAAAAAATCACTGCATGTCCTCCACAGGCGTTCAGCGCGTCTTGAAGGCGGCGATGCCAAGTCGCCCGGTTGCCTAACAATTTTTGCTGGCGTGCGATCAGCGGAGCGGAAGTTTCCACCAAGTGCAGCCGGGTTTTCCACCGCAGGTGCCACGGCAGGTTTTGGAGGACCTCGCAGGCAAGTTTCCCTTCACCCGGACCGATTTCGATAAGATTCCGGCAGCCTATCCCAAGCAGTGCCTTCGTTGCCCAAGCAGCGATGGCACGGGCGGGCGCTTTTGAAAGCATCGGGGCAGTCGTGAAATCGCCATGCCGTCCGACAGCGGATATCTTTCGCGCATAGTAGCCGTGCGCAGGATCGTACAATGCCTGATCCATGAATTGCTCGAAAGTGATGGGTGGCATGGAAACAATTGGCCTAGTGCTGCGAATGAACGGGAAAAAACAATGCTGATTCAGGTGCTGAGTTCACCTCAACGCCACAGCTCGCAAGCATGAGCTGCAAAACCCGCGCCGAAGGCTGTTAGCCAGAGTCGCGTATCGCCTGGATGATTGTCCGCTAACCTCTGCTCCAGCGCGAACATCACCGAAGGACTGCTCATGTTCCCATAATTCCGCAGAATCTCGCGGGTTTCTGTTAGTTCAAAGGGCAGCACACTTTCTAACGCCTCCACCACATCCCGTCCGCCAGAGTGGGCGAGCACTTGACTCGGCTCACCCTTCCGTTGGGCGAACAACCCGGCCACCGCCTCCCCGGCCAGTCCCGGTACCGCACGATGAAGTTGGTTTTTCAGTTTCCCCGCCGAGTTTACGAAACGGATTTTCTCCCTTTCCGCAGGGCGATGCGTGGTGATGAAATGTCCTGCCTGCCAATCGCCCGCAGCCCCGTGACTCGTCCAAATCGCCGCCGCCCCGCCATCGCCGAACAGACAAAGGCTGATCAGCACTCCCGGATCATCGTTGGCGAAAAATGCGGATGAACAGATTTCCACCGCCACCGTCGCCACGACCGCCTGTGGATTCGCCGCGAGGAATCCCTGGGCCGCCCGCATCATCGGGATCGCCGCGCCGCAACCCAATCCAACGAGATCCGCTAGATAAACATCATGTCGCATCCCTGTGAGTTCCGCCACGTAGCTTGACACACCTGGGCAGAGATAGCCGGTGCAGGTGCAGACGAAAAGCGCGTCCACGTCCGTCGCTACCAGCCCCGCTTTTTGCAAGGAATCTAGCAACGCGGCAGTCGCTAGCGGCGGAGCCTCGCGCTCGAAGTTGTTATTTAATTTTTCCGCGCAGTGCCCGAATGATTCTTCGATTGAACCCAGCGCCAGATTTCGCCGCTCGATTCCAGAGGAACCGTTTGTCAGGACTTTCTCCATCAGCGCGGCGGATCGCGGCTTGAGGGCGGCTAACAGATTTCCTTCCCGCATCGCCTCCCAACAGGATTCCTGGGTGAATGAATGGGGCGGGACGGCGGTGGCGAGCGAACGGAGATACATCGGCGGACGGAGGGGGAATCTAGCGGATCAGCGCGAGCATCGGCTGAAATGGCAACAGACTCGCGGAGGCCAGACTTTGCAACAGCGATCTCCCGCCCGTTCCGAGCAAAATCGGATGCAGCGCGCCGGAAATGGCAAGCCTCCGCTTGAATTTCCGCTTCACCGCTGCCCGCACGGCATTCGCGGCTTCCTGCCAAGATCTCTCGTCCCGCGACCAGCTCACGAGCGGGCCGACGGCAAGCTCCGCCGCTTGAAATGCCATCGACATCCCATTCCCGGTGAAAGGCGGGATCATACTTTCCGCATCGCCCAGCGCGAGCAAACCTGGCAGGGGTATCTGCCGCCCGAGCTGAAATCCCGCTACCGCAGAAAAGGAATGCTGCTTCCATTCGCAGTCCCGGAGTTGTCCCGCGAGTTCTCGATTTCCTCCCACCTCGAGATAGGCGGCTAGCAAATCCGCGCCAACCGCATGGATGGTTCGGTCGATTTGAAACAATCCGCAGATATTCGTCCACCCGTCTTCCACTCCCGCGAGTCCCGCATAGCCGTTCTTCCCTGCGTGCATTTCTAAATCGGCGGATTTCGGGATCTCCCGCACATGGGCCTTCAGTCCGAGCCAAGGGCCGTTGCGCGGCCTTCTCCCCGCCGTCCAAACCAGCCCGTCACGCGGCTCAGGCAGGACACGCACGCCTGTTTTCACCGTTACACCCAGCGATTCCGCATGATGTCGCAGCCGCTCATCCAGCAAATACCGGGAAATTCCCAGCGCCGGATTTTCTAACCGATCACGGTGGATCAATCGTCCGCCATCATACCACGCGAGCGAACGATGCCGGAGCGCGTCTTCAAACAGCCCGACAATTCCCAAAGCCGAAAGGGTTTCCCCGGATACGCCGGAAATGAACTCCCCGCAGACCCGGTGGCGGGGGTAGTTTCCCGCTTCCAGCACCGTCACCGGCACCTGGTGGAGGCGCAACGCGGATGCGAGTGACAAGCCAGCCAGCCCCCCTCCGACAATCGTGATTTCCCGGTTCAAATGCGGAATGCTAACACACGCCTCGCGCCGCGCCATGTGGAACTTTCCTGGATTTGCCAGCGGCGGGAATCCAGTCCGAGAAATTGGGAGATTTCTCCCGCCGCGAACCCCGCCCGGATGCTCACATGCATGTCATGCCGCGTCACCCGGTTAATCCACGGATTCATCATTCCGCCGAGTAAGTGCGGCAACCGCGCGCGATCCGGCTCATTGAAAACCAAAACCTCGAAATTCCCGCACCAGCGTCCCAAAGCCGCCAGCGCAGCTCCCTCGAAATGGTGGAGAAATAAATTCGCGACCATCACGCCTTCCTGCGGGGGAACCTTCATCTGGAAAATATCCCCACGATGCCACTTGATCCGTGAATCCAAACCATCTGGCACCGGCACGAGATCATAAGCCGCCACCGGAGCCAGCGCAAATTGCAGCGCCAGCTTGTTGCAGAGCCTCCCATCCCCCGCGCCGATCTCCACGATGCCACGACCTGCCGCTTCTGCGAAACGCCGAACCGTCCTGCAAACCCAGCGCTCGTTTCCCATCAGCAGATTGATCCGCCGCAAGTCCAAACGGCTGCGAACCGCCTCTGGATCGTCGGCGGGTAAATGATCCAACAGTTCGGGAATGACGATGCGCTCTGTCACGAGCGCCAAGCCTAACCAAAACAAGGCTTCTCACAATACATTAGATTTTCCGCAACCCGGCGCGGGAACGGAAACTTCCTTCAATGCCCTTTGGAACGTGGGTATCCAAAGCCCTTCGCGAGCGATTTGTGCTCCGTCCCGGGGGTAAGCGCCGTGGTCGAGCACCCTTTCTGCTAGATGAAAACAAAGCCAAGCACGCCACGAGCGGATTTCTTTGTTAGCCCCCCGAACCCGGCTGGCGAGGTGTTGAAAATGGCGGATGGGATTGCCCAGGTAGCCGCATTTTCCGCTGGAGGATTTTTCAAGTATCCAGATCAACGCACGGTAAGGCGACGCGTGGTTCTGGATTTCAGGCGCCGCGCCTGATAGATCCGCCATCCATGCTTTGTCGAGCTGAAGGATGGCTTGGGCGGGTTTGCCCGCGACCCACTGCGACTGTGCGTAGCGCAGGGCGTCCAGATAGAATTCCGCACCCCGAATCTTGCCGTGGCGGCGCGTCAGCGAGAAATCGTGGACCTCGGAAATGTCCGGCAACCACGGGCAGGACGGATTGGTGAACATGGACGGGTGGGTGTTGATAGGACCAAGAGCTACCTGAATTCTTTGTTACTCTCAACCTCAACCCTTCATGCTCAACTCCTTCGCCACCTTTCCGGGCTTGCATCTGATCGGTGATCGTCAATTCTCGCCGTCCCATGAGTCGTTTAGAAGGTAAAGTCCTTGTCGCACAGGGTGGTGGCCCCACTCCCGTGATCAACCAAAGCATCGTCGGCGTGGCCCTCGAAGCCCGCAAATTCAACCAAGTCACCTCCATTTACGGCGCTGTCCACGGCGTGCGCGGGATCATTGATGAAAACTTCGTCGATCTCACCCGCGAGACTACCCATAATCTGGAACAGGTTGCCGGGACTCCATCGTCCGGGCTGCTTTCCACCCGCGACAAGCCGGATGAAGAATATTGCCAGCGCATGTTCAAAGTGATGCAGGCGCACGACATTCGTTATTTCTTCTACGTCGGCGGAAATGATTCGTCGGACACCGTCCGCATTGTCAAAGAGCAGGCGAAGGAAGCGAACTACGAGCTGCGTGCGATCCATATTCCAAAGACGATCGACAATGATCTTGAGGAGAACGACCACTGCCCCGGCTTTGGCTCGGCAGCCCGTTTTGTGGCCCAGGCATTTTCCGGGGTGAACTTGGACAATCGGGCTCTCAAAGGAGTTTACATCGGCGTGGTGATGGGTCGCCACGCGGGTTTCCTAACAGCGGCATCCTCGCTCGCACAGAAATACCTCGATGACGGCCCACACCTCGTTTATGTGCCGGAGCGCCATTTCGTGATGGAAAAATTTCTCGCAGACGTGGACCGGGTCTATCAGAAGCATGGCCTTTGCACCATCGCCGTTTCTGAAGGGGTTTCCGACCCGGATGGCACCGCGATGATTGTAAAACTTCTCGGCATTGAGGAACGCGACTCGCATGGCAACGTTCAGCTTTCCGGGACCGGAGCACTGGGAGATTTGTTATCTAACGAAATCCGCAAGGGACTGGGCATCAAACGCGTGCGGTCCGATACTTTCGGGTATTTGCAACGTTCCTTCATGGGGATTCAGTCGGATCGTGATGCCCGCGAGGCCCGCGAAGTTGGGGAAAAGGCGGTGCAATTCGCGATGTGGGACAATGTCGATGGCTCGGTAGTGATCAAACGTCCGGTTCTCAATTACAGCGTGGACTACGAACTGGTGCCCATCGAAAAAGTCGCCGGGAAAACCCGTCACATGCCAGATCATTTTATCAACGCAACAGGCAACGGGGTGACCGAGGATTTCAAAAACTACTGTCGTCCGTTGTTAGGATCCGACCTACCCGAGCCGCATCGTCTTCGTGCGCCCACGGTGGCAAAGATTCTGCACAAGTAACGTTGGGAGCGCGGAATTCAATCCGCGCGGCACATGATTTCGTGCGAAATAATTTCCGCGCACCAATTGGCTCAATCCATTTCAATCCGGTAACGCGGAATGGATGGATCGACTTCCCGGCTCCATGCGTCGATCCCACCACGCAGGCCGTAGGTTTCATTCAGGCCGTGGCCGCGGAACCACGCGACTTGGTCGAGCACGTTTTTCCCGCTGTGATCGTAGAGCAGGATGCGGGTGTTAGAATCCCCGGCGAAGAGCTGCTCCTGAAGTTCCTGAGTGAAAAATTCTGACCCGGAAATCACGACCGCCTCGTGTTCCTCGCGGGTCCGCAGGTCGATGAACCGCAGCGTGGAAATATCCGATTTGGCGGCGGCGGGTTCCATGCACATCGCCGAGTCGTGGACGTGGCTTGTTAGCAAATGGTCGAGCATCTCGTCCACCGGGATCTCCGAACGGGTGCAAAGTTCCGCCAAGGTTTCCTCGTTGGAAAACGCACATCCCTGGCAGCCGCCAAGGTGGTAACGGGCGAAAATGGCCCGCCGCGCGCCGGGCAGGGTTTCGAGAATCACTCCCATCGGTGAGTTGGCGGTCAGATCGGACACTTGCATTGCCGGGAAGCTAACCGCCCCGCTGAGGAAAACAACCACCGGCCTCGTCATGTATGCCTTACCCGCGAACTTTGAAAATAATGGAGCTTTAGGCGATCTTCCATTTTATCATACTCTCCCAGGTGTGCCCGCATCAGGCTTTTCCACAGCTTCCCATGATTGGGCACCGCAACATGGAGCAGCTCGTGGACGATCACATAATCGCCCAACTCCTGCGGCAAATCTAGCAACTCATCGTTGAAACTCAGCGTCCCCGCAGTCGAACAGGACGCCCATTTCCGGCTCATCGGCCGGATGAAAATCGACTTCGCATCCACTCCCAGCTTCCCCGCCCACTCCACCACCCGCGCCCTGAACTCCTCACGGCCACTCCAACCGTCTGCAACGTAGCTGCCGCGTCTCGCGGCAGGCCGTGTTAGCGGCGTTTCGCCACAATCCTTCATTTTCCCATTCCCAGTCCCACTCATTTCCCTACAGCAGCTTTTCCGTCACGATCAGAATCTTCGGCAGTTGATCCAGCTTGCCGAAGTTCTTGCGGATCTGCCGCTCCTTCTTCTCATCCAGATGGAACTCTTTAAGCAGCTTCGAGTCATTGTTGTTGCCGGTGTAAACCACCTCCGAGTATTCCGGCGGCAAGAACTGATCCAGCGCCTTCTTGTAATGCGCGCAAGCCTCGCGATCCACTCCCACCAGAAACGCCTTGTAGCCCAGCGGCTCCACGTTCTCCCGGTAGTGCTTCGCCACAAACTCCGCCACCTGCTCGATCCGTTGTTTCCCTTTCAGGAAATTCTTTAGGTTCACCGCCCGCTCCAGGATCTTGTTCAGCTCCTCGATGTCCGCCACGCCCTCGGCTTTCGCCAGTAAGAGGAATTCCTGATCCAGCGTCTCATGCAGCACCAGCATCTCGTTCCATTATAGCAAAGTGAACTCCATAAAAAAACAAAGGGCTCTTCAGCAAAATCTGTGGGTGAACTTTGGCTCGGGTAGATCTCCAAGTGTGTGATAGAGAGAGGTTTGTAGCAGATGGAAACTGCGGTAACCGTAGGCTTTTCTCATACACAGGTTGATCCGCAGGTTGAGGCC
>JANYFB010000253.1 GCA_025362955.1 Akkermansiaceae bacterium
GGTTCCAGATGGGTATTGAGGGGAAGTTCTTGTCTCACCCGCCGGGTGAGCGGAAATCACAGCCATGGGAGCATCCATGACTTTGAAATTACGTCACTTGCCGCGTTCTGGCGAGTTTTCCATTTTCCTCTTTAGGATAAGAGGGTTTTTGTTAGGCAAACTGAGACGCAAATCGAAAAATAGCGAGGCGCGGAACCCGCTGGCAATGCTTATTCTGCAACCCGATTGGGTTGTATTTGAGGTCGATTGAATCGTTCGTTTGACATTGTTGTTTCATTCGCTTCAGTCGCTGCCACCTATGCGTGAAATGACGATTCCTGAGTCTGGCTCGAAGCGGAAATTATTGGATGCGGCCGAGAAGTTGTTTGCGGACAAGGGATTTGAGGCCGTTTCCGTCAGGGACATCACGCAGCTTGCGAAAACAAATGTGGCTGCGGTGAACTACCACTTCGGTAGCCGTGACGGCTTACTTACCCTCGTGATGATGCGCTATATGTTGCCGGTCACCGAAGAGCGTCTGCTGCGCCTGGAGGTGATCGAGAAAAAATGGTTCGGAAAAGCCGCGCCTCTTGAGGAAATTATCGATGCTCTTGTACGCCCGCTCGCTACCCAGGTCATGAAATCCGATCTATCCGAGCGGCTATTTTATAAGCTCATGGGACGGATTTTCGCGCTGCAGGGAGATGGACTTCCTGGGCCGGTCGAGGACCAGATCAAGCAGATCGCCGCGCGCTTCAGTAAGACCTTCGCCAAGGCGCTGCCCTCGTTAGGGGCGGAGGAATTGGCATGGAAAATCCATTTCCTCGTCGGCGGCATGATCCACATGCTTACCCACCAAGATATGATCTACCGGATCAGCGGAGGTGCCTCCGGCGTGCCCACGATGGAAGTTACACTTGGTCGCTTTATCCGTTATTCTGCGACCGGATTGCGCGAGGGAGTCGAAGCGGATGTCTCAATTAAAAAAGCCCCACAGACGACCTTTGATTTTTGAAATCTGCCCCTAACGCTCTGGACTAACAGAGCCACCTCGCAATAGCTCAACCTTGCATCAATTTCAATCCCCACCAGATTAAAGCGCCGGTGGCAACGAGAAGCAGGAATAGGAGCAGAATGTCTTTGGTCTGGCCCCGGAGGATGTTTTTGACCTGGCCTCGGGTTGCCGTTTCATGGAAGGCGTTGAGGCGGATGCGATCTTCGATCTCAGCGAGCGGAGGCATCGTGCAATCGCGTTCTTTTTGCTCCATCGCAAGTTTCTTGGGGAGATCCGCATATTCTTTCTGCCGGATGCGGAGCTCCTGCTCTTTCACGCGGAGCAGGTCGAGTTCAAGTTCCTCTTGGAAAAGGGCGGTGCGGCTCATGGCTGGGGAAGGTGGTTATTTGGTGAAATACACAAGAAGGGCGACCCCTCCAAGGACGAGGATGGGCAGGTTGAATGCGAATCCGTTGCGAAGGTTTGCCATAAATTCGGAGCCCCCGCCTTTTTTGTGACTTCGGGTGCGTCCGCGTTTCGAGGCCCGCCCGAAAATCGCGCCGCTCCGTCCACCCTCGAAGTGAGATGACGCTTGATCGTATTCATCTGCGGCGATGTCGATCGCCATGCTGGCTTTTTCCAGTTTATCGGGAAGATGATCGCGGGTCCAGCTCTCGGGATTAAACTTCTGGATCTTGTCGAGGTGGGCGGCGAAACAGACGCGGCATTGTTCAAGATCCTCGGATTCCTGATGCATTTCAAACAATTCGCGGTCGATCAGCGTGAGCGAGGAAGTCAACTTTTCCGTGAGTTCGATCTGTTGGGATAGGAAATCTCGCTTGCGGCCCGTGAGCTCTTCAAGCTCGTATTTTTTGCGTTCAAGTTCATCGCGCTCCACTTGGATCCGGTCCAATTCTTCCTGCGCGTCTTTGAGCTTCCGGTCGTAGTCCACATCGCGGTGGGAACCGCTGGCGGAAACCATTTCCAATTGCGTCGAGCGGGTTTTAATATGGTGGGTGTATTCGGCGGGTGCGGCCATGAGGTGAAGAGGGTTACAGCTACAAGTCCTTTATCGAAAACCCCTCGTTTCATCCAGCTAAATATTTTATATATCCTGATAAAATAGTGTTTAGGCCTGCGGCCACCGTCAAGAGGCGCCCATAATGTCGTGACTTGCTGGCCACTTCCAAATCCGTCTATGCTCTACCCATGCCGCCGCCACGCCGCCCGCTTCATGCCCACAAGGTACGGAAACCCGGAGCACCTCTCGGGAACAAACCGCCGCCCGCAGATCGAGGGTGGGACCCGGTTGCCTCATGGTACGATAAGCTCGTCGGCGAGTCCGGCTCGGACTACCACCGGAACGTCATCCTGCCCGCTGCCTTGCGAATGCTCGATCCTAAGCCGGGTGAATCCATCATTGATATTTGCTGCGGGCAGGGCGTGCTGATCAAGCCGCTGCTGGAGGCGAAAATCGGCAAATTCACCGGCGTTGATGCCAGCCCGCGCCTAATAGATTCTGCGAAATCCCGCCACGGCGCGGACCCACGGGTTTCCCTGATCGTTGCCGATGCCTGCCTGTCCGGTGCTTGGGCTGACGGAAAAAACGATGCCGCCTCCTGCCTCATGGCGGTTCACGACGTGCCGGATCCAGCCGGGATGTTTTCCAACATCGCCCGCGCCCTCAAGCCGGGAGGCCGCGCGGTGATGGTTTTCATGCACCCCTGTTTCCGTATTCCCCGGCACACCCATTGGGGCTGGGATGCGGATCAGAAAATCCAGTATCGCCGTCTCGACAGCTACGCGACGCCGTTGGAAATCCCGATCACGACCCATCCGGGAAAGCGAACTGGCGAACAAACGAATTTTCATCATCGCCCGCTGGCGGATCTTCTAACCGCGATGGGCAAGGGCGGGCTGGCGGTGATCGCATGTGAGGAGCTTTACAGTCACCGACGCTCGCAATCCGGCCCTTTCAGCAAAGCGGAACACCGGGCAGCGGGGGAGTTTCCTTTGTTTATCGCACTTAAGGCGGTGAGCCTACGGTGACGGATTTGAACAGGCGGAAACTCAGCTAACGGAAAAAAATCCGGGATCCCGTTAACTCTCTTCCTCGTGTCGGACTCTCTTTCCTTACGGTCGCGAGAAACGAAGGCGGATGAAACGGCGTGGAGCGGTGGCGGTGGTCTCGGTATCGAAGGCTTTGACGGTCTCGGTGCCGTCGCCATTGTCCTGGGGAAATCCGCTTTTCAGGAGTAAAGGGAGCCAACTGCTAGAAGTTAGATCACTGGTGGACTCGATCGTGTAGGTGACGCCAGTAGGAGCGGGGCGTGGGCGCTGGTAGGTGAGGTTTAAGCGCTTGCTGGTGGATTCCAGTTTGGCGAAGGGCAAGCCGGGAGTGCTGGGCGGAGTAAAGATTTTCGGGTGAAGGCCGAGGGCGTATTTTTCGAGGTTGGTGATGCCGTCGTTTGAAGGAATGGCGGAGTCGTTAGCTGCTGCGGATTGTGCGGCGGCGAGACTGCCGAACTCGGTAACTTTCCAGACATTGATCGCGGAATCGAGCACCTGTACCGTGGCCACGTTAGGTGATCCGACTTCAAAGGAGGATGAGGCGGTTAGGGTGAGTTTGACGTTTTGAGTGCCGAGGACAGCGGTATCGGCCAAGGGGACGACAGTGACGGTGGCGGTGAGCAAACCTGCGGGAATCGTGACCATGGCCCAGGGAGCTAGTGTCATGCGGGTGTTCGCGGCGGCCTGGCCCTTTCCCGTGGTCCGATGGTAGGGGACGGTGAGATCGTAGAGGGTTTCGCCAACGCGGGTGAAGGTGAAGGTGCCGCTATCGGAAGTGCCCTCGACGGCGGTGGCATCCGTGGCAGCGATGGTGATGGGTGAAAGAGTCTGAACGATGAAGCCTGTGAAGTCGGAGTATCCAGCCAGGTTGAAGGCTTGGATGTGATAGTCATAGGTGATGCCGGGACTCAACCCGGTGTCGGTGTAGGTGGTGGTGTTCGCCGGAAGGGTGGCGATGACGGAGAAATTGCTGCCACTGGAAATTTTGCGAAGGATTTTATAGGAGTTCTCGTTGTTAGCTCGGTCAGTCCATGCCATATCGATCTGTGAAGAAGTGACGCTGGTGGTGTGCGCGGCGCTGGGAGTGAGCGGCTGGGTGGGGGTGAGGGCGCTTGCTTCGTTAGACGGGGCGGAGTCACCGGCACCGTTTGTAGAAGCGACGCGGTAGTAGTAAAGAGTGTCCGGATTAAGGGAACTGTCGATGAACATCAGCTGATCCGCCCCCGTGGCACCGATGGACGCATAAGTGCCGCTTGAGCCGGTCTTGCGCTCGATTTTGAAGCCGTCTTCGGTGGTGGAATTATCGCTCCAGGCGAGATTAATCTGAGTCCCCGAAGCGGGCGTGGCGGTGAGGTTTCCAGGTGCTGCGGGTGGATTGGATGGGATCACCGAGTAGGTCCAGGAAAGGATGTCCTGGGTGGCGGTGAGACCGCCTGTGCCGCCCGTGAAACCCACGTAGGCGTGGTTCGAGCCGCCGATGATGGTGGAGATATCGACAGCATAATTATAGGTGGCGCTGGCACCGGTGGAGTTGTCCGTGATCTTTTCCGTGAGAGTGCCGGCGAGATAGATGATAGAAACGTCGAACACATGCCCGCTATGGAAATCCAGTCCGGCAGCGGTCACGTCCACGGCATTGGCATCTTCGACGGGATCGGCCCCGTTTTGATAGAGGCCGGTCGTGCTTAGGTTTGGATAGAGATCGAATTTTAACGCGATACTTTTCGGGATGCCCTGATAGCCGAGCTCGCCGCCACCAGTGCCGACGATGGTGGAGTTGTTATTTTGAATGGCGAAGGTGAAGCCGTCGGCGTCCGGGTTGGTAAGTTGGAAGCTGAATTGGGTGGTAAATTTTCGGATGTCTTTCCTAGCCTTCGACCACACCGTACCGGCTTGGCCGCCGCCGCCATCGGTGAGTTCCGCACGGTTGTTAGAGATTTTTCCGGAGCCGTTGTAAACAAGCAGACTGCCGGAACCGGTAAAGCCGCTGGAGAAATTCAGGGCGGGAAGCTGCGAACTGGTGATCGCGTTGGCGACATTGGAATAGGCGGAATAGCTGAGAATGTTGAAACTATTCAGGGCGCGGACTCGGAAATAGTAAGTAGCTCCCGCGTCGAGTCCGGTGGCGGAGTAATTCTGGGCATTTACCCCGAGGCTGGCGACTTCGGTGAAGGTGGTGCCATCGGCGGATTGCTCAACCTTATAGCCGTCCTCGTTGTTCGCATTGTCCACCCAAAAAAGGTCGATCTGGATGCCGGATACTGCGGTGGCTGTTAGCCCTGACGGAGCGGCGGGAGGGGCGCTGGGTGGCTGGGGCGGCCCGTAGCTGACGAGGCTGTTAGCCGTGCCCACGAAGACGTGGCCATCGACGACGGTGGGGACGGTGAATTTCACGACGGAACCGAGTTGGTCGCGGTTCCCTCCAGCCTGGGCGCTGGTCCACAGGCGGTTACTGAAATCATCGGCAGCATAAGCGCGGAGCTGGCTGGTGCCGCGGTCGATGGTCCACACGACGCCGTTAGTCGCGCCGTTTGCAGAGATGCTCGGAGTGGAACCGGGCCAAGTGAACGAATCGGGTGTGGTCTTCACCGGAGCGGCTGACATGACGGCGTT
>JANYFB010000268.1 GCA_025362955.1 Akkermansiaceae bacterium
CTGCCACGCCAGTTGCACTGTTTCGCCCTGCGGCCAGATGTGGTCACCAGCGCGGGTTTCGATCAGCAGGTCGCTCTGGTTGAACAAGCGGACCCGGTATTGCCGGAGGTTGCCTGCATAAACGCTGGACAACACCGTGGCCCGAACGTGGTTGAACGGGTTGCCCGGCTCGCCGCCGTCCATCAGGGCGTGCAGCCTGATGTGTTCGGGCCGGATGGCGATCGTGACCTGGTCGCCGGCCCGGGCTCCGTTGGCCGGGCATCGGCAGTTGCAGACCGATGTTTCTATTCGCGCCTGCCCGGCGTCGACCGATGCAACGCGGCCCTGCAGGTAATTGACCTTGCCGATGAAGCTGGCCACGAAGCGGTTGCGTGGTTGGTTGTAGACCGACTCCGGCGTGCCGATCTGCTCCAGCCGTCCGCCGTTCATGACGGCAACCCGGTCCGACATGGTCATGGCTTCGGTCTGGTCGTGGGTGACATACACGGCGGTCAAGCCCAGCGTCTGCTGGATGCGGCGAATTTCGAGTTGCATGTGTTCACGCATTTTGAGGTCGAGCGCACCCATGCTTTCGACCATCCCCGGCGTCGCGAAAATCATGGTGCAAGGCGGTGCCACAGAGGAATACCGGGTCATCGTGGATCCGGTGAAACTCCAGTCATTTAATATGACCATCGGTGATGTGGCCACCACGCTCTCCGCCTCTAACGTCCTCAACGCCGTCGGGCGGATGGAGGATCATGACAAGCTCTATCTACTCGTTTCCGATACCCGCTTCAAGAGCATGAAGGAAATCGGCCAGAGCATCCTCCGATCGGGCGCGAACGGCATGGTGCGCGTTGAGGATGTGGCCGAAGTGCGTGATGAGACGGAGCCGGAATTCGTCCGCGTGACTGCCGATGGCCGAGATGCCGTGCTGTTTCAAATCTATCAACAGCCAGGGGCAAATACGGTCCAAATCGCCGCCGACGCGAAAAAAATGCTCGCTGCCCTCGGCGACAAGCTCCCTGCCGATGTGAAGCTGGCGCAATGGTATGACCAGAGCGACCTCATCGTCGCCTCTGCGGAAAGCGTGAGCGATGCCGTGCTCATCGGCGCAGCGCTGGCGGCCTTCGTCCTCTTCGCGTTTTTGAGAAATTGGAAAATCACGCTCATTGCCCTGTTAGCCCTCCCGGCTTCCCTTGCTGCCACTATTCTGTTGCTCAAAGTCCTTGGCATGAGCTTCAACATCATGACGCTCGGTGGCATGGCGGCGGCGGTCGGATTGATCATTGACGACTCGATCGTGATGGTGGAGCACATCATCCGGCGGCTTCGAGGCGGAACCGGCCACGAGCACGAGCGGATCATGCGAGCCACCGCGGAGTTCACCCGCCCTCTAGCAGGCTCGTCCGCCTCCACGATTATTATTTTCCTTCCGCTCGCTTTTCTAACTGGTGTGACCGGCGCGTTTTTTAAAGCGCTCTCGCTCACGATGGCGGCCAGCCTGATCTTCTCGTTTCTCATTGCCTGGCTCGCAGTCCCGATCCTTGCTGGAAAATTGTTAGGAAAAAAGGATGCTGATCAGGAAGAAGGCGGCAGGATCACCCATTTCTTTCACCGTTGCTACGAACGCCTGATGCGCGGGGTGCTCGCAAAGCCATGGCTGATTCTGTTGGTTGTCCTTCTGTTAGGTGGCGGCGGCTGGTTCGCGTCCACCCAAGTCGGCTCCGGTTTCATGCCATCCATGGATGAGGGGGGATTTATTCTCGACTACGTGGCCCCGCCCGGCACCTCGCTTGCGGAGACGGATCGAATGCTTCAACAGATCGAAGCCATCTTGCAGAAAACGCCGGAAGTCGCCACCTACTCACGCCGCACCGGCCTCCAGTTAGGCGGTGGTCTCACCGAGTCGAATACCGGCGACATGTTTATTCGTCTGAAACCTCTCCCGCGCCGTCCGCTTTCCGAGGTGATGGACGACATCCGCGGCCAAGTTGAGGAGACTGTCCCGGGCCTGGAAATCGAGACGATGCAGTTGATGGAGGATCTGATTGGCGATCTAACTGCCGTGCCACAACCCATCGAGATTAAAATATTCACCGACGATGAAGATGTCCTGTTAGAAACAGCGCCCAAGGTCGCCGAGGCCATTGGAAAGATTAACGGCGTCGTCGAGGTGAAGGACGGAATCGTTCCTGCCGGGGACGCTCTTGTCATTGAGGTGGATCGAGTGAAGGCAGCGGTTGAAGGACTTGATAGCGATGCCATCACCAAGCTGCTAGACGATTTTCTCAGCGGGAATGTCACCACCAATGTCCAGCTCGGCCCCAAACTGGTCGGCGTCCGGGTGTGGATTCCCAAGAATGCCCGCCGCACCGAGCGCGACTTGGAGCACCTTCAACTTCGCGCAACCGACGGGCGTCTCGTCCCGCTAAACCGTGTGGCCACCATTAAGACTGTCACCGGCCAGCCGGAAATTAACCGCGAGGACCTCAAGCGTATGGCTGCCGTGACCGCTCGCATCACCGGACGCGACCTCGGCTCGACCGTGGCCGATGTGAAAAATCTGCTAGACAACGGCAAACTGCTTCCCCCTGGTGCCTACTACAGCTTGGGCGGACTCTACGAACAGCAGCGGATCGCCTTTCAAGGGATGCTGGTGGTAATGATCGCAGCCGTGGTCCTCATTTTTCTACTACTGCTATTCCTCTATGAAAGCTTCCGTGTTGCCATCGCCATGCTTGCGACGCCCCTTCTTGCGCTTCCTGCGGTATTCCTCGGCCTATGGCTAACCGATACGGAATTGAACATTACCTCGATCATGGGCATGACGATGGTGGTCGGCATCGTCGGCGAGGTCGCCATCTTCTATGTTTCCGAAGTCACGGAACTGGAAGTGGAGGATGAGGGGAAGGATTTGTCCCTCGCCGCGCGGCTCTCCCTAGCTGGCAGGAACCGCATGCGCCCTATCGCCATGACCACCTTCGCGGCAATTCTTGCGCTCATGCCGCTGGCACTTGGCATCGGCCAGGGCAGCGCCATGCAGCAGCCGCTCGCAATCGCGATCATTTCCGGCCTCGTCGCACAGCTCCCTCTAACACTGATCGTGCTTCCGGCGTTGTTACGCCTCTTCTCACCGACTCAAAAATCAAAATCCTGCGAAATTAACCCATCCTAACCCAATCATGAAACTCAACCCAGCTCATCTTGCCGCGATCACCGCACTCTTTGCCGGCGCATTGCCATGTCATGCCGCCCCCGCCATTCTAACGGCGGAAGGGCCCGTTGCAGTTCCCGGCACGAAAGGTGGATTCGACTTCGTTGAGGTGGACACTGTCGGCCGCCGTTTACTGGCCAATCATACCCGCAACGGCACACTGGATGTTTTCGATCTGGACTCTGGCAAGCTGCTCAAGCTCTGCCCGACTGGCGCGGCGCAAGGCGTGGCCGTTGACGAAAACGGCGGCAAATATTACGTCGGCGTGAGCAAGGAAAAGACGCTTATCACTATCGATGCGAAAACGCTGGAAAAGACCGGCGAGGTGGCGCTCTCCGGCCCCGCCGATGACGCGCTGTTTAATCGGAAAAATGGCCTCGTCTATGTATGCCACGATGATGGCAAGGACGTCTGGGTAATCGACCCGGCCACGGGGAAAATCAACGCGAGCATCGAAATTGGCGAAGCTCCTGAAGTTCTCTGCTACGACGCCGGTGCGGATCGCATCTACCAGAATATCAAATCGACTTCCGTCGTTTCGGTTATTGATCCGGCGACTAACAAGGTTGAGCACGACTGGGCCGTCGCCCCCGCCACCGGTCCTCACGGACTGGCTTTGGATGGTAATATTCATCGCCTTTTCGTCGCGGGTGCCAACGGCAAGTTGGCGGTCCTTGATACCACGAACGGCAAGATGATTTCGGATCTAACCCTTCCATCGGGCGTCGATCAAATCTCAATAGATCCCGCGCTCAAGCTCATTTATTGCCCCAGTTCCAAAGGCACTCTGAGCGTCTTCCGCGAAACCGAATCGGGAGCTGAACTTGCGGGCGAGATTGCCATTGCGAAAGGCTGCCACTCCATTGCAGTCGATCCGCAGACTCATGCCGTCTGGATTGTCTATGCGGAAGGAGAGCATGCATTTGTGCAAAAACTCAATCCCGCCCTGCCCCCGAAACCCTGATGGGGACCTTCCTGTCACCTCCATAAGATGACTTTTATCTGGGTGACTTATCGAGAGCGATCATCGCGACCGGATAAAGGCGTGCTGAAAATAAACTTGAGCCATCCGTCGTCCGTCTTCAGCGCCTGCAACTTCGCCCCCATCGCGGTGGCGGCTTCCAAGCTGAGCGTCAGCCCGATGCCGAGATGCGTGCCTGCGTTGCTCCGAGATGGATCCTTGCGGAACAGGGGTTCGAACAAACGCTCCACATTTTCCGGCAGATCGTCCGCAACATTGGCGATCTGGAATTCCACTTGTCCGCCTGTATCGCTGCCGCAGATGCGGATCTCACTATCGGGACTGGCGTAGCTAACAGCATTATCCATGAGATTGTTGAAAATGATTCGCGCCAGTGTCGCATCCCCAAGGGCAATTAGCGGCTGTGAGGGAAAATCCAACTTCACCTGCAATCCCCGCCGTTCCGCAAGGGCCAGAAACGGCTTCAAGCAGTCCGCCAAAATTTCTTTGAAATCCACCGAATCTCTAGATGGAGAAGACGCCACACTCCCGATGCGGGACAGCGCGGATAAGCGGTTCACCAATTCCCCCAGCTCCACGGATGTTTTCTGGCAGACTGCTAGATGTTCCGCGTAAGCCGCCGCCTCGCGTGGTTGGGACAGCGCGAGATCGGCAGTCGCACGCAGCCCGGCGATGGGAGTCCGCAGCTCGTGCGCGGCATGGCGAATGAACTCCCGCTCACGCTCCCGGATCGCCGCAACTCGGGACAGCAACACGTCGAAACTTCCTGCCAGTCCCGCGAGTTCCGCTGGCAACTCGCCCGGAACCTCCAGCGCAGAGTCTAGCTGATGCTCGGCACGGTCCTTCATTTGCAGCGTTAGGCCGTTGATCGGCCGGAGTGTCACGCGAATCACCCGGTCGATGACCAAGAACCCCAGCCCCAGCGCCAGCAGCGTGCCGGTGGCTAGTGTCCATCGCAGCCGCTCCAGCGTGTGATGCACCGGCTCGGCATCCCGTGCCACGACGAGGATGTGCGGCAGAGATTGCGGGTCGATCACATGGCCCCGTGCTTTCATCCGGTTGACCTCATCCGGCAGCACAAACGGATAGATCCGCAGTCCTACAGCCCGCGCCCGATGCCCGTTAGGAAGGATGATGGTCCTCACGCGCGGCCCGCCATCGTTCCCGCAGAAGCGTGGTAAGTCCTCGGAATGCAGCCCAGGAGAGCGCGTGGTGGTGCCGGAGTTTTCATCCCAAAATTGGAAAAATCCATCTTCGATCAACCCCAGGTTGGTGCCAATACCCTCCTTCCATTCGTAGGTGATGGTCCCGTTTTCTAACTCCACCTGATTGGCGAGCAAGGCGGCCGTCTGTGAGATGGACCCATCCACTTCCTGATAGAAACTCCGCTTCACTAGCAGATAGGCTCCTGTGGAAAAAAGACAAAGTAGCACTCCCACGCCGATGCCGCAGCGCAGCAGCAAGGTCCAGCGGATCGAGGGTGATCTCATGCTGTAGGTTCCTCTAGGATATAGCCTTGTCCCCGGCGGGTGTGGATCAGGTCAGGTCGATTTCCCACGTTCAGCTTTTTCCGCAGATAGCCGATGTAAACGTCCACTGCGTTGCTGCTTCCTCCGTTGCCGTCCTCGAACACGCGTTCCCAGATTTCCGCCCGTGATACCACCTCGCCCGAGCGGTAAAAAAGATACTCTAGCAGCCGATATTCCAATGCCGTGAAATTTACCGACCGCTCGCCTCGCTGCACGGTCCGCCGCAGCGGATCGAGCACCAAATCGTCAACCCGCATTTGTGGTCCCTTCTTCGCGAAACTTCGCCGCAGCATGGCTCTCACCCTCGCTAACAACTCCGCCAACGGAAAGGGCTTGACCAAGTAATCATCCGCCCCCGCATTCAGCGCCTCTAGCCGATCCTCCAACCCATCCCGTGCGCTGATGACGATGATGTGGACCGGATTTCCCTTCCCCCGCAGTTTTCTCAAGATTGTCATGCCGTCCATCTGAGGGAGCATCAAATCCAACAGCACCATGTCATATTCGCCGCCATCCGCCGCCCACAGCCCCTCGTCTCCGGTCGGGAAACTGTCCACCAGATAGCCTGCTTCCACAAGGAACTGGCTAACCGCATTTCGCAAGGGAGCATGGTCTTCGATGAGGAGGATGCGCATGGTAGGGTGGGTTCGCTGGATGAAATGGATCTTCGCGCTCGGTCATTCACCGCCAGCGTTTGGTTAGATCTCCATACGCATCAATCCGTCGATCGCGGAAAAACGGCCAGATCCGGCGGAAATCCTCCACCGCCTGCAAGTCCACATCCTGATAGAGAATTTCCTCCCGCTCCGTGCCTGCCTTTGCCACGAGTTCGCCATAGGGATTGGCCACGAACGACCGGCCCCAGAACTCGGTCTCCCCCTCATGTCCCGTCCGGTTCACTGCTGCTAGATAACAGCCATTTGCAACTGCATGGCCGCGCTGCACTGTTTCCCAAGCGCAATGCTGAGCATCCCCTAACAGTAGTTTTTCCTCACGCAGCCAGCCAATGGCCGTCGGATAGACCAGGATCTGCGCCCCGCCCAGCGCCATCAGCCGCGCCGCTTCCGGATACCACTGATCCCAACAGATGAGCACGCCGATTTTTCCAAACCGGGTCTCCCACACCGGCCAACCGCTGTCGCCCGGGGTGAAATAGAACTTTTCCTCGAAGCCAGGATCCTGTGGGATATGGCTTTTCCGATAGAGTCCCATTAACGAGCCGTCCGCATCGTGCACCGCCGCGGTATTATGGTAAAGCCCTGGCCCTCGGTGCTCGAACAGCGAGGAAATGAGGACGATGCCCAACTCCCCCGCCAGCGTCCCTAGCCGATCTGTCACCGGGCCGGGCAGCGAATCCGCTAGATCGAACAGCGCCGGATCTTCCACCGTGCAGAAATAGGGCGTCAAAAATAGCTCCTGCGTCACCACGATTTCCGCGCCACCCGCGGCTGCCTCGCGGATCAGCATTTCATGATGATCGAAGGACTCTGCTTTGGTGGCGAAAGTCCCGGATTGGAGCAGGGCAAGGCGTGGCATGGCCCGATTTGTAGCGGCGGCCTGCGGCCCTCGCACGCAAGAAATCTGGGATCTTTAGCGGGCGAATTTCCCCGGCGGGGTGCCGATGGCCACCTGCCTTGAGGACGGACCACTCGACGGTTTCGTGAAGAAGGCTCGCCGGAGGGGAAATAAGATGCATTATTTCGCATTGCAATCGAACGGGAATGCACCTTTTACATCACGCACGCTGCTTACCGATGAAATTTTCGCTAACTCTCAGAATTTCTGTTTTCGCGAGTGTTTGGGCGCTTTGCCTAACCGATGCCGCGCACGCCCTACCACGCATCTGGACTTCCAACGACGGACGCCAGCTTGTCGGGTAATTTGTCAATGCAGACACCAGTTCAGTCACCGTCAAACGCGATAACGGGAAAATCACCACAATCCCGCTCTCGATGCTCAATTCCGAGGACAACAAATACGTCGAGGAGCAGCACGCGAAACTCGAAGCCGACAAGCAGGCTGCCGATGCCGCCGCCGCCGAAGAGGCCGAGGCGAAAATCAAAGGCAAAGGCTCCATCACCTATAAACTCTCCGGCGGTTCGGATAGCTGGCCCGAAGATCGCAAGAAACGCATCGTCGCTGCCATGGACGAGGGCGTCGCGTTTTATAACAAAAACAGCCGTGTCAAAAAAGAACTCACGGCGAACGACAGCCCCGGCACGCCCCTCAACCAAGACACCGAGTCCAGCCCCGTCAACGACCTCCGCCACATCAAAATGGTCGAGGCCATCCGCAAGGACATGGGGATGAAATGAAAAAGCTATGAACGAAAGCTCACCTCATCCCTTGACGTGATCTGCTTGGCATTCTTTCGCCAGTCTTCAGAGAATCCTATGAAGTCCTAACAGCGTCCGGAGCTTTGCTGGGTACGAAGTTGCGATAGAGCGATGCATTCTCCCGGGGGAGCACACGCGACTCGCGTGTTGTCATTGGCGCCCTCGCCGCTGGCACGGGTTGTATGAGAATCGACGTTATTTTCGGCGAGGGCGTGGAAAACCACCGGCGGGGGGCGCAGGTGCTCCCCGAGAAACTCGAATTCACAATGGAATCGCTACAATTTCTTTTCCCAATCGGAGTTAGGCAGGCGTTAGATAACTGCCAATTTTCCATGGCGGATTCAAGGATCGGGCCTTTCTATTTCTGATAAAATCGAACATAATCCACCTCGAAGCGCTGAGGAAATTGTGTGTTGGATGGATCGCCACCGTTCGCGCCGACGGCGAGATCGAAGCGGAAATGCTGGGGTTGGAGGAAGGGATTGACCGGTGGACCGTTCTGGTTGAGGCAGTCTTTCATGATCAGGGTAGTGAGCAGTTTCCCGTCAAGGTAGATGGTGATTTTTTCCTGATCCCACTCGCTGACCCAGAGGTGGAATTTCTCATCCCAGGTTTCCTTGCTAAAATCTTCGATAGAATGATGGGAACTGGCCCAGTGATCCTTGCCGCCCGGGCCGGCCCAGACGAAGTTGGCGAGGATTTTCCCCTGATAGAATTCCATGATGTCGATTTCGCCGGCATGGGGCCAGCGTCCTCGACCGGTCGTCCAAATGGCGGGCCAAAGTCCGGGGAGGGCTTTGAAACGGGCGCGGATTTCCGCCCGGCCGAAGTGCCATTCGTTAGTGCCGATGGTGATGAGCGAGCCGGAAGTGTATTGGGCGGACTCGCGGTTTTTCCTCCAGTCGGGCGAGCCGTTCGCGAAGTTCGGATTTTTCACGGGTTCCTTCCGGGCTTCGATGACAAGGAAGCCGCCCTGGCACTTGGAATTTTCCGCTTGATACCACTGGAGTTCTTGGTTCCGCGCGAAACCTGTTTCGGACCTCCACCTAGCGGGGTCTGGCGGGCCGTCCTTGTCGAATTCATCCGCCCAGACGAGCTTGTAGTTGGGATCGCGCGAGGGGATGACCGATACCTCGCCCAGGGCGGCCATCAGAGTGAGGGTGAGGAAAAAGAAGGAACGCATATGGTGAAGTAGTGTGGGAGGAACGCCAGCGCGGCGGTGATTTCTTTCGAAGTGAGTGGATGAAATGCCGGATCGGTGAAAATATGCAAAACTTGGCTTGATCTGTCGGGTTACGGGGCTAAAACCGCCGCCCCTTCATGCCGGACCCCTCACGAACTCTGAAAATCGCTATCCCGAAAGGGAGCCTTCAGGAACCTACCATCGAACTTCTCGCCAAGGCGGGCTACGAGATTCACGTCTCGTCGCGGGGTTTGCGCCCGAGCTCGAATGACCCTGAGCTGGATCTGTTTTTGATCCGGGCACAGGAAATCGGGCGGTATCTAGGCCAAGGATTCATCGACTGCGGGATCACAGGGTACGATTGGGCTTACGAAAACGGAGTGGATTTGGTCGATCTCGCGGAGCTGCCGTATTCCCGCGCGACGACGCTGCCGACCCGCTGGGTGCTGGTGGTGCCGGAGGATTCACCAATCCGCAAGCCCGAGGATCTGGAAGGCAAAAGGATCGCCACGGAAGGCGTGGGGATTACCCGCCGCTATCTCGAAGAGCGCGGCATCAAGGCGGAAGTCGAATTTTCCTGGGGCGCGACCGAAGTGAAAGTGCCTGATTTGGTCGATGCGATCGTCGATGTCACGGAAACAGGTTCATCGATTAAGGCGAACCACCTCCGCATCGTGGACACTCTGTTGACGTCATTTCCCCATTTCTATGCCAGCCCGACCGCAGCGGCGGACCCATGGAAGAAGGAGAAGATGGACCGCATCGCCCTGCTTCTCAAAGCCGCCCTCTGCGCTCGCGGCAAAGTGGGCTTGAAAATGAATTTCCCCAACGCCCGCCTGCCCGAGCTTCTCGAAAAACTCCCGTCGCTCCGCCGTCCGACGATTTCCCAACTTTCGGAAGAAGGTTGGGTCGCCGTTGAGACAGTGATTGACGAAATCGTCGTCAGGGACATTATCCCCGAACTGAAGCGTCTGGGGGCAGAGGGGATCATCGAATATCCGCTCAACAAAATCGTCCCCTAATCTTTCATCTAACCTAACCCCACAACCGCCATGGGCTCCATCAAGAAACGCCGTAAAACGAAGATCAACAAGCACAAGCGCAAGAAGCGCATGAAGCAGAACCGCCATAAAAAGCGTCTCCGCTACAAGTCCTAGTCCGCTGGGATTGATCTGAAGTCACCATCGCCAGAGGCTCGTTCGCGGGGCTCTGGCTTTCGTGTTGTTAGAAACCACGTCCGCGAATGAGTCTCCAGGTCGTCGTCAATTTCCGGGTGATCGCTGAGTCCGCCGACTGGATCGTGGTGGACAAACCCGCGCCGTTAATCGTGCATCCGGCGAATTTAAAGCCAGAACCAACCTTGCTCGGCGGGCTGGAACAACTGCTGGCGTATGAGATTCAAAATGGGGCGTGCTTGGGAATCGTGACCCGGCTGGACCGGGAAACGAGCGGGGTGGTGCTCGTTTCCAAGCACACGGCGGCCGCCCGCGAGCTGGGCGGGATTTTCGAACGGCGGGAGGCGAAGAAGGAATATCTGGCGATCGTCACCGGCTGGCCGGAATTAGACGAGTGGGAGTGCGCCGAGCCCATCATCCGGGTCGGCGAGCTCGGGGCATCGGCCATCTGGGTGCGGCAGGTGGTGAGTCCGCAAGGGCGGGACTGCCAGACGCGATTCCAAGTGGAACGGCGGTTTTTGAGAGGGGAGGGGAAATTTTCGCAAATCCGTTGTTTCCCTGAAACCGGACGCATGCACCAGATTCGGGTGCATTTGGCGAGCGGCGGTTTCCCAATCGTCGGTGACAAACTCTACTCGGGAGATGGCTCGGAGTATTTGGAATGGATGGCCACGGGCTGGACGGAGGAATTGGAGAAACGCTTGATTTTACCCCGACACGCACTTCACGCGGCACGCTTGGAGATTCCCTGGGGCGGAGGTCTGATCGGCTGGGAAGCGGAGCTGGGATTGGATCTGGTCGAGTTTTCCGCAGGCAGCGAAATCAGCCCGACTCCTGACGTTGTCATTTGGAGTCGGCATGATTAGGCTGCGG
>JANYFB010000285.1 GCA_025362955.1 Akkermansiaceae bacterium
CGGGGATAAATTCCTTCGGGATGCTGCCGCCAACGACCTTCGACTCGAAAATGAAGCCGGAACCGGCTTCGCCGGGCTCGATGGTGTAATCGATTTTCGCAAACTGACCGGAACCACCGGACTGCTTCTTGTGGGTGTAGCTGTCGTTGACGGGCTTGGTGATGGTTTCGCGATAGGCAACCTGTGGGGCGCCGACGGTGACCTCGACCTTGTGGGTGCGCTTGAGGATGTCGATCTTGATGTCGAGGTGGAGCTCGCCCATGCCCTTGAGGATCATTTCGTTGGTTTCATCGTCGGTTTCGACGCGGAACGAGGGATCTTCCTGGATCATCTTGCCGATGGCGTTAGCGAGCTTTTCAGCGTTGGCCTTGTCCTTAGGAGCGACGGCGATGGAAATGACGGGATCGGGGAAAACCATCGGCTCAAGGGTGGCCGGGTTTTTCTCGTCGCAGAGGGTGTGACCGGTCTGGACGTTTTTGAGGCCGACAATGGCGACGATGTCCCCGGCTTGCGCGGAGTCGATTTCCTTGCGGTCGTCGGCGTGCATTTCCACCATGCGGCTGATGCGCTCGGTCTTGCCGGTGAAGGAGTTGAGGACGGTGTCGCCCTTCTTGATCGTGCCGGAGTAAATGCGAGTGAAGGTGAGCGCGCCGAACTTGTCGTCCATGATCTTGAACGCAAGGCCGCGGAACGGAGCTTTCGGATCGATGACGGCGAACTTGCCGGTTGGGGTACCTTCTTCGTCCACTTCAGGGAGTGGCTTGACGTCGGTGGGGCTTGGCAGGTAGTCGACAACGGCGTCGAGCACGAGCTGAAGCCCTTTGTTCTTGAAAGAGGAACCGCAGTAGGTCGGGAAAAATGCGAGGTCAATGGTGCCTTTGCGGATGCACTTTTTGACATCGTCGATGCTTGGCTCGGTGCCTTCGAGATAGGATTCCATGATCGCGTCGTCTTGCTCGACGGCAGTTTCGATGAGCTGGGCGCGGTATTCCTTCGCCTTGTCGAGCATGTCGGCGGGGATTTCCTCGATCTTGAAGTTTTCTGGCTGTCCGGATTCGTCCCAGATGTGAGCCTTCATCGTGAGCAGATCAACGACGCCGACGAACTCGGACTCCGTGCCGATCGGCAGGACCATAACGAGCGGATGTGCGCCGAGGATTTTCTTCACCTGGGCGATGACGCGGTAGAAATCCGCGCCGATCCGGTCGAGTTTATTGACGTAAATGACGCGGGCGACTTCGGAGTCGTTTGCGTAGCGCCAGTTCGTTTCCGATTGAGGCTCAACGCCGCCGGAACCGCAGAACACGCCGACACCGCCGTCGAGAACTTTTAGCGAACGGTAAACTTCGATGGTGAAATCGACGTGACCTGGGGTGTCGATGACGTTGAACTGGTGATCTTTCCAGAAACAGGTGGTGGCGGCGGATTGGATGGTGATGCCGCGCTCAGCTTCCTGTTCCATGAAGTCCATTGTCGATGCGCCGTCATGAACCTCGCCGATTTTATGAATCTTGCCGGTGAGCTTGAGGATGCGTTCGGTGGTGGTCGTTTTGCCCGCATCAACGTGGGCGAAAATGCCGATGTTGCGGTATTTGCTAAGGTCCTTCATAAGATAGTGGCTTCGGTTTTGCGGGCGGCGGATTGCGCCGGGGGCAGATTCCTAGTCGAGGATCGTGGTTTGGCAATCCTAGAGTCGGAATGCGTGGCTTTTTCAGTTCGGAACAGGGGCCGGACCAGGCGGATTCGGGGATTGATCGGAAAATGTCTCGACCGGCCCCGGTTCCGCATCTAACATCCCACCGGTCATGAAATTCCACCGAATCGCCCTTTTCGCCAGCTTCTCCGTCCAGTTGCTCCTTCCCTCCTGCGCCATGAAATTCACTCCCGCCCAACGGACCGAGCTGTCTTCCGTGACGGTGGCAAAGACCGGAATTGATGAGGATGCCTACGAAGATCCCTATGGAGGCGACACCGCGGCCAGAGATGCGGTGGCCTCTGACGGACTCATCGGCCTGGCCGTGGGCAGCGCCATCTCCGGCACCCAAAACAATATGTTCAAAGGCAAGAACCAAAACTACTTCGCCGCCGTCAGGAAGAACACCCCTGCGGATTTGGGGGATATGCTGAGTCACAAACTCAAGGAATCGCTGGCGGGCGATCCGTTTTTTAACAGCCGGATCGCGGCCGTTTCCCGGAACTCCTTTACCTCGGAAATCACCACCCACCGCTTGGTTCGTGTCGGGAAAAACGACAATGGCGACCTGCTTTTCGCTCCGGAGATTTACACGGAGATCCATTTGAAGAACGGGGCAGGGAAGTTGCTCGCCGGCGGAAGCTATCGCGGGACTGGTACCGGCGGACTGACTGTGGCCGAATATGCCGCAAGCGCCCCCCGGACCAAGGCTGCCTATTCCGTGGCAACCAATAACGCGGTGACCGCTTTCATGGTGGCGCTTGCGGTCAAAACCCGCGAGTGAAGGCGTAACTTTTCCGTGTTCCGGCTTGCTTAGGGATGCTTGGAAGCCTTGGGTTCTGCGGCGATGGTGAAAACGAAGTCCCATATCTGCAGCAATCCGCCGCGGCTTGACGGCTTGATGCCCGTGGAGGTGGCGGCCTCGCTTCGGCATCTACCGGAGCTTGTTTTCTTCGACACCGCAGGAAATCTGGCCTCGTCGAAGAGCCGTCCGGTCTCGGTCATCGCGGCGAATCCGCAGCAGGTGCTACGTGGGAACATCCACCAACCTGTGGATCTTAATCTTCTGCGCTCCGCTCTCGCCCAAGGCCCGCGAGCGGCGGGTGATCAAGGATTTCCGCTTGGCGGTCTCTGCGGCTGGGTGGACTACGAGGGCGATTTCGTCTTCGGCGACTATCCGGAAATGCTAGTGTACAGTCATGGAGATCGCAAGTGGTGGGAGTCCGGCCAACTTTCCAGCCGTCTCGCTGCGAATGCTTCTGAAAGCTCTGCGGAAATTTCGCCGTTCACCCCTCTCGCTTCGCGGGAGGAATTCACCACCGGCGTCACCGGCGTCAAGGAGTGGATCGCCGCTGGCCACATTTACCAGGCGAACCTTTCCCAAGCCTTCGCCGCCGAGGTCTCCGGCGAACTGTTTTCCTTCTACGAAACTCTGCGCGAGGCGTCCCCCGCCCCGATGGCCGCTTACCTCTCGTTAGACGGTCGCGAAATTCTCAGTTCATCTCCAGAGTCTTTCCTGAAAATTTCCGGTCGCGGCATCGAAACCCGCCCGATCAAAGGCACCCGCCCGCGTTTCCCCGATCCCGACGAAGACCGCCGCTCCGCCTACGAACTCCAGACTTCCGCCAAGGAAATCGCCGAGCTCGTCATGATCACCGACCTCCTTCGCAACGACCTTGGCCAAGTCTGCGAATTCGGCAGCGTGGAAGTGACGGACATGCTGCGCCTAGAAACCCTCGCCCAAGTCCACCACCTCGTCTCCACCGTCACCGGCACGCTCCGCCCCGATGTCGATGCGGTTGCCGCGCTCGCCGCCTGTTTCCCCGGCGGCAGCATCACCGGTGCGCCGAAAAAGCGTGCCATGGAAATCATCCGCGAACTCGAACAAACCCCGCGCGGCATCTACTGCGGGGCCATCGGCTGGCTAGGCTACAATGGAGAAAGCTCGTTCAACATCGCCATCCGCACCCTCGTCCGCAGCGGCGGTCAGTTAGTCTATCAAGTCGGAGCCGGCATCGTCGCCGATTCCGATCCCGACAGAGAATACGAGGAAACTCTCCACAAGGCGGCCGGCATCCGGTTGGCCATCGAGCGTTGGCGGTCGTGATCCCACATGCCCTGCCTTACTGGCTCCAGTTTTCCATAGCGTGACGACCTCGGGAGCTTGTGGGACGCATTCTTAGAGGCTCCCCAAAGAACTCGAATCCACACCTGCATCGTTACTTCAAAGCGCCCTATCTACTCAGCCCCAACTAAAACAAGCGCGCGCTGGATTGTCCGATGGATACCCGTGGGTCATAGAAGGGCAGGTCTAAATGTCTCACGGTTGCAGCTCTTCGCGACTTGAAATCCTCCCCCGCACGGGCCAAGCAAAGCACGTGACCAAAGCATTCATCCTCGGTGCCGGGCTGGGCAATCGCCTGCGACCGCTTACCGACCGGCTACCCAAGCCGCTCGTGCCGCTGTTTCACCGACCGCTTGCCGCGTGGGCGATGGATGCATGTACCCGCGCGGGAATCCAGCAATTTGCCATCAACACGCACCACCTTCCCGAGGCGTGGGAGGGATTTGGTGCGGGAAACGAGGTAACGTTTTTCCATGAACCCGTTTTGCTAGAAACTGGTGGCGGATTGAAAAATATCGCGGCGTGGATGGGGAACGATTCACTGTTAGTTCACAATGGCGACATTTTCTCGACCCTGCCTGTAGGAAAACTCATCGCCGCCCATGAAGCCTCTGGCCTGCCGGTGACGCTTGCCCTGCGCTCGGAAGGAATCGCCAAACACATCGCGATTGATCCATCTGGCACCCAGGTCACCGACATTCGGAAAAGCCTTGGACTAGCAGATGGCACTCATGTGTTCAGCGGGATTTATTGCGTGAATTCCGATTTCCTCGATTTGATTCCGGCGGAGCAAAAAATCTCGGTGATCCCGGGATTTCTCGAGCTCGCAAAAGCCGGAAAACTCGGTGCCATCATCCTCGACGATGGCGTCTGGCTGGATCTCGGCGACCGCGATTCCTATCTGCAAGCCCACCGCGAACTCGCGCTCGCCCCGGCCATCGCCCCCACCGCCATCATCGAGCCGGGCGCGATCATCGAGCGCTCCGTGGTCGGTCCCGGAGCGGTGGTAGAAAGCGGGGCTCTCGTGCGCGACTCGGTCGTCTGGGCGCAAGGGCGCATTTTCAGCGGCGCTGTGCTGGATCGCTGCATTGTCTTCTCTGGAAATCCTGTAACGAGCCATCATCAGGACCAGGATCTCTAAACTGTTTCTCGGAAAATTCATAATTTTTCACTCCGATCCTTGCCATCCGCTGCTATACCCGATAATCCCCGCTGACACCAAAAACGCCATGACACAAACAGACCCATCCACCGTACCCAATGCCAAGCGCCTGTTGCTGGCGGGTTTCACCGCCATCCTTGCTGCCGGAGTCGGCTTCGCCATCCGAGGAGGCATTTTTGACAACTGGTCGAAGGAATTCGGCTTCACCGGAGCCCAGCTCGGCGCGATCGGTGGCGCGGGCTTCAGCGGGTTCTGCTTCGGTATCATCATCGGCGGTGTGGTTGTGGACAAGATCGGTTACGGGAAGCTCATTCTGGTGGCGCTCCTCTGCCACATCCTCTCGGCCTTCGTCACCTTTGGCGCAAGCACGCCCGAGAATGCTTACAATTTCCTGTTCTGGGGAATGTTCATTTTCGCCTTTGCCAACGGCACTCTGGAAGCGGTTGCGAATCCTCTCGTCGCCACGTTGTTTCCACAAAACCGGACCCACTATCTCAATATCCTACACGCCAGTTGGCCTGCGGGAATGATCCTCGGCTCCGTCGCGGGATGGATCTTGGACGATAAACTTCAAGTGAACTGGAAAATCCAACTCGCCCTGTATCTCGTCCCAACCGTCCTCTACGGCCTGATGTTCATGGGCCAAAAATTTCCCAAATCCGAAGCCGCCGCCAAAGGTGCCAGCTTCGTGGAAATGTTCAAGTCCGTGGGTATCCTCGGTGCCTTGGTGGCCTGCTATCTTCTTGCCCTGTTCTTCGGAGATATTTTCAAAGGCATCGCCCCCGACCAAGCCCAGTTAATCGGCTACGGCATCGGCGGGGCACTCCTGATCGCCGTCGGAATCATCACGCGGTTTTCGCTGGGTTCGATCCTCCTGTTTGTCCTGTTCATCACCCACGCGCTGGTAGGAGCCGTGGAACTCGGGACCGATGGCTGGATTCAGAACATTACCGGCAACCTTTTCAGCTCGGAGCAGGGCAAGTACCTCTTCATCTGGACCTCCGCCATCATGTTTAGCCTGCGCTTCTGTGCCCACTTCATTGAGCGCACACTTAAAATCTCACCCATCGGCCTGTTGATGATTTGTGCGACCATCGCCTGCATCGGTCTCAATCTTGCCAGCGGCATGACCACCTTCGCAGCGGCACTCGTGGCACTCGGTATCTATGCAGTCGGAAAAACCTTCTTCTGGCCTACCATGTTGGCCGTCGTGGGTGACCGCTACCCGCAAACCGGGGCCGTCGCCATGTCCATCATGGGTGGCATCGGGATGCTTTCTGCTGGCCTGATCGGGGGACCCGGCTTGGGCTATGCGAAAGACCGCTTCGCAGGTGAGGAGCTAAAATCCGCAGACTCTGGGCTTTATGAGCAATACAAGGCTGCGGAACCCTCCAAGTTCCTGAATATCGGCGCAACCGCCGCCACCGGCCTAGACGGCAAGAAACTCGCCGAGGTCAATGATCGGCTCGCCGCTGCCCGCAAGGAAGTGGACGCTGCTAAAGGCGATCCACAAACCGCCCTTGCGAAGCTCGACGTGAAAGACCAGACCGTAATCAATTCGAGCGTCAACGGCGACCGTCGCACGCTCAAGGCCGATTCCTTCATCCCCGGAACGATGGCGGTGATTTATCTGATGTTATTCCTCTATTTCAAAACCATCGGCGGCTACCGCGCGCTTAAAATGGAAGAGTCCGCCTGATTTTAGCAAACGTTTCCTTCTCAAAAGCGGCATGACCTCCACGGCCATGCCGCTTTTTTACGCTTGCGGCGCGGGCCTCAGGGGAGTGGAGTATTGGCCAATGGCCCCCGACAACAATAGATTGCGGAAAATCGGCGCAGTGCTCGCTGGGATTTTGCTGACGGCCGTGGCGGCATCCGCCCAAGTGAAGGTCAATCTTGCGGATGGATTCGATTTTCCCGTCGGAAAACCCAACGCCGAGGGCTACTTCAAAGCCCGCGGCATGAGACTCCGGGAACCCCAACATTTCGGCGAGGACTGGAATGGTCGCGGCGGCGGCGATACCGATCTCGGCAACCCGGTGTATGCCGTCGCAGATGGTGTCGTCACCTACGCCCACAACGTCCACGTCGGCTGGGGAAATGTGGTGCTCACTCGCCACGCCTACCGGGACCCGTCCACGGGACAGGTAAAATACTGCGACACTTTGAACGGCCACCTCAACGAAATCCTAGTCAAGGACGGCCAGCAGATCAGGCGCGGCCAAAAGATCGGCACCATCGGCAGCAATTTCGGGATGTATCCCGCGCACCTGCATTTCGAAATCCGCCACAATATCAACATCGGAATGCAGCGCAACAGCGCCCCCTCCGACCTCGTAAACTGGGCCGATCCCACGGAATTCATCAACGCACACCGCCAGCTCAATCGCGAGTGGCACGCCGTTGTCATACCCACCGGCACCTATCAGGAATACGCCGGGTTCAAAGGACTCTGAAATGATGGCGAACACGAAGCCGGGGAAACCGTGGGCAATGGTCGTGATCGTCATCGCGGTCATGGCATTTCGGGCTTACAACCATGCCCACCCATCCGCGGCATCGGCGCGGCCCCGCTCCCCCGACGTTTCCCCCACCCCAAGCTCCAGAAACGGCGGAAAAATCGGCGGCTACGAGGCCTATCGAAATTGCACCCTCGTCGATGCCCCGCACAATGACGGCGACAGCTTCACCGTCCGCCTGCCAGACGGTAGGGAACCCGAACTCCGCCTTTATTTCGTGGACACGCCGGAGAGCGCCTTCAAAAGCTACGGTGCAGGCGAGACCAACCACCAACGGATCGCCGAACAAGCATCGGAAATGGGCAACATCACCCCGCAGCAAGCTGTTCAAATCGGCCAAGACGCCAAGCATTTTACCCTCGCCTTGCTCGCCTCGCACCCGTTCGACATTTTCACCCGTTGGGACAGCCCCTACCACGACAACCGCTTTCACGCCTTTGTCGAGGTGAAGCAAGATGGGAAATCGCGCTGGCTCGAAGAGATTCTCGTCGAAAAAGGGTATGTGCGCATCCACACCAAGCCTGCGGATTTACCAGACGGCACCCCCGCCGCAAAGCAGCAGGCCCATCTCAAGGATCTGGAAATTGCTGCGAAACGCGCCGGTGCCGGAGTCTGGGGTTTGTGATACCATAACCCTAAATCCAGAAATGGAACCACAGATAAACAGGATGGACGCAGATGATCAGAGAGTTGTGATTACCTCGCTCTCACTCTGAGGGTGAAAGATAGAATTTTCATAAATCTCTTAAATTTAGCGTGTTTTCGCTTTTATTCGCGGTTCAATTTTCCTTTCTAAGATAAAAATCCAGCGAGTCCGGGGCGACGGCTTGCTCGACAGTCAAACAAAGGTCGCCTTGGGGGATAGGCT
>JANYFB010000337.1 GCA_025362955.1 Akkermansiaceae bacterium
CCGCTCGTGGCCGGTGCGTCGGTGACCGCCAAGGTCATCAACCAGTATCGCGGACCTAAGGGAGTTGCTTTCAAGTTCAAGCGCCGCAAGGGTTTCCACAAGACCATCGGTTTCCGCCGCAGCCTTACCACGCTCGAGATCACCTCGATTGCAGGCTAATTTTTAATCCCTCAATTTACCTACTTCCATGGCCCATAAAAAAGGACAAGGCTCCGTCAAGAACGGTCGCGATTCCCGCAGCAAGCGCCTCGGCGTGAAAAAATTCGGCAGTCAGGCCGTGATCGCCGGGAACATCATCATCCGCCAGCGCGGCACCAAGGTCCATCCAGGCTTGGGCGTCGGTTGTGGTAAGGATCACACCCTCTTCGCACTGGTCGATGGCCGCGTGTTCTTCGACAAGGAAGGTCGCCGCGTGAACGTGATTCCTCCTGCCGCTACCGTTGCTGCAAACTGAGCGGATCTGAATTTTGAAAAGGCCGCTTCCTGACCGGGAGCGGCCTTTTTTGTTGCGATGAATGGAGTACTGACTTTAGTCGGCGTGTGCTCCATGAGACGATGATGAAATCCCGATTCTTATGGCTGTGCTTGATTTTCGTGAGCGTTTCCGGCTGCCGCAGGGAACGCGCAACCGGGCCGCCTAAAGCAGTTCCAGTTAGAGAAGATGGAGCGGTGGAGTTGCGCCTGATGAGTTTCAACGTGCGCTATGAAAATGACGAGGATCTCGGATCGCGCTCGTGGCCGCAGCGGGTGATCGGTGCGGTGCGGATGATCAGTCGTGAAAAGCCTAACATCATCGGCGTGCAGGAAGCATTGCATGGCCAAGCCGCAGATTTGTGGGCGTCCCTGCCACAGTATGAATTTTTTGGCGTAGGGCGGGACGATGGGCAGCGAGCGGGCGAATATTCCGGGATTTTCTATCAGCGGGAACGATTTCAGCCGGATCGTGACGACTGCGGGACGTTCTGGCTATCCGACAATCCGGAGAAAATAGGCTCGCGGACATGGGGAAATGAAATCCCGCGCGTTGCGGCTTGGGTGCGCTTGACGGACCTTGCGACAGGACGCGGTTTTTATGTTTTCAATACTCACTGGGATCACCAGAACCAGCCCTCTCGGGAGCGGGCAGCCTTGTTGATCGCGCATAGGATCGACTCACGGAAACACGCAGACGAGCCGGTGGCGTTGATTGGCGACTTTAACTCAATCGAATCCAATCCCGGATATATCTATCTAACGGGACGGCGGGCATCGGTGGCCGGCTCCGAACAGGTATGGGCTAACGGAATGTCGGACACCTATCAATCACTGCACCCCTCTGAGAAAAACCGCCGGACCCTTCACTTCTGGACCGACAGCCGCGAAGGAATGGTCAAAGTGGATCACATCCTAGTCAGCAGGGGCGCAAAAATTGAAGAGGCGGACATTATTTCAGGAGATGAGCCGATGGTTTCGGACCATTTCCCGGTAACCGCACGGGTGTTATTTCCACTCTCCAAATAATCGTGGATCAGAGCAGGCCTTGCTCGCGGAGCTCTTCCTCCACGTCGTTGTAGCTGGGAGCGACGATCCCCGCATCCCGGATGCGTTGAATTTTTCGGCGGACGCCGAACTTGCTGCGCGGACCGGTCACCAAGCCGGTGACTCCGCCGACGACAAATGGCAGCAAAGCCGCGATCCCGATGGCTCCCAACGCAATCCCGACTCCGCGCCGCGCTCCCCGGTGCATTAAATCGCCCAACAGCAAGCCCGCCGCAGCGCCGATCAAGGCCGGGGCGGTCAGGGCGCTGGTTTCGATCCATGCCGGAGTTACATCGAAATACTCATCTGCCATGGCCGAGAACTATTCCTTTCCGGGCCTAACGACAACCCCCGAAAATGGAAATCTCAAGTTTCCCGCTTTTCCAAGGGGGCCAGATGGGCGAGGCTCCGTCCGCAATGCCCGCTCTTGATAATACCTTCGCCCTGATTCTTGCGGGTGGTTCCGGCACCCGTTTCTGGCCGCTCAGCCGCAATGCCAAGCCCAAGCAACTCCTCGATCTCTTCGGCACCGGAACCTTGCTGGAGCAGACAATCCGGCGCCTCGAAGGGCTTGTTCCTTTTGAAAACATCCTGATCCTCACGAATGATCTGCAGGTGAATGCCGTCCGCGCCATCGCCACCATGCTGCCGCCGGAAAACATCTTTGCCGAGCCCGCCAAACGCGACACCGCGCCCGCCGTGGCCCTTGGCATCGGACTTGTCGCCGCCCGCAACCCAGACGCCGTCATGATGGTGCTTCCCTCAGATCAACTTATTGAAGACACCACCGCCTATCACGCCGTCATGCGCGATGCCCTCGCTGCTGCGGAAAAATCCGACGGATTGGTCACGATCGGCATCCGCCCAACTTGGCCATGCCCATCTTATGGCTATATCGAGCGGGGTTCTCACGCCCACATTGACGGCTTGGATCTGGAAAATCGCCCGGTCGAGGTGAAACGATTTAGGGAAAAGCCCAGCACGGATCTCGCCGAGCAATTCATCGCCCAAGGGAATTTTTCATGGAATGCTGGCATGTTCGTGTGGGCGCTGCCGACCGTCATTCGACAGCTTGCCACCCATGCGCCCGAGTTGGCGGGCTTTGTGTCTGAACTTTGCCACTCCACGGACATCCATGCCACCGTAGCCGCACAATTTCCGAAACTCACGCCCATCTCCATCGACTACGCGCTTATGGAAAACGCAGACCGTGTCCTCAATATCGAGGCCACCTTCGATTGGGACGACGTCGGCTCTTGGGTTTCCATCGCCAAGTACCTCGAGAAATTCGGCGCTGAAAACCGCGCGAACGAACCGATCACCGAAATCGACTCCGAGAACAACATTATCTTCAACGCCCGTCCCGGAACCCGCATCGCTTTGTTAGGTGTGGACGACCTCATCATCGTCCAAACGAGCGACGCCCTTCTCATCGCCAACCGTCACCAAGCGGACGCCATCAAAAAACTCTCGGACCTCCTCCCCAAAGAACTGCTTTGAATCATTGGGGGCCAGCTCCTCAATTTCCTGACCATGAGATCCCAGGATTCAACTTCCCCCCACCCCGCCCTCGGCATCGACCATGGCGACGCCCGCATAGGCATCGCCGCGACGGATGACTTCGGCATTCTCGCGCATCCGGTGGAAACCATTGATGTGAGCAAGGGCGACCCCATCGAGCGCATCGCCCTGTTAGCCACGATGCGGAAAATTCAAACCCTCGTCGTTGGCCTGCCGCTTCGCATGAATGGCAGCGAAGGAAATGCCGCAGCCAAAGTCCGCGTCTTCGCCGGGAAAATACGCGAACGTCTGCCCACTCTCCCGCTCGTCTTCGTCGATGAAACTCTAACAACCTCCACGGCCGCCGGGAAACTCCGCGAAGCCGGACGCAACGCGAAGCAGCAAAAATCTATCATCGACCAAGCCGCCGCCGTGGAAATCCTCAACCTATGGATGGGGGAATGAAGCTACGAAAATCCGAAATTGCCGGGAAGAGTGGACGGGAGGCGAAGTGGAAGAAGCTTGTCGTGATACAGAGCTGCGTTATGCTGTGGCTATGACCGAAGGAATTTCAATTGACCCTGCCGTGTGTCACGGCAAACCCGTAATCAAAGGAACCCGGGTTCTCGTGTCGACGATCCTGGGAGCGCTGGCCGGCGGAGACTCACGCGAGATGATTGTGGATGACTATGATGTCACGATGGAGCAAATCTCGGCAACCCTCCAGTTTGCGAGCGAGATGACTGACCTGCAAGTTTCAGCTTACGAAGCGGTGGCATGAACTTTTTGTTCGATGAGAACTTTCCGAAATCCGCACGGCAGGTTTTAGAGCGTTTGGGCCATCAGGTTTTTGATTTCCGTAAGTTAGGAGCCATCGGATCTCCAGACGAGGCACTAATGATGTTGGCCTTTGAAAAGTCAGCGGCTGTATTAACTACGGATCGGGATTTCTTTCATACATTGGGAAGGCGGTATCACGAGAATTATGGAATCGTGGTGATCGCGATAAGGCAACCCAACCGACTTTCTATTATTAGCCGCCTTGAGTGGTTTCTTGAGCACATAGATATTGAGAAGCTGCCCGGAAGAACATTTCAACTGCGTGATCGGACGTGGATGGTTTATCCGCCATTCTGATTTTTTCCCCCATGCGCCTGAAACTCACCATCGCCTACGACGGGCGGCCTTACAACGGTTGGCAATCTCAGGTCGGTGGGAATACCGTGCAGGACTTCATCGTGCGGGCGTTAGAAGAGGTCGCAAAACAACCATTGCGCCTTGATGGTTCGGGCCGCACGGATACCGGCGTCCATGCACTCGCACAGGTTGCCCATTTCGAGCCGCCGCCGGAAATTTCCATGAACCCATACAACTGGGTGCCCGCGCTCAATTGCAAACTCCCCGCTACGATCCGGATCATGGCTTGTGAGGAAGTTCCGGCAGATTTCCACAGCCGGTTCTCCGCGATTGGAAAAATCTATCACTTCGATCTGTGCACCGATCCGGTCCTGCCGCCACTCAAGGCTGGCTTGGTATGGCATCTCCCACGCCAGCTCGATATAGACGTCCTGCGGCAAGCACTCGCTCTCTATCAGGGGCGGCACGACTTCCATGCCTTCGCCGCTTATCGCGGAAATGAAACAGCCGACATGGATTGGCATCGCACGATTGAGAGTGTCGAGCTAACGATATTGAATGATGGTTATCGCATCACTTACCGGGGCGATGGCTTCCTCTACAAAATGGTCCGCCTGCTCACAGGGGGTGCCGTTCATGCAGCCCAAGGACGCATCCGCTTTGACGACTTCGCCGCACTGCTCGACCAACCGTCCGGCCTGCCTCTGGGAAAATCTCCTCTGTGTGCTCCGGCTGACGGGCTCTACTTAGAAAAAGTTCTGTATTTATAAAAATGCTCATTTGGACTGCGGTGAGCGCTGGCTAGTGAATCACCGCCTTTTTTCGTTGGTCCTGTGATTCGGCGTCGATAGGGTGACTTTCACCAACTCATGACTTCATTTCAAATTGCCAAAACTTTAATCACGATCGCTACTTGGCTGGGCGTTAGTCAGACTCTCCCCGCTGCGGATGCCCGAACTACTGGCAACGCCATTGACACACTCATTTTCGGCGACCCCGCTTCCGAGCAGGCGCACTCGTTCGCCACCACCGGCAGCGCGGTCTTTCAAAATGAACTCACACTTTATGGGCCAGGGAATATCTGGGACAGCGAAGACGTCCTCGTTTTCCGCCAGAAAAAACTCAGCGGAGACGGTTGGATTCAGGCACGAGTGACATCCACTGGGGAGACGAGTGGCTGGACGAAAATCGGCGTAATGATGCGCGAGTCGCTCGATGCCAATTCAAAAAACGCGTTTATGTTCAATTCAAATGATCATGGTTTGCACAGTCAATGGCGTGGTGACACCGGCGGTGGCACCGGGCAAAGCGATGAACTGAAATTATCCGCCACTCCCCCATTTTGGGTGCGCGTAGAGCGCCAGAAAGATACCTTTACCATGTCGGCTTCGTCAGACGGTAAAACATGGACCACCGCGAAAACCCAAACCATTTCCATGGGTCCGAGTATTTACTTAGGGCTAGTGGATAGCGCGGGCAGCTTGGAGAAAATGAACTATGCGATATTTGATAACATCACCAGCAGCGTGCCGGAAGACGAGTGGATAGATACAACTATAGGTAAATCCTCGGTCCACGGCGGGTCGATGGTCAATGGCCTCGGCGAACCCTCGCGGCGGATGTTCCCACAAAATCCAGCATATTATTACGGCGGTGAAATGACAATCCAGATGAAAGTCGATCCGCAAAAGCAAAACTATCTATCAGCCAAGCTCTGGGGTTCCGATGGCAGCGGCCGCATGGGTCGCGTGATCCTGAACGTCGAGGGCAAGGAAGTGGGAATGCGCCACGGCGGCGGTCTCGACATTTTTATCCATAACGTCGGTGCGGTAAGTCCCGGCGCGTTTTGGTATCGGACAACGATTTTACCTAGATGGCTGACTGAGGGGAAAACCAGCGTGGAGATCAAGCTGCGCTCCGTCGGCGATCTATTCGCTTATGGCTCACCTTGGAATTACGATACCTATCAGCACAAACTTGAGCAACCATCAAGGGGCTTATACCGTCTTTACTCGCATACCGATCCGATGATCGTTCCGGGTGACGAAATCCAAGGCCACACGCCTGATTATGCAACTGCTCCGAAACGACCTGTTACCGATGAGACGGAGTATTTCAAAAAATTCAAAGAGGAGACGAACAAACATGTTAGCGATTTAATGATGAAGAAGGACCCAAGCCAGAATGACGCCGGGACGCTGGCAGACGCTGTGCGAGTTGATTGGACGGTCGCCTATCGAAAACGGGAAGTCGGCTTGCAGGTGCTTGCTGCGCTCGACGCGGTGTGTCGGAAATACAATGAGGACCATAAATTTGCGGCAGCCGAATGGGGCGGAAACTTCGGTCCAGCGGGTTACGCGCTCTCCGTGGTAGCTCCCGCCATACCGAAGCAGCTTGATGAAAAAGTGGACCTCGGCGCAGGTGCCAGGTCGCGCCGTGAGCAGTATGCCGCCATGCTGCGGGCCAGCGTGGATGCTGGGCGCTTCAATCGCCAGAGCATCACGAACCAAGCGATCATCAATGCATTTAATATCTATCGAGCAAACCGCGGCCTGCTTGCGATTAAGTCTCCAGACGCGCTACCAGAAGAACAGGCCTGCCGATATTATCGCGAAGCTTGCGGCATGGAGGAATGGCGCGGCAGCGATTTGCCCGACGGCGGCAGTAATTGGGACGTTGGCCATGGAGTGTTGATGATGACGGCAAAAGGAACTTCCCGTGAATGGAATTGGTGTTGTGCTAATTGTTATGGCCGCATGGATGCTTATGTATATGAGATGTTTCGCCTGACTGGAGATATAGGTTTTCGTAACCGTGCCATCCAGATTCAGCGTTCCCACAATTATATGGTTTATCCGTCGGTGGACGAGTGCGGCTATCGTGCGATGCTCAATGAAGGTGTCATTTGCACGCGCAATGTCTATCACCCCGGCCATACTTATTACAGTTATGCAAACATCGCCTCCTCTCTGGCCGATGTCTCCATCCTCGGTGCGGCCAAGCAAGGGATGGCGGATAATCAGTTATTGGAGGGTTGGCAAATCCCTGAAGCCTCAATGTTTTTGCCCGACGACTATCAGTTGATCAAAGCGGTAAAGGTTCAATCTGGTTCGATCCCTCTCCTGCCGGCGACGCCCGGCCAACCTGATTTCGCTTGGGCGGATGAGCAAAACGCATTGCTCTCCATCAAACACGGCCGCGACCAGCATTTCATTACTTTCGCTAGGCGTTCCGAAGGCGGCCTGCACCGGATCGGAGATGTCCACTCGATCACGCCGCTGTTCGAGCGGGTGGTGCAGTTCGCTTTGGAGGATGTGCACTATACCGATACCGGCGAGTTTAACACCGTCGGGCCAGAAGTGGAGTCGGAATTCACAGGCAAGCCGCCGGACGGACCGGTCAACGCCTTCGCTGGGCAGAAGCTACCCAAACTGAAAGGTCGCGCAGGCTCACCCGCCGACTTTTATGGGGTGCATTACGGGGATTTCTTGATTGGCATGAATAGCAGTGTGGATCAAAAATTCGAGTTCAAGCCTCAAGGATTTTCCGGCGGAGTCGATATGGTTTCAGGGAAAACGATAAAAACGCCCGTGCAGGTGCCCCCACAAACCACCGTAGTTTTCTATGTTCCGCAAGGCCCTTGAGGACGGATCACATCGTGAGGTCTATGTCACTCGCAGGAGAAAAAGCCGATTTGCGGATTGCGCGATGGGAGCGGACTCTCGAAGCTCAAGCACTTAACCATGCTTCTCCCGGTATTCCAAGACCTCATCAAACCCCAATGGCGGGCCATCCTTGGGGAACTCAAACTC
>JANYFB010000032.1 GCA_025362955.1 Akkermansiaceae bacterium
GGGCTTCCTCCACGGGCGTTTGATCGTTCCGCGCTTTGTCTTGGATGATTTGCAGGCGATGGCGCACTCGGATTCTAACAATGATCGTCAGCGTGCCCAGCGGGGATTGGATAGCTTGGAGCAATTGCAAAAAGCGTCCGAGATTCAAATCTCAATCCATGACAGCCCGGCCACTACCGAGGCCGACCCCGTCAACACGCGTCTGATCGAAACGACGCGCCTGCTCGGTGCGCGGTTAATGACAGTGGATGAAAATCTAACTAAAATCGCAAAAATTCAAGGGGTGGACGTCCTTAACATCCATGACCTCGATGAAGCACTGAAACCTGCGGTAGCCGTGGGCGAAAGAATCCGCATCGCTCTGGTCCGCACCGGAAAAGAAGATCATCAGGCGGTGGGATATCTACCCGATGGCACCATGATCGTCGCCAACCACGCGGTCTCCAAAATCGGTTCCACGGCGGATGTCGTCGTCGTCAGTAAGCTGCAAACGGCGAGCGGAATGATGGTATTTGCCGAGCTTTACAAGGCGGCCTGAGCGTTTTCGTAAAAGAAAATCTCCGCCGCAGGATCGCGCAAAGAATCCACGAAGCGAGTCCATTCCCTGCCTTCCTCCGCCGTCGCAGGAGCGGGTTGATGGTCGGGGCCGACGTTAGCGATGAGGAATTTGATGGGCGTTTCCGGACCCGCGCTGGAGCGGATTTTGCGATGCAGCTCGATCATTCGCGGCGGGGCGAGTGACCAGCCTTCCGAAAGCAAAACCACTCCGGCGGGTGCTTGGGACAGGGCACGGGCGGCCTCCGCTTCCGCACCGGAATCCAGCACCGCTGTGGAGTGCCACTCGGCGGGATGCACGCGCAGGCGGCGCAGGAGAAAGGGCCGCAGCATTTCATCTGTTAGTCCACAGCCACCGACGTCGAGAACGAGCACTCCGTCGAGCGGCTTGTCATCAGTTTCGACGCGGTCGGTGCCGGTGATTTCACGCCACAAGGCGCGATGTTTGCGGCTTTGGAAATCAAGCGTGGAAAGTGAACTGCGACCGGCGTTCCAGGCAAGTGTCCAGAGAATGGCACGCGGCAGAAGACCCCAGAGGAGTGTGGTCATGAGGAGAAATTCCCACCATGCAGAGGGGCCTGGCGCGAGACCCGAAACCCGCCCCGGCAGCCAGCGGGAAGTAGCGATCACCAAGGCATCGGGCGACGCTTCCGGCCACCACGATGCCCATGGGAGGGAGAAAAATCTCACTGCATTTTCCAACAGCGAGCGCATCGCCAGTTCGGTGGTGGTTTCCCAAAAAAAGCCGACGTGTTTTACTAACACTAATCCTGCTAGAGCGCAGATGATGCCGATGTTGAAAAAAATTCCCGCTGCTTGCGCTATCCTCGCGAGACGCCACAAAACGGCTGCCCGTGGCGGGCCGCCACCATCCATCAGGTGATTCCACCACGCATCATCGCGATTTCCAGCGAGGCGGCGGGCGATTTTCCCGGCCACCGCCTGCACTCCGCTGAAGCCATCCGCCGCCCGCCGCCGCATGAGCCAGGCGAGCGCTGCGATGAGCAGGACAAGCCATTGTCCGCCGATGAGGACGGCGATGAAAAGCGAGACGTTGATGCCGCCGCGCTCGTGGTCTAACATTCCAAGTGTGGCGGAAATTCCAGTGAGAAACATGGCAAGCGCCAACCCGGCAGCGACGAGGGAGAGGGCGGAGGAAAATTTCCGGCCTGGGTGATTTCCCCCAGTTTCCTCCAGCCAGACCCGCAGTCCTGCGCGGCGAGCGGCTGATCCGGTGAGTCCGCGACTCGCGGCGACGACGGCGGATCTAACGGCCTGCGGCGTGCCGGTGGAGGATGCGACGGCTTGCTCGAAATCGACCAGATTTTCCAATGTCCACGGTTGTGAGGATCTGGCCATTTGGGGAAGCAGACTAGCCCTTTTTGACGATTTGTTTGCGGAAAAGCGGGATGAGCTCGGCGTCCATCCAAGCGAATGCGGCTTCGAGGCCGCCTGCTAGATAAAGTTTTCCGATGGACGCTTCCACGCGGGTGGGATTTCCGAACGCGCTAAGAAAATCGTTAGATGTCAGCCGGGTGAACCATTCTCCGTCCATGGCATTTCGTTCGCGGAGGACAAATTGGCGGGCAAAAAGCGCGAGCACGGCATCGCCGACCCAGGCTGCTTCACGTTCACTGCGGAGTTCTTCGTCTTTACGGCTCACGCGAAGAGAATGCACGATCCGACTAGGGCCGCACGATTTTTTCCATTCGTTCCCGTTGGATTCTGTCGCGGAGTCGGGTTTCCGAGTCGATGTCCCAGTATCCGGGCTGCAGTTCCAAGAAAACGGAGGAATACGGCAGTGCGGAGGTGGTGCGGATCACCAGCACGTCGAAGCTGCGGTTCGCATCTTCCAACAATGTGAGTAGGGATTGCTGATCGAGCTCAGTAGTTTCATGACCGTGGAGGGAAGCAATGAGACGTTTGCGGTGATCATCCATTCCCGGCGCGAAGTCGTTTTCTACGGATCGCATTTCCCGGGTTACATAGACTTGAGGCCTTACATTTTCCGTTTGTTCAAGGGTTTTGAGCACATAATCCAGAGCTTCGGGAACGTCCACGGAGGCGTTCACCTGGCGGATTCCCGGTCGGCTGTGGGCGGGAAATGAAGCCTCTGCGATGACAATCCAATTGCGGTAGCCGAGCTGTCCGGCCTGCCGATTCACCTCGGCCCGCCAACTTTGGTCGGTAGTCATGTTTGCACAGCCGAGCGACAAGAGCGCCGCCCCGAGGGCCAGAAAACCGCGACAAACAAGCATGGGGACTTATGCTCCATGTGGTCCCCCGCTGTCAACGGGTTGCCGGAAGTCATTTCGTGGGGATCAAGCGTCTGATTCCGTGAGTGACGACTGAGCCAAAAAGCCTCCCGGTGGAAAACCGGGAGGCTTGATGAATGGATCACGGTTTACATTAACTGCGCTCCGGCTTCTGCCAGTTCTGAGCGCTCGCCGCGGTTGAGCGCGACGTGGCCGACGAAGGGCTGGCCTTTGAGGCGATTACGGGTGTAAACGAGGCCATTGCTGCGGCTATCCACATAGGGGTTGTCGATTTGCGCGGGATCGCCGACTAGCACCAGCTTGGAGTCGCGCGACATGCGGGTGACGATGGTTTTAGCCTCCTGCGGCGTGAGTTGCTGGGCTTCATCGAGGATGAAGAAACGATTGGGAATCGAACGGCCCCGGATATAACAAAGTGCTTCGATTTCCAGAATTCCCTGCTCCATGAGAAGTTCATAAGGCTTCTTCATCGCCGAAGGTGCGGCACCGCCCGCCTTTGGCTGTTGCTTGCGGCGCGGACCGAGCGGGGTGTTAGGCCGCATGAGGAGGTCGAGCGCGTCGTGAATCGGCTGGAGCCAAGGACGCATTTTTTCATCGAGTGAGCCGGGAAGAAATCCGAGCTGATCCCCCATCGCGACGACTGGGCGACTGACAGTAATTCCGTTATATTTCCGGTTGAACATTTCATGCAACCCGGCGGCGACGGCGACCAATGTTTTTCCCGTGCCAGCATGGCCATAACAGGTCACGAGGGAAATGTCTGGGTTGAGCAGCGCGTCGATGAGGCAACGCTGGCCGAGGTTGAGAGGCTTCAGCGACTGGCCGTCTGGAATCTTGAGAACCTCGGGAATATTCAGGCGGACAAAACGGCCGTCTGGCGCGAGGCGGGCGGGGATGGTTTGTTTTTCCCCGGTCCCTAACAAGACATACTCATTGATGGCGACTCCACTCGTGCGGTCTTCAGAAATAGCCAGTTCCCCCGCGCTGGCGAAGCGGTGGAGTTCGCTTGGGTCCACCTCAATCCGCCGGACATCATAGTTGGAGACTTCTCGGGCGTCCACCTTGTCATTGAGATAGTCTTGGCACTCGATCCCGACGGAGCGGGCCTTGAGCTGCATATTGATATCCTTGGTGACGAGAACGACAGGCGCGACATTGTGCTGCATGAGCAGCAAGCAGGCGGCGAGAATTCGGTGATCGACCCGTTCGCGATCAGGGAAAATACGGTGAAAGCGGTTCAACTGATCCGAGTTCTTCGGGCAGCTTGCGGGATCGTAGATGACGAGACGCACGGTGCCGCCGCCTTCGGTGGTGACGCCCCTCGTGACTTTTTCCGCGCAGGAGAACATCTCGGTTAGACGCCGGTGAACGCGACGGGCGTTCGCTCCGCGCTCGGTTTGCTCTGACTTGAATTTATCGAGTTCCGACAACACATCGACAAGGATGCAAAGGTGGTTTTCCTGAAACCGTTCCAGCGCAGCCGGGTCGTGCAGGAGGACATTCGTGTCGAGCACGTAGTTTTTCGCAAGCTGCGAAGGGGCCGTGAGGCCGAAATCCGTGGGCTTGGCAGATTCTCCGCCCACTCGCTTCCTTCGGGCTCCGCCTCCGTGTTCCGGGGTTTCTTCAAACAAGGCGGATTGACCTTCCTCGGTGCGATGAATCATCGTTATGGGGTATGATGGGTATTTTGACGGGTGATGGGGAGCGTGCCGCCAGCCCGTCGCCAGCATACGCAGTGCCAAATCGTGGCAGCGAATCTTTCTTCCAATTAATCAAGATACCTTGACTATCCTCATCCACGCCGGGATGACAACCCTGAAATTGTGAATTTTCAGGGACAGCGCACCCGGACTTCTGGCGTCTGGGGGAAATGCCAAGCTTCATGGAAGAATCATCGCCGCAAGTTCTGATCTCCGCAACTTGCCAAGTGCGCTCCGAGGGAACCTTTCGATAATCGCCATGGGTCTTAATTTTTTGAAACCCGCTGCCTGCTTTTCATAACTCGAGAGAGTGGCCTCAATGACCGATGGGTGCACCGACGCCTCGAAAACCGGGACCAAGGCGCTGCCCGCCCGTGCGTCCGGGATGGCGATGACCGCGAAAGTGCCGGATCTAAGCAAGTCCCCCGAGAATGCGATCATCTCGCGCTCGATGGCTTCGGGATCGACGAGTTCGCCCAAGATTTTCACCAATGCATCTGCCCGTCCAAGCAGTGAGACCGAGTGATTTTCTAAAAAGACCCGGTCTGAGGTGGCGTGCCAAGCTGACTCGCGGGGTGTGAATTGGTTGCCCGAGACGTAGCCTGAAAAAAGTGCCGGACCTGATAGGGAAAGGATGCCTTCATCATCGACACGTGCGTCCCAAATCGGCAGCAGGGAGATGGGCGCAGGCTGGTACGGCTTATCTAGTAGATGAAGTCCCTGAGTGGCGATTTGAGATCCGGCTTCTGTCATCCCGTAACTCGCCAGAACCGGCCAGCCAAGGTCGCGTGCGGCTTGTCCTGTGGACGCATCCAGATGCCCGCCGCCGACGACCACTGCAATCATTGTTGCAGGAGCGGTTAGGTTGGATCGGACCAGATCATGCACTTGCGTCGGCACCAGCGAAAGGTGGGTGATTTCGTGAAATGCAAGCCAGTCGCGAAAGGCACAGGCCTCCCAGCGTTGGGCAAATTTTTCGAAACGGCAATTTGCCTGATAGGCCCGCGCCGCCACGCCGAATCCGCCGACGTGATTCAGAGGCAAGGCAAGCCCCCAGCAGGAATCTTGAGTGATGTCCAGATGCGCGTTTACCGCCGCTGCGGAAATGAGCAAGGCCTGCTTGGAAAGCGCGACCGACTTGGGGCTACTCGAACTCCCAGATGTCTCAAATAGCACATGCCCGGCGAGTTCCTGAATCTCCGGAACCGGCGATGTCGGGTCGTTCCAAAAATCGGAACTTGTTAGTAAAGCCGCGTCCATGGCAGTGCTTCCAGCAGATCGTCGAAGCCGAGTCCGGTGCCTGCGGGGATCTCAAAATTGGGCGACCATGGACCGAGTGCCTCGGTGAATTCGTTAGGCTCGAAAAGGTGATGCGTTTGCAAACCGCAGATGCCCACTAAGCCGGGGAATTGCAGTTCGAGCCGAGCCGCTTCCCATGCCGCGAATGCTTGCCCGAGCGGGTGGTCCATGTAACTTGTTAGGACGACGCGCTGATTGTGGGCGATGGCCGCCTCGCCTAGCAGAAACGGCTCGTCGATGGCGGGCTTAATCACCATCACTTGCGCGGCGGCGGACAATGGCGCGGCCTCCCGATCCACCGCGAGTTTCACGCGGCATTTCCGGCGTAATTCCGTCCAAGCGGACTCGGAATACGGACAAGGATCTTCCACGAAATCGAGAGCTAGTCGCGTTTTTTCGGTAAGGCCTAACAAAAATCCAACAGCTTGCTCCGGCGTCAGCGATTCATTGAAATCCAACCGCCACTTCACGCTCGCGAACTCGCCAGCCATCGCTTCAAGAAATTTTACCTCCGTTTCCAAGTCACGTCCGGCCTTCAGTTTGACCGTGGTAAAGCCCGCTTCCACCGCGAGGGCGATTTCCGCAACGTCCGCCATGGCCAACGTCGCATGGCTCATGGGCACCTCCATTTCCTCGAACAACGAGTTCTCAAAATCACGGGCCACCCGGTCATATTCGGCGCAACGGACTGCCCGACGAACAATCGGCCAGCGCCGGGCACCTGCCAGATCGGCGAGGCATTTTTCCAGCGTGGGATCGCCAAGCTCCGGCCATGGATGAATGCAGCCGAAACCACCGTCGATTTGAATCAACGCACCGTCGAAAGTGCGGCGGTTAGAAATGGAATTCAGGAACCCTCGCGCCTTGAGACGGTAGCGGAAAATCAGCGGTTTTTGTTCGATCAATGTCATTTTTTCAGTGTCCCATCACGGCGGCGAAATGAAAGGCGGCGGCGAACAAAATCAACTGCACTCCGCCTAGCGCCAGCAAGCGGTTGAATGCGGGGCCCGGAGGAAATGTCAGCACGCCCCAGATGATCCGCAGGCCTATCAGAAATACCGGAGCGCCCGCGATGGCCAGCGGCGGTTGGCCGAGGGCGATCCAGCCGAGACCGGAAAATACCGCAACCTTCACCTCCACCCAGATCACCGCCACCGCGACTTTTGGGCCGAACCTAACCGCCAGCGTGCGTTTGCCAGTCGTCCCATCTTCTTCGCGGTCGCGCAGGTTGTTGATTGAAATTAAAATCGACGAAAGCAGGCCAATTTGGAGCCCTAACAAAAGCGCCTCCCGCAGCCATTCTCCCGTTTGGACGAACACCGTGCCCGTCACCGCGACCAGCCCGAAGAAGCCGATCACAAAAATTTCTCCCATCCCGCGATAAGCCAAGGGAAACGGCCCGCCGGTGTAGCCGTATGCGAGAAATAGCGAGGGAATCCCGATGGCGATGATCGGCCAGCCGCGTGCCTGATAGAGCACCAAGCCGCAAACCACCGCGAGTCCAAGAAATCCGCTGGCAAGCCGCATCACGGTCCTCGATTCCATCATCCCCGAGGCCGTGACTCGTGTGGGGCCGAGCCTGCGTTCCGTGTCAGCGCCCTTTCGCGCATCGATGGCGTCGTTGAAAAAGTTCGTTGCGATCTGGATCGCCACGGCCCCACCCAGCGTGCAAAGGGCAAGCAAGAGATCGAATTTTCCGGTCAATTTCCATGCCAGCACGCAGCCTGCCCACACCGGTACAACTGCGGCGGGCAGGGTTTTTGGGCGGGCTGCGAGGAAGCTGGATTTGAAAAGGGCGGGCACGGCGGCAGTGAAACCCGGATAGCGAGGGGAAATCGACCCATTTTCGCGGGAATCACAATGCCTTAATCGCGCTCATGATTTTTTCCGTGATCCTCTCGTAGTCGTCCTTGCCGTTGACGGCTTTTTGCTCGTCAGCAGTGAGTCGAATCGGAGGACCGACGCTGACGGTGATGCGGGCGAAGCGGATGCGGGCGGAGCCGCGGGGAAGGGCGTCGCGGGCACCGGAAATTCGCACGGGCTGGATGACGGCTCCAGATTTCGCGGCGATGAGGCCGATGCCGGGGGCTGCCTCGCCGATTTCGCCATCAAGCGTTCTGGCTCCTTCCGGGAAAACGAGGACCCGATGCCCTTCCTTGAGCTTGCGGATGATGGTTTTCAAGCTGCTCATGTCAGGGCGGTCCTGATCGACCGGGATCGCATTCCATTGCGGATAGAGCCATTTGAAAAAACCGATAAAGAGCGTCTTGCGGGCGAGGAAAACCATCTCGGTGTTGTAAAGATTTCCGATCAGCGGTGGGTCGAGAAAACTCTGGTGGTTAGAAGCGACGAGGACCGGTCCCTCGGTGATCAGATTTTTGCTGCCGATGATCCGCAGTCCGAAGAGGGTGCGGAAGGCCGCACCGAAGGCCATCCAGCCCAGCCAATAGACCCAGCGCATGGGAGTTCTCGGTTTCAAATCTCGGGCAGTCCTTGTTGTTTGAGAATTTCAATCGCGGCGGTGACCCCGCTCTCGATGGTGTGATGCGAGGTGTCTAACACCACGGCGCCATCGGCAATTTTCAAGGGCGCGGTGATGCGTTCACTATCGGCGGCATCGCGTTTGGAAACGGAGTCCACCTCGCCGACATGGGCGCGACGGGCGGCGCGGACGTCCTCGTCGGCATCGATGTAGATCTTGAATGGCGTGTCGGGAAAAACCACGGAGCCGATGTCGCGGCCTTCCATGATGATGCTGGTGTGGTCGAGGTAATTCCGCTGGAGCTGAACCAACCTGTCACGGACTTCCGGAATGGCGGAAATGGCGGAGACGTTCGCATTGATCGCCTCGCTACGGAGTTCATTGCTTGGATCGACGCCGTCGATGGTGCAGGTCGATTTCATGCCGATTTCACCGCAGTGGATGTCAATGCGATCCATCATGGCGATCACAGCAGCGTCGTCCGCCGGGTCGATATTTTCCTGGAGTGCCTTCCAAGTGACGGCGCGGTACATGGCACCAGAGTTCACCATAACGAGGCCTAACCGTTTAGCAAGTTCGCGAGCGAGCGTGCTTTTCCCGGACGCAGCAGGGCCATCGATGGCGATGGCGAAGCGGGGAAGGGCGGGAAGATCGGAACTCACGCGAGGGAAATCGTTGGCAGTTCGAAGTCGGAGGCTTGAGAGCGGTGGTGGCGGATGGCATCCAAATGATGGGCGAATCCGGGGTAGGAGGTATTTACGCACTGGGTGTTTTTGATCACCGTCTCACCTTCCGCGAAGAGTCCCGCGATGGCGAAGGCCATGGCGATCCGGTGGTCGCCGAAGCTGTCGATTTCCACTCCGTGGAGGGGATTTCCACCGATGATTTCCATGCCGTCGTCAAATTCCTCAATGTCCGCTCCCATCGCGCGGAGGTTATCGACCACGGTGCTGATGCGGTCGGTTTCCTTGACGCGGAGTTCCTTGGCGTTGCGGATGACAGTGCGGCCTTGGGCGAGCGCGGCGGCGACGGCGATGACGGGAATTTCATCGATCAAATTCGGCACTTCCTCAATGAGGATGGTGGTGCCTGTGAGGGGAGCGCCGTGGATCTCGATATTGCCGATGGGTTCGCCCGTGGAATTGTGGAGGATCTCGGTCATGTGCGCCCCCATGCGGCTGAGAACCTTGAGAATCGCAGTGCGCGTCGGGTTCAGGCCCACGTCCTTGATGAGCAGACGGGAGCCGGGAAGCGCGGCGGCGGCGACGAGCCAGAAGGCCGCACTGGAAATGTCGCCGGGGACGGTGAAATCGCAGGACTCGGGCATTTGTCCGCCGTAGATGGAAATCGCGTTGCCCTCGCGGCGGGTACTTACGCGGAAGGAGGCGAGCATCCGCTCGGTGTGATCGCGGGTCTCGGCAGGCTGGATCACTGTCGTTTTTCCCTCAGCGAAAAGTCCTGCGAGGAGGACGGCGCTTTTCACCTGGGCGCTGGCGACTGGCATGTCGTAGATGATGGGACTGAGTTTCGCAGCGTGAATGAGCAGCGGAGCACAGCCGGGATTTTCACCGCGGGTCTCGATGGTTGCGCCCATTTCACCGAGCGGCACGGTGATGCGGCCCATGGGACGGGACGAGAGCGACGCATCGCCGAAGAGTTCGGAGGAAAAGGTTTGGCCGGCGAGGAGGCCTGCGAGAAGGCGCATCCCGGTGCCGGAATTCCCGCAGTCGATCGGCGCGGCGGGGGCCCTGAGTTTCATCGACTGGCCGTGGATGCAGAGATGGATGGGGCCGTAGCCTGACAGTTCGTCGAGCACTTCATGGCGGGCACCGAGCGCTTGCATGGCATTGAGGGTATTTACGCAATCCTCGCTGGGGAGGAAGTTGCGGATGGTGCAGGTGCCGTTGGACAGACCGCCAAGGATGGCGGCGCGGTGTGACATGCTCTTATCTCCAGGGACGCTGAACTCGGCATGAAGTTTGGTGATGGCTTTGACTCGAAATTCCGACATGAGAAAGGGAACGAAAAATGGCTATTGGGGAGGGTTCAAGGGGTCGCGCCGCTGCTTGGCCGTGGTGAGCCATTGTCGCGCTTGTTCTTGGTCGGCGTTTTCGAGACTGGCAAGAATTTCGCGCAGGTCGGCGATGGTTTCGTGGAGCAGGCCGGTGAGAGCCTCGCGATTTTCGATGACGATTTCCGCCCACATGCTCGGATTTCCTGCGGCGACGCGGGTGGTATCGCGCAGTCCGCCGCCACCGAAGCGCCCTTCGGACGGGTCTTTCAGACAGACGCGGGCGGCGCTGGCGGCGATCAGGTGCGGCAGGTGGCTGATCCGGGCGACGAGTTCATCGTGGATCGCAGCACTCATCCAAGAGGTGCGGCAGCCGATGGTTTTCCAGAAACGCTCTAACGCGGCGGCTTGCTCGGCAGGTGCGCCCTCGTCATTGGTAAGCAAGCAGGCGGCGTCCTGAAACAAGGTGGCGGTGATAGCGGACAGGCCGTTCCGTTCGGAGCCAGCCATGGGGTGGCTGCCGATAAAATGGATCCCCCGGCCTTCTAACAAAGGTCCGATATTCCGGTGTGGCACGCCCTTCACGCTGCCAACATCAGTGATAAGACAGCCATCTGACAGCCCGGCTTCCAAAGCGGCGGAAACGAGTGCCGCCATGGAACCGACAGGGACGGCGAGGATGACGAGATTCGTGTCCTTGATTGCTTCTGCTAGGTCGCCAGTGACGTTAGAAATGCCGAGTTTTTCCGCAGCTTCCACGGTTTCCTGCCTGCGTGCCCAAAGCCGGATTTTCGGTGGGTTTTCCACTGCGGTGAGCGCAAGGGCCAGCGAGCCACCGAGCAAACCGCCGCCGACGATGGTGATTGTTGGAAAATCTGTCTTCATTAAAAAGCAAAAGACCGGGTCCAGTGGTGCCGGACCCGGTCAGTTTTCCTAGTTAGGTTCTACCGGGAAGAAGAAACTCAAGGGACGCGGAAATAGCCTTTCCCGGCTCCAGTGTAGGTTGGGTCTTGCACCAAGGTGCCTTTCGGGATGTCCCGCACATCGACAACCTTGTTGTTGTAAGGGCTGAAAACGAAGCCGTCCTTGCCGGGAACTTTGTTAGCGACGGCATAGTCCGTGCGTTTTTCTTCGATCGGGGGCTTGGGAGTATCTCCGGACGGGGTATTTGGACCCGCAGTTTCCGGGGTCGCGTTCTTCATCTCTTCCTTTTTCTTGGCCTCTTCCTGTGCCTTCATGCGATCCCGTTCTTCTTGGACCTTTTGTTGTTCCGGGGTCGTGACGGTCTTGGGCGGCGTTTTTTGGATCGGTTTCTTATTCGCGCTCTCGTTGTAGGGGTGGCAGGAGACGGACAAAATGCAGCCCAATGCGGCAATTGCGGTAAAAATGCGAATATTCATGATAGTGTGGGAGGAAGAATGATTGGAATTTCAAGCCGTCGCATGAGTGTGACGCAACGTCATGCGGATGATGATCTTCTTGAGCTTCCCGTCAAGCAAGGTCGTTCTTCTGTTCCAGATTTGGCCAGATTTTTCCAGCGGCGGTGCTTGTCCCCGGCAGGATTCCCGGATGAGACTCTTCCACCCCATGCCAGATGCCACGATTCATACCGTCGGGAAAATTTTGGAAAACCTGAACCCCGTGCTCTACCGGGTAGAGTTGCCGAATGGTAAAATCATTCTGGCCCATCTCTCGAAGCCGCTTGCCGTTGCTCATGCGGTTTTCCCTCTCGGCGATCAGGTGGTGTTGGAATTGACGCCTTATGATTTCGATCAAGCTAGAATATTGGCTGTGGCGGACCAAGCGGTCTTATTTTCCGATACAAAAACTGCTGAAAATCACCCCAAGTAGATCCTCGGTATCGACCTTGCCCGGGATTTCTCCGAGCGCGTCCAAGGCTTCCCGGAGGTCGATGGCGGCGAGTTCGGCATCGCTGGAGCGATCATCGAGAAGTTCAAGTGCGGCGAGGAGTGCGGTGCGTGTGAGTTGCAGACTTGCTTGGTGTCGGGCGT
>JANYFB010000050.1 GCA_025362955.1 Akkermansiaceae bacterium
GGTACCCACATCACCCACCGTGGGATCGACCACCTGCAGTGACCAATTTCCCTGCGATCGCTCGCCCCAGAAATGGGTGGTCATGAAAGTCCAGTCGAGATCCGCACCGGTGTCATTGAGCCGTGCCCGCGCCAAGCGGACGCGCACGCCGCTCGGTGATGTTAGATACCACTCCAGATTGCCGCGGTATTGATGTGTCGCATTTACATGGACGGTCACATGCTCCACCCGCAGACTGTTAGCTTGGGAGATGCTGAAGGTGTGAGCAGCTCCCGTGGCATTTCCATCCGGGATTTCTAACGCTAGCGCCGGGGCGGAAATCGAAAAAGTCTGCACGGCTGCTAGATTCGTCCAAGTCGTCGCCAGCGTGGTCGCCGCCGCCGCATCGACCAGGCCCGCGCCGTATTTCACGTTGAAATGAAAGCCCGCACCATTCGTGATCCAGCCGCCGCCGTTAGAGTCGATCTGTCTTCCGGTGCGGACGAGAATTTCCTGCACATCGCGATACCCGAGCGCCGGATTCGCCTGCAACATGAGTGCCGCGATCCCCGCGACGAGCGGAGTGGCTGCGGAAGTGCCGCCGAAGCTTCGGGTGAAATCCGCGCTCGCGTAATCCCCTCCGCCGCCTGAGTTATAGCCAGTGCTACCTGCCCGGTCGGTCGTGGTGATGCCTTGTCCGCCGCCGTTCGAGGGGGCGCAAACGAGAATGTTAGATCCGGGTTCGCTATAGTAGGATTGCACGCCGGTATCGTTGATCGCAGCAACCGCCATCGCATAAGGAGAAGCTGCCCAGCCATCATAATTCGAGTCATCGCCGCTCTGGTTGCCATTTCCCGCCGCCCAAACGAACACGGTGCCCAGTCCACCGCGCCCGGTAGTCACCGCATCTAACAAAGCGGCCTGCCCTAACACTCCCGGCCCGCCCGCGCCATAGCCGCCGTCGTAAGGGCCCCAGCTATTGCTTTTTACCGCGATGATGTCCTTGCGGTAGGTGAAGGCATCCGCCTCGTCCGCTTCAGTCGTCGGCGCGGCGATCAGGCGCATTCCCACGAGGGTCGCTTCTGGGGCCGCACCTGTTCCGCCTAACGAATTATTTCCTCGCGCCGCGGCCACGCCCGCGCAGGCAGTGCCGTGGAAATCGCCCGCGCCGGGGGAGGGATCGTTGTCAAGATCATTGAAATCATAGTCATTCGCTGTGTCCGCATTTGGCGCGAGGTCGGGATGGGTCACCTCCAGCCCGTCGTCCACGATGCCGATTCTAACGCCCGCACCTTTCCAAGAATCCCATGCTGGCACCACGTTTGCGTCAATGCCCGCTGTGCCGCCGTTCTGCCCCGTATTGCGAAGGTGCCATTGATAGCCGGGGTTCGCCGGGTTGTAGGAAAACAACGGGTCATTCGGCACGAAGCGCCGGTATTGCTGTCGCGCGAGCAGCGGTTCTGCGGATTTAACGCCTGCAAATTTTCGCAGTCTGGCAGCACCATTCAATGCGGCATCCGCTCCGCCCGCCAGTGTCACTACCGTGTATTTTCCTCGCACATCGGCCTTCACCACTCCCGCCACGTTTGCCAAGGCCGCCCCGGCATCCGTCTCGACGAGCACCTGTTTCGTGAGCCATCGGCGGTCACCTTCGCCCTGCGGCGCACCCTTCGGATAGAAAACCCACTCACCTTTTTTCCCGAGTTCGTTCGCCGCCCTCGTGTATTCCCTGCCACCCACTACCACTTGGGCATGCGACGATAGCCCGAGGACGGTTAGCAGACAAATTATGAGAAACGAAGAGCGCATCATTGGGTTTAAGACCCGCACCATGGCAGACTCTCATGAAAACGCCACCTTGGATTACCGAGTTTGGCGTGGAGCTGGCCAAGCAAAACGCCGGCTTCCCAAGGATGATTCGCAACTGGCTTCCATCCAGGATTTTTCCATGACAGCGGCTCCCAAGCATCGCCTTGCACCCCTGCAACGCTTGATGCTGCGGGATTCACTAGGGGTGGACGGGGCGGGAAGGCATGTCGAGCAGGTTGAAATCGTCTTCGCACGCGGGATGGACGGCGAGCGCGTGATCGCCGCATGGCAAGAAACGGTCAGCGCGACGGAAGCGCTTCGGATTGCTTTCGACACCGAGACTGAGGAAATGGCTCGTGCTCAATCGGCGGCATGTCCCCGAGTGGAAATCCTGCAGCCGGATTCATGGCAAGACTGGCTGGATGCGGATCGAATGCGCCCTTTGTTGATGCCGGATGAAGTGCCGTGGCGGGCCGTGTTTTGGCCGCTCGCGGGGCGCTTCGTCTGGACTTTCCATCACGCGTTGTTAGATGGGCGTTCCATCGCACGGGTCGTACGTGGATTTCTGGCACGGATCGCGGGTGAAACTGCGGATGATCCGCCCCTGGCCAAATGGCATGAACCTGTGCCCGCCACGGTGGCACTTGCGGCAGACATTTTTCGCGATGCCTTTGCGAATTTGGAGCCGGCGCCGTTCAATTTCACCCCGGAAACCTCCGAAGCAGGTCGAGCGGTGCGGTGCTTGGGAAAAGATTTCATAGTGCGTCTGGAGTCCGTGGCAACTGCGATGAATGTCACCACCGCAACCCTTCTAACATGGGCATGGGGCCAGGCACTTGCCCACGCAGCCAGCGCGGATGCGGTAATGGTGGAGCAATTGCGAGCGGGTGCTCCACAACACGGCGCGGCTGGATTTACCATGAACACGCTTCCAGTCTTGATCCAACGTGCAGATGTGGCGGGGGTGGAGAAAAGTCTGCTAGATTTCCGCGCATGGCTGGTGGCACTGCGGGAAATCGAAACGGTGTCTGCCACGGATTTTGAACCCGGAATTTTCCCTAACATGGACCGCCAAGGGACTAGCGTGATCATGGTCGAGCACGGCACGCTCCGCCAGATGATAGGCACGGTGGCAGTGGGAAAATGGGTCGAATCGCTGCTACTTCGGGAGGGTAAAAGCGAAACCTTACTGGCCACCGCGCATATTTTACCGGATCTGCGGTTGGAAGTGGAAGGACCGGGTAGGCAGGATTTGTTAGCGCGGTGGGTCGGAGTGTTGGAAAATTTGATCCTTCCAAGGAATCCGGCTTGAGTCACCAAGTCCGCATCCTATGATCGAAATCAGCGAAACCGCCAGTAACTCAACGCGTCACATAATGAAATATCGCAGGTTCTTCCTCACCGGGCTCTTAGCTCTGACTTTAGTGACGCCCTTGTCCGCTGGAACCCTCCACGTGGCCACGACAGGAAATGACAAAAATCCTGGAACGCTGGCATTGCCGTTCGCCACCATCCAACGGTCGGAAAATTCCGCAGGACCAGGTGACACGGTGTTCATTCATGGCGGCACTTATAAAATGCCCGCGACACAAATCACCGCGCAGCGACGGGATCGCGCCGAGGTCACCGTCCTCAGTAAAAGCGGGATGCCGGGTAAGCCGATCTGTTATTTCGCAGCCCCCGGCGAAATTCCGCTGTTCGATTTTTCCGACGTGAAACCGCCGGACCACCGCGTAACCGCATTTTCGATAGATGCATCATGGTTGCATCTCAAGGGGCTCTCGGTGACAGGCGTGCAGGTGACCATCACCAGCCACACGCAGTCGATCTGCTTCGACAACGAGGGGAATAACAACATTTACGAACAACTGCAGATGCACGACGGCCAAGCGATCGGCTTCTGGTTAGGTAAGGGATCTAACAATCTGATAGTCAATTGTGATTCCTACCGGAACTACGACTACACCTCGGAGAACAAGAAGGGAGGAAACGTTGATGGCTTCGGCTTCCATGCTCCGAAAGGCAGTGTCGGCAACATTTTCCGAGGTTGCCGGGCATGGTTCAATAGTGATGACGGCTTCGACCTCATCAACACCATCGAGCCTATCCTGATAGAAAACTGTTGGTCATTTTACAACGGTTTCGACCCATCGTTTAAAGGTCTCGGCGATGGGAACGGCTTTAAGCTCGGCGGTTATGGTGTCAGTGGCGGCCCCGTGCCGGAGGTCGTTCCCCGCCATGTCATCCGGCTCTCGCTCGCCGTCCGCAACCGCTCCGCAGGGTTTTACGCCAACCACCAACCTGGCGGCATCGACATGCTGAACAACACAGCTTACCTTAACAGCGTCAATTTCAATCTGTTAGGCCGCGATGCCAGCCACACCACCGATGTGCCGGGATACGGCCACAAGTTGAAAAACAATCTCGCCTACAAGGGCCGGACCGAAGTTTCCAATATGAACGCCGCCGCCTGCGAACTCGCCGCGAACTCGTTTGATCTCAAACTCCAATTCGAGGATAAAGATTTCCTCGGTCTGAACCAAGCCGACCTCGTCGCACCAAGGCAAGCGAATGGTGACTTGCCCTTGGTTCCCTTTATGAAATTAAGACCCGGCAATCCAGCCGTCAATAAAGGCGTCGATGCAGGCCTTCCCTTCAAGGGCAAGGCTCCAGATCTCGGAGCGTTTGAATCCGAGGAGAGATGATTGGCTTCCCCAAAACCCGTGGCCTTGACTCGGCAACGGTTCGCGGCACCCTTGAGATCATGCAATTTTTCCCGATGGTTCCATTCTGTTATGCGTGGCTCGCGATTTCGCTGCTCTTGCCGAGCCGGGCGGAAACGCTGCCGCAGGTGCCGTTTCCAGCTCATTCCGCGTACCCAGGAGCCGCAATTCGGGTCAGCAATTTCAGTCAGGCCCAGCAGGACTCGGATGTCAGGGCGGCTTATGATGATTGGAAAGCTAGCTACGTTATCCAGCTCACGACGACCCCTGTTCAATATCGCATCGCATTCGGAAAAAGGAACCCCAACCAATCAAAAACGGTTAGCGAGGGCCAGGGCTATGGGATGGTGATCACCGCGCTGATGGCCGGCTATGACCCGCAGGCGAAAGAGATTTTCGACGGCTTGTGGGCATTTTCCCGTGCCCATCCCAGCATCGTGAACGCACGGTTGATGGCGTGGCAGGTCCCCACTGCCAAAGGCGATGATGCGGACAGCGCGTTCGATGGCGATGCGGACATCGCCTATGCTCTTCTGTTAGCGGACCGTCAATGGGGCAGCGGCGGCACGGTAGAATACATGGCGCGGGCGCGGGAAGTCATCGCGGGCATCAAGGCCTCGACCATCGGCACGCAAAGTCATCTCCCGCTGTTAGGCGACTGGGTGGGTGCTAGCAGAAATTCCGGGAAATACACCCAATGGCAGACGCGTAGTTCGGACTGGATGCCCGGCCATTTCCGTTCCTGGGGCCGTGCCACGGGTGATGACTCGTGGTCGGTGGTGGTGACTACAATCCAGGACGCCGGGACGAAACTACAGACGGATTCTTCTCCCACCACGGGCCTGCTATCGGACTTCATCGTTTCTAACATTCGATCCCCTTTCACACCCAAGCCTGCCGGGGCGAATTTTCTTGAAGACAAAAATGACGGCAATTTCTACTACAACGCCTGTCGCGATCCGTGGCGCATCGGCACTGATGCGATCTTGAACAATGATGCGACGTCGCTGGCCCAGAGCCGCAAGCTGTCCACTTGGATCGAGAAGGCAACGGGAGGAAATCCCCGTAAAATCCGTGCCGGATATAAGTTGGACGGCACGCCGGTTACAGGTAGCAATTATTTCACGAGTGTCTTCGTGGCGCCCTTGGGAGTCGCAGCCATGACCAGCGCGTCCCAACAGAAATGGCTCAATGGGATCTATTCCGCTGTTCGCGGAGCGCGTGAAAACTACTACGAGGATTCCGTCACGCTGCTCTGCCTAATTGTCATGAGCGGAAACTTCTGGGATCCCGTTCCCTGAAAAAAATCAGCCGGGGATTCGCATTTGCGTGAATTGTGGTTAGCCTCGCGCCGATCTTTTTCCGCCTCTCCCTTTCATGACCACGCTTCCGCCCCCGCCTTCCGCTTCCGCGATCCTGTCTTTCGATTTCGACGGAACCCTGCACTTTTCCGGGGACGACCCGCCGGTGCCCACTGGATTTTTTGAATTGATCCGCAAACTCCGCGAGGAAAAGGGGGTGGTATGGGGCATCAATACCGGACGCTCCATGGGCCAGATGGTTGAGGGCTTCATTGAAAGTCGATTCCCGTTTCTGCCGGACTGGGTGGTTGCGAGGGAACGCGAAATCTATTTCCCTAACAATTT
>JANYFB010000058.1 GCA_025362955.1 Akkermansiaceae bacterium
CGGCGAACTCGTCGGCTTCACCATGGAATGCGCCGGCGAGAAAACCCTCGCCCGCTACTTGCGTGAGGAAGGCAGGCTGGACCTCACCTACCTCCAGCGCTTCGGCGACGACCTCCTCCGCACCATTCGCGACCTCGACGACGCCGGCGGCATCGCACACCGCGACCTCAAGCCCGAGAACATGGGCATCCGCACCCCCGGCAAGAAACAGAACCAACTTTGCCTGTTTGATTTCTCCCTCTCCAAGGTCTCCCCGGAAGAAGCGCGAGGCCGGGACCGCGGGCGCGGACTGGAACGTGGTCCTCAAAGCCGACGCCGCAGCCACCCACGATTCCGCCGATTGGCAAAACCTCCAGATCCTCGTCGAGCGCTGCCTGCCTGATATTTCCAATGCCCTGCGCTCGCCGGACCGCACCCCGCTCATCGTCCATCCAGGCCTGCTCGCCCGCTACGACCAAATGCACCTGCTCAGCGGCATCATCGCCGACATCGGCCGCGTCAACGGCATCCATGGCCTCTGGCTGCTAGTCCCAGCGAACGACACCAGCCCGCTGCCGGTCATCAACCAAAAAGCCATCCCCATCACCAATCCCTCCCAGCACATCCGGCTCAACCGGGCGTGGTTGGCGAATAAGCACAGGGCGTGAGCTTTCCATGAAAATCACTCAGCAACACTATCAGAATGCCTACGAGCTTGCTCGGAGAGTTTACGAAGGAAAAATGCGTCCAACTGACGCCAAGGCCGAACTGGCTCTGAAAGGTCTGAACCCCAGCAGCGCGTCCGACCTCATCTACATCCTGCGCCACATGCTCAAAGGTGAGCGTTACACTCGGGCGATGAGCACCGCGAATACAGACGACTACTTGACATGGATCCGGCGGGATTACGGAGATGATGCATACGTTGGCGCGGTCGATGCGCTCGGAAAACACCTCGAATACTATTTCAGTCTCAAGGGGGATCGCCTCGAGTCACATCGTCTGGTATTGGCCAAGCACCTCGCCCATTTGCCTGCGACTCCTGCTTCCTTCGACTCACCAGAGGAAATCCCGCCTTTCACCTCCCATCTCGAAGGCCGCGTTCGCCAGGTTCTCGTCAATGCTTACGAACGAAACTCCGCCGCACGCGCTGCCTGCCTCGCCCATTATGGATACGCTTGCTCCGTCTGCGGCCTTGAATTTGGCAGCGTGTACGGCCCTATCGGCAAGGACTTCATCCACGTCCACCACCTCGAGGAGATCGCGTCCATCGCCGAGGAATACGAAGTAGATCCGATCCACGACCTCCGCCCCGTTTGCCCGAACTGCCACGCCATGCTGCACAAACGCAAACCGGCCTATTTGATCGGCGATCTCAAGCTGTTGCTCAGCACCCAAACCCATTCAGCGTAAACCACAGATGCTCCCCCAGCCTCGCTCCAGCCCGGATGAGCCCCGAACTCTCGTTTTCTCGCCACTTTGTCCCTTTCTTGCCATTTTCTCGCCATTTTTGGCTTGAGCTGACTTCGTCTCGCGCTCGGTCGCAGGTGCCCACAAACAAAACCTTGCGAAAACATCCAATCCGGATATTCTGGCGCTCTTCTTTATGGAATTGAGCCAACAAAATCTGGAGGAAGCCCTGCGGCTCCTTGGAAATCTGCTTGCTGCCCGGAAGGGCACCGCGTTCTGGCTGGTCGTCTGTGGCGGCTCCGCCCTCTTGAGTCAGGAGATCATCTCCCGCTCCACCGAGGATGTCGATATTCTCGCCATGCGGGACTGGGAAGGCGGAGTGGACCGTGCGTTCCCGATGCCGGAAGCGCTCAAAGAGGCTGCGGCGCTTGTGGCGGACGAACTTCGTCTCGGCGGAAACTGGCTCAACAGCGCGGCTTCATTGCATTTTCCCGACCTCCACCTGTTGCCTGCATCATTCTGGCAGGAGTTGGAAACCCGGGAATACGGGCATTATCTTAAAATCAGCTTCGTAACCCGGTCCGGTCAGATCCAACTCAAGACCTACGCCGCCTTGAACCGCGCCAAGCCCCGTGATCTCAACGATCTCCGCACCCTGGCTCCCACCAGCGCCGAGACCGAAGCGGCCGTCCGCTGGGTGCTCGACTACTTCCCCATCCTCTCGCACCGGGACAAACTTCCCGACCTCCTCACCCATCTCGGACATGCACACCTCATTCCAACATTCCAGGGATAGGCTCCTCAGGCACTTCCTCGACTTCCTCTGGCACCAATGGTCCGCACTTGGAGTTGCTGGGCAGCGTGGCGGCGAGGATGTTCGCATCATCGATCTCGAGGCCCTCTTGCTGGCCACCACACGCTTCGGCCGCTACGACTCGCGCCTGCTCGACGAAGTGATCGATTGGTTGGGTTCCAACGGCACGCGCATCAATCTTCAGCGTCTCCGCCGCCTCCACGACGAGTGGCCGGTGGCGGATCTGCGCGTGCTTGCCGCGATCAGCGGCGGACTTGCCACACAATCCATCATGAGGAAATGGATCACGCTCTCCGATCCGCTGCCTGCCGAGGCAGAACCGGAGCCGCTCTTTATCAGCTTCGACGGCAGTGCATTGCCTGTTTTTCACAAACCTGATCCGGACTTCCTCCGCCACGGCTTGCTGCGCGAGCCCATGGAACGCCGCCGCATGAGTCAGTCACCGGACCCAAGCCGGGCCACCAACCTGCTTTGTTGCCTACGTGCGCTCTTTGGGGTGAATGCGCGTGCGGAGATTATCGCCTGGCTGCTCACTCACGAGTCCGGCCATCCCGCGGCCATCGCCCGGGACACCGGCTACTTTTCCAAATCCGTCCAGCACACACTCAATGAGATGGAGGACTCCGGTCACATCCGTTCCCGCAGGGATGGCCGCGAGAAGATCTTCTGGGTCAAGCCCGGCGCATGGGACTTCCTCATCATCTGGTCCCAGCCCTCCGGCTTCCCACGCTGGGTCGATTGGATGCCCGTCTTCTCCGCCATCACCACATTCATCGACGCCCTCGGCCAGCCTAGTCTGGACGACGCTCCGGAGCAAGTCCAGTCCATCCAGCTCCGCCAGGCCCTCGACTCCGCCATGCCCGCCCTGTCCCGCGCAGGCCTCGCCGAAAGCCTAACTTCATCCCGGAAACTGACGGGTGCCCAGCTCATCGACGCCATTCACGAAGACTTGAATAAATTGGAACAGACTCTTGAAGCCTCCTTGCTCACCGCTAGTCAGGAATTCCACATCAATCGCCAAAAATTATGAATACAACACGCTATCTAATCCACACATTAGGAGATCAATCCCTGATGGCTCTCGCTTTCGTGATCGAAGATCCAACTCTCAATAAAGCAAATATTCTGATCTTGCCGGTGAATCTGATACGATCTGCGGGCGAACCTCCAATCATTAGCTTGTCAGAAAGAATTTCTGAGGATGTTCCTCTCTCGGCGAACCACGAAAGCATGTGTTTGGAGGTGATGAGAAAGGCAGGAATTCCACGTCATCATCAAGTCATCTTTCACAAAGTTCCTGAACCGATGAGTTTCGATTGAACGGATTCCCACCATAATGCATCCCGCATTCAAAGAGTTTCAGAAGACGCAAATCGGTCGCCTCAAAGCCCGCGCTCTGTCGCAAATCTCCGGCACGAACGAGGAGTTTCCGTCTGAACGGGAAACGATTTCGGGCATTATGGATGCGTGGCTGCAGAATAGCGAGTGGGGCAGGTTTCTGTTTCACATCATTTACTGCACTCGCTGTGAGGCGGTTACGGCCGTCGAAAAAATTTCGGTCAAACAAGTGCGGAGGTGTTTGGACCTACTTGGTCGATACAAGCCAATTTGGCGCTTGGTTGTCGAAGGATCGATCCCAGACGACAACCGCGCCTTATCCTTTGTGATCTTGGGACACAATAAGCCCGATGACCAACCGGGTTACTATGTTGCCATGTTCGATACCGATGATTACCAGCAAATGGACTATCTCTCGATTGTTCCGGACCGCGCTCACGGAGCGCGAATCGACATGTTGGGTAAAAAAGGGTGGAAAAATATCAGTCCCAAATCCGCAGCAAGCACTCCGGAAATCGCAACGCTGTTGCAGGGCATCTGGCAGTTCCTGACTCGTCCTCAAAAGCAGATGGTGCCTGCCAGTCAGCTCAAATTCGACAATCGTTGGGAGGCTCCACATGATGAGAATTTCTTTTCGTTGGTGCTGGCCGCATACCGGGGCGAGGTCACGGTATGCAAAGCAAGAGTTCCCATCGATCTTGTAAAGCCACATGATTTGAACTTTCTGGCCTCGGTGACTGAAGGAGAGTTGCACACCGTCAATCGACACTTGGATGGCGGCCAACCTGAGTCCATGGTGGTTTACTGGAATGGCTCCAACTTCGTCATGAGTGACGATTATTTCGTCTTTGCCGTTTGTCGAAAATTTGAAATCTCTGAGGTCAATGTGGCGATCATTGGAGATTTTCCGGCTTCGCTGGTTCAATTGGAAACGAGAGGCGGTGCCGAGCTACTTCCGGATTTCTTGGCTTTGGGCGATGACAACACGGAAACATCAGAAGAGTTCAGAAATTGGGAGATTACGACAAGACTTCGCCGTCGGAATGGCGAGGTTGTTCCGAGCACGCTCATCGCGACTTGGCTCGTACTGGCAGACATTTTGGGTTCAAAGCATGTGAAAGAGAAGGACGTTCACGACTTTCTAAGGAAACATCCAGAAGCGATCTCCATTTACGCGAATTCGGTTGAATCGGAGGTTTCCTTGGGAGGGCAGTATCGGATTGACTTGATTGTTCGTGAATCAGGCTTGGGAAGCCAGGTTACTCTGATTGAATTGGAGAGTCCGAAGCACGGTCTTCTGACCTCTCAAGGTCGGCCGCGATACGAAGTGACTCATGCCATGCAACAGGCTCGTGATTGGCTGAGGTGGCTTCGGGAACATCCAAATCACAGCCTGGCCATGGAGCTTCAAGGCCTCCGTCCCAACTGTTTGGTGGTGATGGGACGTTCAAAGGATCTCAGTGATTCCGATCTGGCCATCTTGCGCGGGTTGAACGAAGAATCCTTCGTGCAAGTGATCACATACGACGAGCTACTCAGCAGATTCAGAGATGTGATTCTGAGACGATGTGACGAACGCAGAATGTGATCACTGAACCGACACCCACCTAAACTGAACTCTCGCAAGCCCGGATATCCTTCCCATTCTCACCCCGACCGCCGGGATTCCTTGGCGTTCTTTGCGCCTTGGCGGTTCAAAATTCCTCTTTTCCATGATCCAGTCCAAAAAACTCCTCACCGACCTCAAGAAGCAGGTAACCCTGCTCGAAAACGACCTGCGGCAGCGCTGCAAGGACTTGCCGGAGATCGATGCGCCGCTGCGGGCGCAGTATGACGCGGCGAAGGCGGGGAAGCGGACGGCGATGACGTATGGGGCTTGGCTGGATGAGCAATTGACGCAGGTGGCGGTGGCTTGGGTGCTGGCTTGTGTGTTCGTGCGGTTTCTGGAGGACAATTCCTTGGTGGAGGTGCCGAAGCTGGCGGGGCCGGGGGCGCTGGGGCAGCGGGCGCGGGATGAGCATGAGTTGTTCTTCCAAAAGCACCCGACCCTGACGGAGCGGGAGTATCTGGAAGGCGTGTTCACGGAAACGGGGACGCTGCCGGCGATGCGGGAGTTTTTCGACCGTCGGCACAATCCGCTGTGGCAGTGCGGGCCGTCGGGCGATGCGGCGGCGGCGCTGCTGGATTTCTGGCGCAAGACGGATCCGGACTCGGGGCTGCTGGTCCACGATTTCACGGACCCGGAATGGAACACGCGCTTCCTCGGCGATCTCTATCAGGACCTGTCGGAGGCGGCGCGGAAGAAATATGCGCTGCTCCAGACGCCGGAGTTCATTGAGGAATTCATTCTGGATCGCACGCTCGGCCCGGCCATCGACACCTTCGGCTATCAGGTCGTGCGGATGATCGACCCGACCTGCGGGTCCGGCCACTTCCTGCTCGGCGGGTTTTCCCGGATGTTCCGGCTGTGGCAGGGAGAAAACCCGGGCGAAAACCCGCGGGTTCTCGCCCAGAACGCGCTCAACGCCATTCATGGCGTCGATCTCAACCCCTACGCCGTCGCCATCGCCCGCTTCCGCCTGTTGCTCGCCGCCCTCCAGGTCTGCGGCATCACCAAGCTCAAAACGCCCCGGACTTCACCATCCACCTCGCCTCCGGGGATTCGCTGCTCCACGGTGCCCGCTTCGACAATGAGGGGAATCCGTATGTGGAGGCTCGTCAGGAACTCTTCGGCGGCGATTCCAAAGAGTTTAAGGACGAACTGAAGCACCACTATGAAGTCGAAGACGGCGACGCTCTTCACCGCATCCTTGGACAACAATACCATGCGGTGGTCGGGAATCCGCCCTACATAGCAATCGAAGACAGAGCACTGAAGGCAGCTTATAGACAGCAATACAGTTCATGTCACGGCCGGTGGGTTCTCACGGTTCCATTCATGGAGCGATTTTGGGATCTCGCCCTTAAAGGTGATGGAAAACCTTCGGGTTCTGACGCCGGATTTATTGGTCAGATCACAGGAAATTCTTTCATGAAGCGTGAGTTTGGGAAGAAACTCATTGAGGAGTTTCTTAAACGCTGGGACCTTACCCACGTTATTGATTCAGCAGGTGCCTATATCCCAGGTCACGGCACACCCACGGTGATTCTCTTTGGAAAAAATCAACCGCCGGTTAGCGCCACGATTCGAACGGTGCTTGGAATCTGCGGCGAACCAGTCACGCCAGCCGATCCAGCGCAGGGACTAGTCTGGCAGGCAATTTCTCGACAGATCGACGAGTCCGGAAGTGAGAGTGAATGGGTAAGCTCCAGCGATTCACCACGCGCCAATTTTCATAGTCATCCGTGGAGCATTGGCGGTGGTGGCGCCGCGGAATTGAAGGAGGAGATTGAGGATTGTTGTCAGCAAGCCCTTGCAAGTTTCACGAGTGAAATTGGCATAGCCGCAGTCACCGGTGAAGATGATCTTTATGTATTTCCCAATCGTGAGGATTTACTCCGTCGTGGGATCGAAAAAACGCGGTCACTTGTCACCCGCGATCTTGTCCGAGATTGGCAAGCTGAAAATGTACCCGAGGCTATATGGTTATACGACGCAGAACTTTCACTCATCAAGCTTGGCGAGTTGCCAAACACATCCAGGTTTATTTGGTCTTATCGTGCCAGCATTTCCAAGCGAAGGCGGTTTGGTACGCCGATGATTGAACGAGGATTAACCTGGTACGAGTGGCAGGAGCTATATGCGGCCAAGCTTAGAACTCAACTGACTATCACATGGGGGGAGATCGCCACGCACAACAATTTCATTCTCTATTGTGGAGACGCCGTCTTCAAAAATACGGCACCAGTGATGAAGCTCAAAGCTGACGCTACCGAAGCAGATCACCTTGGCTTATTGGGAGTTCTCAACAGTTCAGTTTCGGGCTTCTGGCTCCGTCAAGTTTGCTTCCCCAAGGGCGGCAGTGGAATAGGTCGTGGAATTCAATCGGAGTCATGGGAAGGTCGTCATGCTTTCGATTCCACGAAAATCTCGAGTATTCCGATCCCCGCATTCCAACCATCACAACTCTCGACCGCCCTCGTCGAAGGCAGCAAGTCACTTTCAAGACTATCTCCATCCGCCACGCTGCTGAGTTGGAACAGTGCAAAGGGTGCCCCGTTGCGCACTTGGCTAACGAGCGCCCGCCTTGGATCGAAAGCCCAGCGACAATTCAACATTGCCTGGCAGGAAGAACTGGATTGGCAGGTTTACGAAGCCTACGGACTCATCGAAGCGAGCGATTGTGAAATGGCGTGATCTCCTGCAAACCGAACCTCTTTTGGTGTCAGATGACGGTGCAGGGGCAATGCTCCAAATGGAGATTCAATCACGGGGAATCCGGGTCAAAAGGGTTGCAATAGACCGTTGTCGTCTGGATGAACTCAGTTTGTTCGTTGGTGGATGCTATGCGGTGGTTGACTCTGATCACCTTGCCGATCTTCATAGTGGAGTCTCCGTCGATAATGGAGTCGCCAACGGTGAATCCAGTGAACGGGGTGGCGGACTCTATCTGAATTTCATTGGAGAACTTGTCAAGGCATCCTCCGCAATCAATCGGGCTATCGAGTTTGTTGATTTCAAGTCTGTAGGTTCCTTTTGCGATCATGATGGTTTGTATGAAAATTCTTCTGCGAGATTCTATGGCTGGAGCTCGAAGAGAGCGAAGCCTTTGAAACAAGAACAGGCGTGCTTAGGGTTTCCGTGGGCTACTGCGGGAACACGAAGTATCCGCAGCCTATCCAACATTAAATACATACCTAAACACGCCATGACCCACACCTACTACGTCGGACTCGATGTCCACAAGGAAACAATTTCCATCGCCCACGCCCTCGGCGGA
>JANYFB010000070.1 GCA_025362955.1 Akkermansiaceae bacterium
CTCTATCTCACGACCCACACGATGCTCGTCCTCATGAAAATGGGCGGCTTCACTACCGGCGGGCTCAACTTCGACGCCAAGCGCCGCCGCGAGTCTTGGGAGCCTGTCGATCTCGTCCACGCCCACGTCGTCGGCATGGACGCCTTTGCCCGCGGACTCAAGACCGCCGCTGCGATCCGTGCTGACGGACGCATCGAGCAATTCATCTCGGAGCGCTACAAGACGTGGGACAGCGGAGTGGGTTCCGAGATCGAAGGCGGAAAAACCACCCTCGCCGATCTTGAAAAATACGCCCTCGCCAATCCCGAACCCATGGTTGCGAGTGGTCGTCAGGAGATGATCGAGGGACTTCTTAACGAGTTCATCTAACTCTCAATCATCCCCGGCGAGGGCGCGGCAAATCTGATCATGGAATTTTTCAAAGTTGCGTGGGACTTTCCGCGTGATCTGGACACCCGTTCGGATCGGGCTTACAGGGAAAGCAACGTTAGTTCGTCAAATTTCCACCATGTCCACCGAATTCAAAGACTACTACGTCACGCTCGGAGTTCCGCGCGATGCCAGCGCCGCCGATATTAAGAAAGCCTTCCGCAAACTGGCCCGCAAACATCACCCGGATGTCGCCAAGGACAAGAAAACCGCTGAGGAAAAATTCAAGGAAATCAACGAAGCCAACGAAGTCCTTAGCGACCCCGATAAACGGAAAAAATACGATCAACTCGGGGCGGACTGGCAAAATCCACAACAGGGGCGTCACCAAGGTCCGTCCCCCCAATCGGGTCAGGAATTCAACTTCGGAGGCACCGGCTTCAGTGATTTTTTCGAACAATACTTTAGCGGTGCCAGCCGCTATGGTTTTCCGGAAAATGGTCAAACATCTGGCACCCGCGATCACCGGGGCAGCGACATAGAGGGCGACATTCTCGTCACTTTGGAAGAAGCGATGCACGGATCCGTCCGTCCCATTTCCCTCCAGATCAACAACGCCCGCAATGGCCAAGCCGAGACCCATTCGTTTCAAGTCCGCATCCCGCCCGGAGTCACCGATGGCAAACGCATCCGCGTCCCCGGTCAGGGTGAGCCTGGCGGTGGAAATGCTGCCGCCGGTGATCTCTACCTGCGAGTCCGCCACGCCGCCCACCCGGATTTCCAGACGGAAGGGGCGAATCTTTTCCACGATCTCGATCTCGCGCCGTGGGAAGCCGTGCTTGGTGCCGAAATTTCCGTGCCCACCCTCGACGGCCCCATCAAGCTCCGCATCCCCGCAGGAAGTGAAAACGGGCAGCAACTCCGGGTCCGCAGCCGTGGTTTGCCCAAGGGAAAATCCGGCGAGCGCGGCGACTACTTTGCCACCCTGAGCGTCCATCTTCCCACCAAAATCGGTCCCGAGGAGCGGGAACTCTGGGAAAAACTTCGCGACGCATCATCCTTCAACCCACGCCACCCCGCCGCCTGATGAACCACGACCTTCCACTCTATGAGCCGGATACGGGGGCTACCTATCAGTTGGCAATCATGGCTGAACTCACGGGAATTTCGTCACAGACGATTCTGCACTATCAAGAGCAGGGTTTGATCCGCGAAACCAACTGGGACGATGAAGCCGTCCGCACCCTCCGCCGCATCGAACATCTCAAGGAGACCAGCGAGGCGAATCTAGCCGGACTGAAATTGATTTTGGATCTGGTGGAAGAAGTCGAGCAACTCAAGGCAGCGCTGCGGGCGAGGCGATAGGAGTGCGGGATCAAGTCCTCGTCCTTCAACTAACTTTTCAAGATTCAGAGGAAAGAATTTTCGCGAGTTGACAAAAAAACGCCGTCCGGAACGAGTCCAGACGGCGTGTGGTAGTTCAAGTTTCGCGGCTCGATTTCAGACGGCAACCACAGCGTGTTTCGCTGCGAGAGCTTTTTTTGCCTGAGCGATAATGGCTGAAAAGGCGGCGGCATCGGTGATCGCGAGGTCCGAAAGGATCTTGCGGTCAGCTTCGATACCGGCAGCTTTCAAGCCTTCGATGAAGCGCGAGTAGGTCATGTCCTCGTTGCGGCAGGCAGCGTTGATACGCTGAGTCCACAGACGGCGGAATTGACCTTTGCGCCGCTTCCGGTCGCGATATTCATACGTCATCGCCTTGCGGACAGCGTCCTTGGCGTAACGAAAGAGTTTCGAGCGGAAACCGCGGAAACCCTTGGCACGGAGCAGCGTCCGCTTGCGGCGGGCGCGGCTGGCCGGTGAGTTGGTGGCACGTGGCATTTGGTATTATTTCAGTTTGAACAGACCGTTGATTTCATTTCCTTCCACAGTCTCGACTGTTCGTGTCTCCCTCGCGGGATCAGGCTGGGTGAAGGCCGTCCGATTCGCGGACGGGGCTATTATTCGTTGCTGCGATTTCCAGTTAACGGGAAAAAGGAAGATTCTCCCTGACGTTTCTAAGGTCAGCATCGGAGACGAGAGCAGCTTGCCCAAGACGACGCTTGCGCTTGCTGTTCTTGCCTTGCAACAAGTGGCGAGCCCCTTGTTTCCGACGAAGAATTTTCCCAGTTCCAGTGACTTTGAAACGCTTGGCAACGGCTTTCCGTGTTTTTGCTTTTCCTCCGACTCTTGGCATGGGACGGGCAAACTAGGGATCAACACCTTGTTGGCAAGGCAAAAGTGACCGTTTTACTCAGGCGATCCTTATTTTGAATTCCCCACACTCCACACTCGCCACTCCCTGCCCTTCCCGCTTGCATCCGCCCGCCGATGGCTTCCTCGTTTTCATTCGACTCTCTCAACAAAGCCCAGCGCGAAGCCGTTGGGTCCCTCGACGGTCCGGTCATGCTACTTGCCGGAGCTGGCACGGGAAAAACCCGCACCGTCACCTGCCGGATCGCCCACATGCTGGAAAAGCGGATCGCTGCTTCCGAAATCCTGGCCGTGACCTTCACCAACAAGGCTGCCAGCGAAATGCGCGAGCGGATCGGTGGAATGGTTTCCAAAAAGGCCGCCACGGAAATGACGGTTTGTACCTTCCATTCACTCTGCGTCCGCATTCTGCGGGGCGGAATCGACAAGCTCGGATACAAGAAGAACTTCTCTATCTGCTCGCACTCGGACCAAGTCGGATTGATGAAGCAACTTCTCGTCCGAAAGGGCGGCTCTTCGGAAAAGGTGAAACCGGACGAAGTGCTATCTGCGATTTCAAAAGCCAAGAATAAGGGCATCGATCCCGGCGATCTCGAGGACGATTACTTCGCCACACTCGCCGTAGCCTACCAGAATGAAATCCGCGCGCAAAATGCCGTGGATTTTGATGACCTGCTCGTGCTTGCGGAACGCATTCTCCGCGAGCACGCCGATGTTAGAGAAACGTTCCGCCAACGGTTCACCCGCGTTACCGTGGACGAGTTCCAGGACACGAACGCGCTCCAGATGCAGCTTCTTCAGCAACTGGTCGGCCCGCCCTATCATGTTTGTGTGGTTGGCGATGACGATCAGTCGATCTACGGTTGGCGCGGTGCGGAAGTCGCAAACATCCTCCAGTTTGAGAAATTTTTCCCAGATCCTAAAATCATCCGGCTGGAGGAAAATTACCGCTCCACTCAGGCGGTCCTCCATACGGCTAACAGCCTGATCAAACACAACCGCGGCCGACGCGAGAAAATCCTTCGCGCCACCCGCACTGGCGGCGATCCCGTCCGTATCGTCGCGATGCCGGGTGATGATCAGGAGGCGGAATTCATCGCAGAGGAAATCATGGCGGAAAAGGGTGCCATCGGGCGCGAGTGGGAAGACTTCGCGATCCTGTTCCGGACTAATGGCCAAAGCCGGAAGCTGGAACTCGCGTTGCGTGAACGGAAAATTCCCTACCGCATGGTGGGTGCACAAAGTTTCTACGACCGCCGCGAAGTTCGTGATGTGCTGGCCTACGCCCAACTGTTAGCCTCGCCCGATGCCGATGTGCCCTTGCTACGGGTTCTCAATGCGCCTAACCGGGGCATCGGCCAATCCACTGCCGTGCTTGCCACCGATTGGAGCCGCGAGCATCACGAATCCGTCTGGCAGGCGCTCTGCGATCCGAATTTCACCGATCAGTTAGGCGCAAAATCCGCTAGTGCCGTACAGGAATTTGTCGCCACCATCGCTGGGGCGAAAAACCGCATTGAGATCGCCCGGGAAAATGCCGCTGATGTGTTAGGCTCGCTTATCAAGGCCATCGAATACTTGCCTTGGATCGAACGCGGCTGTAAAACAGACAGCGAAAAACAACAACGCGGTGAAGGAGTTTTCAGCGTCATCGACAGCCTTCGCAAGCATACGGAAAAAGGCAAAAACCTCCAGTCCTTCCTTGACCATAGTGCCCTCGCTTCGGATCGCGAGGACGACGATCTGGAAAAAAAACAGGGGGCCACTCTGATTACCCTGCACGCTTCCAAGGGCCTCGAATTTCCCATCGTTTTCCTGGTCGGTCTTGAGGAAGGATTTTTACCGCACACCCGCAGCATCGCGGAAGGAACAAAGGACGAAGAGCGGCGCTTGCTCTACGTCGGAATCACCCGTGCAAAAGATCAACTCACGATGACCTATTGCGCGACCCGCATCAAGTGGGGTCAGGAAACCGGATGTCAACCTAGCAGCTTTATCGGCGAGCTTGATGATGAATTTCTCAATCACACCAGCTACGACGAAATCCTCGGAGCCGAACCCAGCACCGACGAGCTGGAAAATTTCTTCGGCGGGCTGAAGGGATTGTTAGGAGATACCTAACTCTTCTTTCTCCAGATTGATAGACACGGAAAAAAGCGGGCGCTGCGAAATCCGCAACACACGCTCTTTATTTCCACCAATGGGAAACTGCTGGAACTCCCTGAGACAGAACCGGATTAGGCCCGGCGACGGCGCAGCAGCAGCAAACTGGATAGTGCCGCTAGACCGGCCGAAGCAGGCTCAGGCACCGGGCACCAGGTCACCACATCCTGATAAGTGGAATTGGTGAGATAGGTCAGGTTGACATGTGCGAAACTATTGACGTTCGCAAGGTACTGGTTGGCCAAGGTTGCTGTGCTTTGGTTGGCGAGTGCGGTGATCCTCACGTTTCCGTTTACTAGCGAAGGGCTGGCAAGCGCCTCAGTGGTGGTTTCCCAAATCGCCCATTGCACGGCGGCGGCATCCGCATCGGTCTGTGAGGACGCAAGGTAACCACCCACCAAGCGGGCGATCGTGGCCGAATTCGCAAGAGTGCTTGGGTTTTGGACTTGATAGGTGAGTGTCTGGCCGTAGCTGAGATCCTGATAGGGATCAACACAGAAGGCGGTGAAACTCGAAAACGTCATCAAACCCGACGCATAGTCCTGGATGAAGTTGCCGTTATTGAAGGTTCCCTTAACGGTTAGTCCTGGAACTATTCCGGTTAGAGTCGCCGTGAGGTTTTGTCCGTGAGCCTTCGTCGCCGCAAACGCGGCTGCGAGAGCTACTGCACACATCAGTAGTTTCGTAGTTTTCATGGGGGGAGGCACGAAAACTAACTAGAGCAGCCCTTGGAGATCAAGGGATTCGAAAAATCAGACTTGGACGCTTTTCGCTCACAAAAATTAAACACTGATAATCAATGATTTAGGAAATAATTTTACTCTAAAAAGCAAGATTAACTAGCTGTCCAAGATATAAGTAATTGCTAATCAAGTTGAAAAAGTCCGCCTCCCTGGTCGTTTTGGATGCATCTAATGAGGTCGGATTTCACCTGTTGAATTGCGATTGCTTTGAGGGCGCGACTTCGATTCAAGTCCGTCGATGCGCTTTTACATTTTCTTCAACGGCCTCACGCTTGCGGCCCTCGGTGTGGCGGCGATGTTTCTACTTCCACGTCCCCAGTCGCTCGAATTCCTGGAAGGGGCGCTCAAGCTGGGTGGCGGGATCGTGATCTGCGGAATTTTTTCGATCAGAATGCAGTGGCATGGCGTCATCGGCGCAGGGATTCTAGCGCTGTTAGGCGCGGCTCGCGGGTTGGGAAACGTGCCGGGCTTGCTCAAGTTTATGGCCGGTGATCGTTCTCACGGAACAGCTCCCCTATTGGAAGTCGGGGTGACGTTAATTTGTATTCTACTTTTGCTGAAGATCATTCGGACACTTTCACAGGAGCGGGTGCGTCGGATGTTGGAGCGGGAGGAGTAATAGGCGGTGGCACTGGCGGGCTGGTGCCCTGCGGGACTGCTGGAGGCGCTCCCGGTGGAATCATGGTTTTGGTAGGGTCGGGGATTGGCGCGGGAGAGGGAGCTGGCGGCACGGGCTTGGGAAGCAGATCCTGCCAAGCGTGGAGTTCGTAGCCTTCCCCCATCCCGCCGATCTCACCTAACAACTCATAGCAGCGTTGACGCCATTTTTCATAATCAGGGACGACACGCTCAGGCTCGCGGCTTCCTGGAAAAACCAGGTAGCTCACCTTCAAGTCCGAAACCGGGCGATTGTAAGAGGAGGATTTCGGATCGATTTCGTGGGCCAAACGCAGGGAGCCCTCGCCCACGACAAAGGTCGGACCGCCATCGCCAACAATCGCCGGGTAGAGCTTTTTCCCGCAAGCGACGACGGCGTAGTCGCCAATTTTTGGAGCGGAGGCGTCATTCGAGGTCAGGATGTTGACGGGGATGACGATGAACGGATCGTAGTCGGCAATGAGAAAACTGCGGTTTTTGAGATCTTCGATGCCACGTTTGAGAAATTGAATGCGCTCGCGCAGCCAGCCTTTTCTAGCAACAGTGGTGGCGGGGAGAGCTAGTTCCTTCTGAGCGGCGGCGATCCGTTTTTCCCAGCCGGGGATGATCGGATTCGGCGCCGGAGTTTTCTTGGGCCAGCCGTAACTGGTGAAGGGCTGATAGTTCGGAGAATTTACGATCTCATCGGACATCGTCGGCAAGCGATCGCCGTCTGAGCCGTCGGACACAACGTCCATTTCCGATTGGAGGTAAAAAACCCGGCGACCGGCAGTGGTCTGGAACTGGAGGATGGTCTCGCAATCGTAAATGTTGTGCTTGGTGAGAAGTTCGTTGAGCGAGGTGGCATCGCGCCGGACGCGGGCGGCCTTGATGGCATAGAGTTTGCTGAACCAAGGAGAAACCTCGGCTTTTTCCAGAAGAGCAGGCAGACCCGGCAGCATTTTCGAGAGATCGGGGTTGGAGGTTTCGATTTCCGCCAGCGTTTTCGCGGGCGTGGGAAGACGGAGGGATAGCTGATAGGTGGCGGTGTAGCTGGCCTCGTCCACGCGTTCGTGGGAAGCGATACCGCCGATTTCAATTTTCACCTCGGTTTTAAAAGGGATACCGGAGCGCAATTTGCGTACATCGACGACGGTTCCGGGTCCGAGTTCCGGCGCGGCCACTGCGGGGGCGGTTTCTTCGGAATTCTGTTTTTCGGCATCTTCGAGGGATTTTTTCAGAGCTGCGATGTCGCGCTCGTATTTTTCCTCCATCTCGGCTCTAATCTTGGATTCGGCCTGTCGGTAAATATCCTTCTGATCGACGGTAGCAGCCATCGGTTTCGTGCCAAAAACCTCCTTGAGCCCGCGTTTCACCTTTGCCGGGAATTCCGTGAAACAAAGGACCATTACAGCACAAAGAGCTAAAAGGAATGTCGCCCCCAGCCACGGAAATCCTTTTGGTTGGGAGCTTTCAGAGTTTTTCGGATCATCCATGCCCTTTGATCTTAGCAACCTGCACGCATTCATCAATCCCCGTCCGACAAAGTTTTCACCTGTATTTTTTCAATTCCCGAAAACTCAGTCATGACAAACCCGCCGCCATCCCTACACTCCGCCTCGTGAGCTATCAGGTCTTCGCCAGGAAATACCGACCCAAAACCTTCGACGACGTCCTCGGCCAGGACCATGTCGTAAGAACTCTTCGCAATGCCATTGCTCAGAAACGACTTGCCCACGCCTATCTTTTCGTCGGTCCGCGCGGCACCGGGAAAACCTCAACCGCCCGCATTCTCGCCAAGGCACTAAATTGCACGGGCGGGCCCAAGGCGGATTTCGACCCCGAGGAGGATGTCTGCATCGAAATCGCTGAGGGCCGCGCGCTTGATGTGATGGAAATAGACGGAGCCTCTAACAACAGCGTGGACAATATCCGCGACCTGCGCGAGTCCGTCCGCTTCGCCCCGGCTCGCGGACAGTTCAAGATTTTCTACATCGACGAGGTCCACATGCTCTCAAACGCCGCATTCAATGCGCTGCTCAAGACGCTCGAAGAACCGCCGCCCCATGTGAAATTTATCTTCGCCACCACTGAGGCGAACAAAATTTTACCTACCATCCTTTCCCGCTGCCAGCGCTTCGACCTTCGCCCGATTCCCACCGAAACGATCGCCGCGCACCTGCTCCACATCGCCAGTCTCGAAGCGATCACCCTTGATGAAACCGCCGCCTGGGCCATCGCCAAAGGTGCTGACGGCGGGATGCGCGACGCCCAGTCAATGCTCGACCAGTTGGTGTCTTTCTGTGGCGACACCATCAACGAGGCAAACGTCCTCGACGTTTTCGGATTCACCTCGCGGGAGAAAGTCGCCACGCTTACTCGAATCCTGCTTGCCCGGGACAACCCCGGCGCCCTCTCCTTAATCCAGAAGGAAGCCGAAAGCGGTCGCGAGCTATCCCAACTCCTTGGCGAACTCATCGGCTGCCTGCGTGCTCTGTTAGTCGCCAAACTCGACCCCTCCGCCGATGGCGAGGGCATCCCCGCCCCGCTCTGGACCGCCCTGTTAGCCGCTGCCGACGAATACCCCCCGGACCGCATCCTTGCCGCCATCGACGTCTTCGCCGAAACGGAAGGCCGCATGAAATGGGCGACGAACAAACGCCTGCATTTCGAGCTTGGCGTTATCAAGGCCATCCAATCCCTAGGCGAATTCCGCATTACCGATGTGATCAAAGTCCTCACCCGTGGGGCTGATTTCATCACCGGAATTCCCGCTTCAGCCGCTCAATCTCAAGCGCCCGCTCCCTTCCCAGAACCCGAAGCCCTTCCTGTCGCCAAGGAATGGAAACCTGAACCCGCCACCGATTCCGCGCCCGTCGCAACGAAGCCCCGCCCCAGTGGCGGCCTATCCAGTCTCGATTCCATGATCGACGATGCCCCCGAATCCAGCGAGGCCCCCACCCCGCCCGAAGCGCCGCCCTGGAAAAATGACAAGCCCACGACCGAGGCCAACTCACCCGAACCCGCACTGGCCGGCCCCTCCCTCGAAGACGCCTTCCACAACGACCCTCTCATCCAAGCCGCCCTCGTAAAATTTGAGGGAAAGGTGCTGCGCTAACATTTCCATGGCGCGTTTTTACCATTTGATTCGGAACACCGGGATTTGGGCACCCACCAGCGCCCCCATTTTTCATAGTTCGGTATCCTTAAAGCGATGGCACTCCGAGATCGACTGGATCAACCACTATTCCGGCGGCTTGGCATTTTCCTATTTCGCCTGGAAAAATATCCCCACCCTCGCCCGCGGGATCGGCACTCCTACCCGCAACGGCAATAACCACAATTAAGCTTCCACCTAACAACCTCCTATGAACATCCAGAAACTCATGAAACAAGCCCAGCAGATGCAGGCCGGGCTCGCTGCGAAGCAAGAAGAACTTGCAATCCAAACCGTAGAGGCCTCGGTCGGCGGCGGCAAGGTCCACGTCATCGCCACCTGCTCCGGCGATGTATTATCAATTAAAATCGACCCTTCCGTGATCGATCCGAGCGATGCGGAATTTCTTGAAGACCTCGTCCTCAAAGGCGTCCAGGAAGCCATTTCCAAGGGCAAGGAAAAGTCCGCTACGGAAATGAAAAAGCTAACCGGTGGCCTAGGCATCCCGGGCATGTGACTGCCTGTTTGAAGCATTCAATCTTAAGCGCAAACTCCGAAACAAAGATGAGAAAACCCGATCAGCCGCATTCTCTCATTGCTTTTTCTTCCGTTTAGAATTTAGGATTTAAGCTTTAGAATTTCATGCCATCTCACTCGATCAGCCGCCGCTTCGGATGGACTTTAGTGGGATTTTCCCTTCTGCTTCACGTCTTCACTGTCTATTGTTTTGCGCGGCAGCCCGATCGCTTCGCGGCCTTCACCGTCATGCCGATTTGGCTTTGGGGAGGCTGCGGACTTCTGCTTTCCTGCGGGGCGTTTTATTTCTTGCGTGCCCCGCTCTCGCTGGTAATGACCGCCGTCTGGGCGGTGACTTTGTTAGTCGGCGCAGACGAGGCGCGGGTGTTGGCGAATCTCGGAAAATCCCCCCCGCTTCCCGGTCACGCGGAACTGTATGAAGGGAAGCCCGTGATCCGAGTTATCACGATGAACTGTGCTTTATTTAAATATGATAATCCTGCGGTGGACATCGCCGCGTGGCAACCCGACGTGGTCTTGTTGCAGGATGCCTTCCCCGATCAAGTTCGCCAAATTTCGGACGTGCTGTATGGCGGCCTCGGCGACTACCGCGCCCATCAAACCAATGGCGTGATTACGCGTTGGAAAATCCAGCGCGAAGTTCGCAACCCCGACCCCGCTCAACGCGATGAGCAAGTCTCCATCCTCCTTCCCGGCGGCGGGGAAATTGAAGTGGTCAACGTCCACTTGCGAACCGCCGCCACCGATCTGCGGTTGTGGCAAAAACTGGCGTGGGTAACTCATCGGAACAACCGTTTACTCAGGATAAAGGAACTTTCCCTGACTCAGCAGATTCTCGAGCAAACCACGAAATTTCCCAACACTCCCACGATCCTCGGCGGCGATTTTAACGCTCCCGCGTCCGACATCGTCCACCGCCAGCTTGCCCGCGATTTTGTGGACGCCTTCGCCGCTGCCGGCACTGGATGGGGCGATACCTTCCAACGCCGTTTCCCGATCCTTCGCATCGATCATATCTACGCGACGCGCCATTTCACCCCGGTCCGCTGCCGGGCCGAGACCACCCGTCACAGCGATCACCGGATGGTGATTGCGGATTTCATCTTGGTCAGCCCTTGATCTTTTCAGATCGGGGCAAAAGACTGAACCGGATAGAATTCATTCCAGAGTTTGCGTCCTGACGGATGTGTCACAGGCGGGCCGAACCCCGCGCTTGCGAGAAGCTCCAACCACCTTGCTTCCGAGGGGAAATAATTCTTTCCGACGAAGCGGTAGCGGGCGAGCGCAGCCACTTCATTTGCAGATAGATTGGTCATTGCATCGAGTTGTTCGAAGACCCGCGCACAATCCAGAATCCCGCGTTCTGGATCATAGGCGTTATCATGAAAGCCTAACATCCGCGTGCAAAAGCCGAACTCCGCCGTGTCAATCGCCTCCGAACGAAAATCATCTAACAACTTGTGGAATCGGTATCGATCAATATCGAGTCCGGCACCCACCACCACATTCCGCATGATGCAACGTCCTCCCGGAGCCAAAGCGTCCCGGAAGGCATTGAGCGCGGACAAAGCTCCCTGGAAATCAGTTAAATTTCCAATGATCCCGTCACCGAAAATGACTTCGCATCGTTGTCCGGCCAACACATTCAAGTCAGTCCATGATCCGAGGATCATCGTTTCTTTTCCACGCATTTCCTCGGGAATCCAATTGGAGAACAAATCAATGGCGACCTGCGAACTATCGACTGAAATTACCTGCTTGAACTTCTGGACTGCTAGATTCCGCAGTTCCGGCGTCATCCCAAGAACCAAGGCAGTCCCCTCGAAATTCACCCCATCACAAGCCGCGAAGTAGCTTTCAATCTCTTCCGGCGAGGGCGATCCCGCTGGGTGGCGGGTCCTCTCCCCGGGATTATCGATGCGGTGTTGATAGATTTCCAGAGTCCAGGCCATGGCTATTGAATGGCGTGGTTCCTGGATTTGATACGGGCCTCAGTTCGCTGGATGAGCCCCCGCAATGCGCCGTCCACTTCAGGGGGAAGGTCGTGTTTTAAAAATGCCCGGTAAGTCGGCAAGAGTTTACCGATCAACGCAGGGGAGGCTTGCAATCCAGCAACCAGCGTCTCGACATTTGGAAATGTTTGATAGACCTCCAACCTCCGTAAAGAAACCAATCCCAACATGGTCCGCTGGCACTTTTCACACTCGCCGCAGTTCAGGCCATCGTTGCGGTGTTCCCAACAGACTCTCAAATGATCCATCACCAAAGGCTCATCCACGATTTTTTCCAGTTTCTCCAAACGCCACAACTCCTCGCCGAAATGGCCAATTTCCAGCCTCGACGAGGACCAGAGGAAATCCGTCTTCCAACTCGATCCCCATGGCTTGAAGTAGTTTTTGGGAAAAGATGCCGAAATAAAGATTTTTGAAATCGCACTATCTAACAAGTGCCCGACTGCCGCAAGTGCGGCACCATGCAAGCGATCCCAACCCAGCTTCCCAAAGACCGGATGAGTCCTCAGATTCGTCCTCACCAAAATTACTTTCACTCCCTGCCTTTCCGCTACGTCGTGGAGACGCCGTTCGATTTTTGCGCACCGCTCTGTTTCTATCAGTTGAACATCGTATCCGGCTACATATACGATGGTCCGCGCCTCGGGCATTCGCAGTAGAGTGTAAAATGAATCCACGCCGAGTGATAGAAATAGAGCAGTCCCCCGCCCCATCTCGATGGTTGGGGGTGTCCCTCTTGTTTCCGCTTTGAATCGGTCCCTATCAGTTCCCCACCAGCGGTTCCAAATCCGGCCTATTCGTTTCAATCGATGCTCGAGAAGCGGGCATATACTCACCGGGAACCGCACCCGCCAGCCAGCCAGCGATGAGGCGGCGAAACAAAGGCAGGCCATCGCATCCGGCGCGCTATTCAGTGGAGTATCCGCGCACTCGAACCACAGTGGAGCACCGTCAATCTCCCACTCCACGCGGGATGCGTTGGAGGGCATGGGGCTTACTGAAAGTTGGTGAAGTTTTCCATGGTGCCGGGAAATCATCTATTCATTTGGAACCTTGCTGAGTCCGCGCACCTGCGATACTTGACCGGGATCTTTTGCCAAGCAACGCTTATCGCATGACACGAGAAAATCTGGCTGAAGTCCTCGAAGAAATCGCCTTGCTGCTAGAACTGAAGGCGGAGAATCCTTTTAAAATACGCGCCTACCGCCAAGGCGCGGAAACCGTGAGAAATTACGATGGCGACATCCTGGATCTCGCGGAGAAGAACGAACTCACCGGCATTAAAGGCATCGGCGACGCATTGCGCGACAAGCTCCATGAACTCGCCAGCACGGGGAAATTGGAATTTCACGAAAAACTCCGTGCCGAGTTTCCTGCCGACATCTTTGAGCTCTTCGATCTCCAAGGCCTCGGGCCTAAGAAAATTAAAGCACTCTACGATGTTCTCGCCATCACTTCCATCGCCGATCTCAAAGCCGCCTGCGAGGCTGGAAATGTCGCTGGACTCCCCGGTTTCGGCGCGAAGACTCAGACCAAGATTCTCGAAGCCATCGCCCTGCGGGAAACCTTCGCCGATACTTTTCTGCTAGGCGGCATCACCCCGCTGGTGGAGGAAATCACCGGCCTCCTCCGCCTCCATCCAGAAGTCTCGCGCGTCGCTTACGCAGGCTCATTCCGGCGTGCGAAGGAAACGGTGCATGATCTCGATTTCCTCGTCGCCACCAAGGAACCAGCACTTGTTTGCGAGGATTTCACCACACTTCCACAAGTGGCGTCGATCATCGCCTGCGGCGAAACGAAAGCGTCCGTCCGTCTGAAAAATGGCCTCCAATGCGACCTCCGCGCCGTGTCGAATGCTCAATTTCCCTTCGCCCTCCAATACTTCACCGGCTCCAAGGAACATAACGTCGCCATCCGCTCGCTCGCGTTAAAACAAGGCCTTTCCCTCAACGAGTACGGCTTTACCCCCGTGGCGGCGGATTCGGACCCGCTTCCCGAAATCGACGAAGAAGCCGACATCTACCGCGCCTTGGGTCTCGATTTTATCCCGCCCGAACTCCGCGAAAACCGGGGCGAGATCGAGGCGGCCGCCGATCACACCCTGCCGAAACTCGTCGAACTCACCCAACTCCGCGGCACCTTCCACAACCACACCACCGCCTCAGACGGCCACGACACCCTCGAAGCCATGGCCGATGAAGCCATCGACCTCGGCCTCCAATACCTCGGTATCGCCGACCACTCGAAATCCTCCTTTCAAGCCAACGGCCTTGATGAAACCCGCCTGTTAGACCAAGTCGCCGCCATTGCAAAACTCAACGCCTCCTATGAAGACTTCCGCCTCTTTGCCGGTTCCGAGGTCGATATCCTCAAAGACTGTACCCTGGATTTCGAAGACGCGTTGCTTGCCCGGCTCGACTATTGCGTCGCCTCCGTCCACGCCTCCTTCACCCTAACCGAGGAGGAAATGACCCGTCGCATTTGTCGCGCCATGGAGAACGAGCACGTCACGATGCTCGGACACCTCACCGGCCGACTCCTGCTCAAGCGCGAACCCTACGCCGTGAACCACGCCATGGTCATCGACTGCGCTGCCGAGACCCGCACCATTATCGAGCTGAATTGCAGTCCCATGCGTCTCGACATGGACTGGCGTTGGTGGAAACGCGCCCGCGATAAAGGCGTCCTCTGCTCCATCAATCCTGACGCCCACTCGACCGCGCGCCTTCACCACATCGGCTTAGGAGTGCGGCTTGCGAGAAAAGGCTGGTTGCGGAAACAGGATGTTTTCAACACCAAGTCGGTCGGCGAGGTGGAGGCATTTCTCAAGACCCCGAAGGGAAAACGGTGACGATTGAGTTGTCCAGCCGAACTTGCCTCTGCTATCAATCGCGGTATGAGAATCTTGTTCAGAGTTTGCCGGATCTTTGCGCTGCTGGCGTTGCCGTTCGCCGTGAGTTCCTGCCGGGGCAAAGTGGGGGTGATCGGCAGCGGAATCCCGACAACCGCAGCTAACAGCGAAATGGAGGAATTAACGCGGTTCTACGGGGATACTCGCGCGCTTTACAATAGCCGCAAATTTGCCGAACTAGAAGCGTTAGCGGACGAACTGAGGTCCAATAAGGCGAAGTTTCCTAACGGTGAGTGGAAGATCTCCCATTTTTATGAGACTCTCGCCTGTGCGGATGATGAGCCGGATAGCATGTGGAAGCTGCATGAAACGATCTATCAGGACTGGGAAGCGAAATTTCCCAAGTCGATCACGGCTCAAGTTTCCCACGCCCGGTTCATGACGGAATACGCCTGGCAAGCGCGCGGGGCTGCCTATGCGGACAAGGTGACGGAGGAGGGCTGGCGCTTGTTTCGCGAACGGCTTGCCACGGCCCATACCCTCTTGGACCAATCAAAGCCGCTAGCTCCCTGCCCGGTCTGGTGGGAGGTTCGCTTGAAAGTGGCCCTGGGCCAGAGTGAGGAAGCGGCGGCGTATGAGGCGCTTTTCCAAGAAGCGAAGAAGTCCGAACCGCAGTATTTTAAATACGATCTTTCCCGCGCCTACTATCTGCTTCCAAGGTGGCATGGCGAGCCGGGGGATTGGGAGGCGGCTGCGGAAAAAGACATCGAGCGGGCAGATGGCTTGGGATATGAGACTTATGCGCGGGTGGTGAACGCACAGTCTGGTTTTTACGACAATGTTTTCCGGCAATCCAAGGCGTCGTGGAGGAAGGCCAAAAAGGGTTTTGACCAGATGCGGGAGCGTTACCCGGATTCCAAGGAGCTTCTTAACAAGTATTGCCGCATGGCTTCCTTCGCCGGTGATCGCGAAGTTGCTAGAAAGCTCTTCGCGGAAATCGGAGCGGATCCAGTGGCAAGCGCGTGGCGGCGCAAGGACGACGAATTCAGACGAGCGAAAACGTGGGCGATGTCTGATCCATAAAGGGCGGTGCTCCCGTTCCTATTCAGAAAAATGATCACAATCGCTACATTTCCCTTGTCCGAGGATGCTCATTTATTTCGCACCTTCCTGGAGTCCCGCGGGATCGAGGGATTTCTGCTAGATGAAAATATCGCCCAGCTTTTCTGGCACTACAGTTACGCGATTGGCGGCGTCCGTTTGGTGGTGGCCGAAGAGGATGAGGACGATGCCACCAATACTTACCACGAATATATGAGCGCCCTCCGCACCGGACCTTATCCCGTAGCCCCCGTGCGGGTGTGGCCCGTGGTGGCATTGTTATCCATCGTTGTCGGGGTTCCTTTGCTGCTTTTTGGCAGGCGCAATGCCAATGGTGAAGAACCCATCGACGATCTAAACTGATATTGGAATCTTGAATCCACTGAATGTGCGGCCAATGCTTCGGCCATGACCGCGCGTGATGCAGCCCTTGAACTTTCCAGACGCCTCACGGCTGCGGGGCATGAGGCGCTGTTTGCCGGTGGCTGTGTGCGGGACCGTTTGCTGGGGTTAGAGCCGAAGGATTTTGACATCGCGACCTCAGCGCGCCCCGAGGAAGTGGTCCAACTTTTCCCGGGTGCTAACGAGGTGGGCGCGCACTTCGGGGTGGTGATCGCCAAGCACGGCGGGCATCATGTGGAGATCGCGACCTTCCGGACGGACGGAAGTTACAAGGACGGGAGGCGACCGGAAATGGTGACCTTTTCCACGCCCGAGGAAGACGCGCAACGTCGGGATTTCACGGTGAATGGGCTGTTTGAAAGGCCGGAAACTGGTGAGCTGATTGACCATGTGGGCGGGCTTGCCGATCTGCGGGGCGGGGTCCTGCGAGCCATCGGCGATCCGGTGGCGCGGTTCACGGAGGACGGGCTTCGGCTGCTGCGGGGGGTTCGGTTTTCGACGAAGCTGGGATCTGAAATCGAGGCGGGAACGATGGCGGCGATTCAAACGTGTGCTCCTCTGTTGGAAAAAATTTCGCCGGAGAGAATCCGGGATGAGTTCTCGAAAATCCTAACCGATCCCCGTCGACGCTTAGGAGTGGAGCTGTTAGTGGAGACGGGACTGATGGCCCACATCGTTCCTGAGTTTTTAAAAACCATCGGCTGCGAACAACCACCGGAATGGCATCCAGAGGGGGATGTTTATATCCATACGTGCATTATGTTAGAAATGCTGGAGCCGGATGCGCCGCTTGAGTTATGTCTAGCAGTATTACTTCATGACATCGCCAAGCCGCCGAGCCAAACATTTGAGGATCGGATTCGTTTCAACGGCCACGATGCGATGGGTGCGGAAATGGCCGATGTCATTCTGCACCGCTTGCGTTACCCAAACGATGTCATCGCGGCGGTGACTTCGATGGTCGGTCGGCACATGCAGTTTATGAATGTGAAACAAATGCGGACAGCGAAGTTAAAGCGCTTCATGGCAAAGCCGAATTTCGAGATGGAAATGGAGCTGCATCGCGTGGACTGCGGTTCATCCAATGGTTTTACGGACAATTATGAATTTCTCCATGTGAAGGCCGCAGAGTTTGCTGCTGAACCTTTGATTCCGCCACCACTGGTGACAGGACGGGATTTGATCAAACTCGGACTTGAGCCAGGCCCGCATTTCAAGGAGATTCTGGAAGCCGTTCAAACGGAGCAACTCGAAGGCCGGCTTGCGGATCGACAAGCCGCCTTGGATTGGGTGAAATCTTTCACTAACTACACTGAAGACGGAGCATCAATCCATCCATCTCATTGAGAGGCTCAGCACGCCATCGTGCTGACAAACAAATCCCGTCCCGCCTCACGTTGTTGCGTTCTCCGTCTCTGCAAGCTCACTGCGCAAGTGTTATGGATTCCCATAACACTGCGGTTCGCTCAGCGACGACGGCGAATGACACAAGCGAGCGCGCAAAGGCTGACAAGCGAGAAGGTAGCCGGTTCGGGTATGGAAGAGGTTCCTTTTCCTTGAGTCCACTCTTCAAAACCGGCGTCGGCATCACCATTTGCGAGATCGCCGCCAAATTTTGAGTATAGATAAAGGTTCTGGTTGAGGCCCACTCCGCTGAAAGCACTGAGGGGAACGAATAGAGCCATGTCTGCGGATCCACTACCGCCTCCGATGCGGTTGTAATCGAGAAGTACGGAGTTATTTCCCCCCGCATCCATATCGTAACGGAGGGTCAAACGGGAATCCGAGACAAGCGAGCCAACTGTCGGGTCGGAAACACCCGTCGCGGACGTCGTGAATATTTTCACATCATCAAGCGAGAGAAGGTTTTTCTTGTTACTGGCCGATTCATTGATGTCTAGGAGAAACGGGACAAAATCCTTGTTGCCGATGGTCACAACTCCCAAAGATCCGATGGTAATCTCATGGTTCCATTGCGGCACGCGCTTGGTGTCCATTACCCCACCTGCAGAGGTGTTGTATCCTTGTTCCACGCCATTGTTTTGTATGGTCAGGAAGACTCCTCCAGAGCTGCGTCCGAAGATGCCTGTTCCAGAGGGATGAGATGAATCAATCCCGTAGATTGCGCCGTTAATTACGCCGCTGTCCACACTGGTGTCCGAAAGGTCAACTAAGTTTTGACCGTTAGAAGAAGTTGAAAATGCCGCAGATAAACACGCGACGCGCACAACAACAATTAGGGGGTGTTTCATAATGGTGGGGGGGCATTCCGGGGGGGAACGGTGCAGTTATATGAAACACTAAATAAGTGTCCAGTAATTGTTGATAAAAAATAACAGTAATATACCGTATTGTTTATATTAAATACAATTATGATATTCTAGCTACTATTATATTTTTGATTAACAATAAAATATTCTCGCGACCCGTCAGCGCGGACTGGGTTTGCGTGGAAACATCCCGTGCTTCCATTTGAATAACAACCCGTGTCATATCCCGGTCACCCGCCCCGAGACTTTCATGCTAGCCTTGTCAACATCCGCCCATGGCTGTTAGCATCGATTCCCAGTCCCACACGCTTGGGCGAATTGACCGGTTTCGAGGAGGCCTCGGATAACCCCTATTTGGCGTCCGTCAGCGGAACGACGCTATTTGTCTGCCGTCCCAGAAAGAGCAAGTTCGGCTTACCCGTGGCGAAGTTTCTGCCAACTGGAGAAGGCATTTCCTCAGTCGTGTGGTGAATTTCTTGTCGGACGGAACCCGTTGGAAGATCCGCGTGGACTGAAGTGGTCAGCACCAAGGGACTCGCGCAACGCGGACAGATTCCGGCCTTGATTTCCAATCGGGAAGAGCACTGCAAGGGTATGCCGCACACAGGGCATGCAAGTACGTCAGGGAATAGGGAAGGTGATTGTCCCGGTTTCGTGGATCAGATTGGGGAGAATGCATATTCCAACGTGGTCCGCATGGTAGAGATTCTCCTATAGGTAAGTAACTTTCGCCTAACTTGTCCTATATCACCCATCATTTTTTCTTAAGGCTCTGGCCACTTGTTCCGGTAAAATAATTCCGGTCAGAGAAAAAATCAGTACGCCCATTGTGCCGAGGAGGGCCTCCAGGCCGCCGAGATGGAGCGCGATCCCTCCGAGGACAGCGACGGTCACGGATTCGAGTAATTGAATTCTAACTAATTTCCCGACCTGACCGGTGCCGATCATCATCGTGTGATTCAAATGACGCCAGACGTGGGCGATGAAATAAAACCCATAGCAGCCCAGCATCACGCGGCTGATGTGGGGAAGCCGATTTCCTAACCACAACGGCAGCACCCACGGACCCAGCACCACCAAACCAAGGACCGAGCAAAGCGCGAAACCGGTGCCGAACAGATAGAGCCGCCGCGCCGCATTTCTCGCCCACGGGCGGTCGTTTCGGGCGAGTGCTTCTGCCACCGCAGGCCAAGTCGGCGCACTGAGCATGACGACGAAGCCAAGCTGCATGATGGTGAGACTGATAAAAATACCATAAAGCGCGACCGCCGCTGGCCCACCCGCCCTGCCAACTAACCAGCCGCAGAAATTGTATTCGACGATGCCTGTGACGAGGCAGCAGGTGGAAAACGAAATACCATCCGAAAAGAGATGCCGGGCGATCAAGGGACGGGCGAATTTCAGAGACGGCATCATCAGCGGGTGCTTCGACCACAAGGTCAGCGTGTTGCAAAGTTTCGCCAGTACCATCGCTCCGTGGACTGCAAGCACGAGGAACCAGACTTGCGGCACATACCAGATGCCGATGCCAACCAAGGCGGCTGCGAGGACATTTCCCACCGCTCCCCACAGATTGTTAGATGCGACTTCCAAGTGTCCTTCGCGGATGCGTTCCGTGAGATTGAGGATAAAATACATTAAAAACAAACCAAGTCCGGTCCACAGCGCTGGGCGCAGAGCTGACTCCTTTCCTCCGTAAGACTCTCCGAAAAGCGAGGTCACGGGCACTGATAGAAGAATCGTAGTGAGGGCGAGACCTGCTAACAGCGATACGCCTAACATCAGGAAAAATGCCGTGGAACCAAGCTCACGCTGCCTGACTTCATCCCCTGCGGCACGGGCCTGGGTGAGGCCGTGGGTCAGTGCCGGCCCGATGCCAACCTCTAACAAGCTCATCGTGGCGAGCGTGAGATTGACCGTGGTGTAGAGTCCGAAGCCTTCGGGCCCAAGCACCCGCCAAGCGATGGGGATTGCGAGGAGTTGCAGCAGGATCGTCCCCGCCTTGGAGACGAGGGACGTAGCCACCGCCAAGCGAATGGAGCGGTTCCGGCGGGAAGTGGTTTCTGCGATGGAACTCTCGGGCATTTCCTCGGTTGACGCAGTGATTAACATGCGCCACCGCGTTTGTAGAGAGTCATCAGTAGAATCTGAAAATCGAGGACGAAATTCCAGTTTTCGATGTAGTCGAGGTCAAATTTTACTCGCTCGCGCAGGCAGGTATCGCCGCGCAGGCCGTTGACTTGTGCCCAGCCTGTGACGCCCGGCTTGATGTTATGGCGGACGTTGTAATGCGGGATTTTCTCCTTGAATCCCTCAATGAGTTCAGGGCGCTCGGGACGCGGGCCGACGAGGCTCATATCGCCCTTCAGCACATTCCAGAACTGCGGCAGTTCGTCAATGTTCCAAGCCCGCATCAACTCGCCGATTTTCAAGCGGCGAGGGTCGTCCTTGACTGTCCAGCCGGGCGTGCCGTGGACCTCGGCATCCAGCTTCATGCTGCGGATTTTATAGATATCGAAAGGGCGGCCATTCAAGCCGATGCGGCGTTGGCGGTAGATGACGTTGCCCGGAGATTCCATATAAACAATCGTCGCGAATACCGCCATGATCGGGGCGAAAATGCACATCCCCACGATACTACCGACGATGTCCACCGTCCGCTTGGCCGCGTTGTTAAAGGCGTGATGTAGGGGCATTTTCCCGATGCCAAGGACGGGCATCCCATGAATGCTTTCGAGCTTGAGGCCGGAAACGAGGATCTGGAAGCAGCTTGGAACGAGTTTGAAGTCGATGAATTCACGGCCACAAGTTTCGGCGAGGTCGAGCATTTGATGGCGATCCAATGTTCCATCGACGACCATCACTAAATCGGCTCCCGAGGCCCGAAGGATGGGGCGCAATCCCTCGTAAGACCCCAGCACTGGAACCTCGTCCGGAGGTTGCACCTCAAACGCTTGAGCCGGTGGAGTGATCACTCCGGTGACGGAAATTTGATTGGCACGGCCATTTCCGAAACGTTTGAGGGCGCGATCACATTCGTCATTCCAGCCGACAAAAACAGTCTTTTGGCGCAGGGCGTTTGCGTAGGATTCTGTGCGCAGGATGCAATAAAGCAGCCAACGCCACCCGAGCAGACCGGCCATGGAAGTGACGCATCCAATGGCGCAATACATCCGGCTGATCGCGGGTTCGATTTTTAAAACCAAGGCCAAGGCGAGGAAACTGAAGCACCAGATCAGGCACGTTTTCACGATAGTTCCGAAAGTCTTCCGAACTGCTAGATAATTCCGTGGATCATGGAGCCGGAAGTTCGCCAGGAGGAACACGAGCAATACACTGCCTAACAAAACGTGGCCACAATAGCCGGAAACGCTGATGACCGGGTCCACGACTCCTATTTCGCGCAGCCCCGTTTCAAAGCGGATCACATAAGCCAACATCATAGCTAACAGAACCACCGCTGTATCGCCAATAAAACTGACGGCCACCAGTTTTTGGTGAGCCACCCATGGGCGGTGCCGATGTCTGAGGGTGAAGGATTCTGCAGGATCAACAGGTAAAGCGCAGGGACGAGCAGGGGGAGACTCGCCCGCTACCAAGCGGGATGTCGAATTCATGTTTCGGGGGGGTGGGGGGAACCAATAAAAC
>JANYFB010000094.1 GCA_025362955.1 Akkermansiaceae bacterium
GAAATCGCACTCGCTGGAATCCTTGCAAAGTCGCATCCGCGGTGTCGTCCAGCGGAAGGGGAAAATCGAGCTGCTCCAGTTATCCGGCGGCGAGCCGACGCTGCATCCGCAGTTTTTCGGGCTGCTCGACTGGATCCACGCCGAGCCGGGCATCGACTACTGCCTCGTCAATACCAATGGTGTTAGAGTCGCGAAAGAAGACGGTTTTCTGGAAGAGTTAGGCAAACGGGCGCGGCGCGGAAATTTCCAACTCTATCTACAATTTGACGGCCCGCAGGAAGCCGGCCAACGCGAACTGCGCGGCCGGGATTTACGCGATATGAAACGCACCGCCATGGACCGCTGCGAGCGCGAAGGCATCCCGTTCACGCTGGCGATGACCGTAATGCCGGAAAACCTGCCACACCTGTGGGACACCATTCTAACCGGTCTCGGATACACCGCCTGCCGCGGCGTTTCCTTCCAGCCCATGTTTCTAACTGGCCGAACCCACAGCATCGGCGGCGAACGCCTTAACACCGCCGACATCATCCTCGGCGCGGTCGAGCAGGCTGCCGGAAAACTCCGCTATGAAGACTTCACGCCCCTGCCCTGCGGCGATCCGAACTGCGCGACCATCGGCTACCTGTTACGTACTCCCTACGGCGTGCGTAGTATTTCCGAGTTCATCGACTTCGCCAGCGTCCAAGGATTTCTCCGCGACAAGGTCCGCTATGACCTATCTGATCTCATCCAGTGCGGCTGCGAGAACACCGAACTGGGAGAAATCCTTCATCGCTTCGAGATGAAGGAAAAAGACGCCTTCCGCCTATTCATCAAGCCCTTTATGGACGCGTGGACTTGGGACCAAGATCGCATTGACCGCTGCTGCACCCACGTCATCCGGCCTGACGGGATGCTGGATTCGTTTTGCAGGTATTATGCGACGGGAGGTGGGAAGTGAGCGAGCACGAGGATCCATACTTCCCTCCACGGGAGCCGACGGATCCCGACATGGCCCGTTCCGGTTCATGCATCAAGATCCTGCTCATCTGGATCTCGCCGTTATTTGCGGTTCCCCTTCTTGTCGTGATCTGTGGTGGGGCATGGCCGCTTGGCGCGTTATTGGCGATCGGATTTCTCGTGTGGTTGGGAAAGATCTCAGCCACCGATTCCAGCGCCAGACATGGATCCGACACGAATCCCCAAACAGGACGGGTCGTGCTCTATGTCGTCCTGCAATTGGTTTGGATTCCGCTGTTCTGGACAGCAATCTTCTGGGGATTCTGCGCTGCTTCCGGGAGCGGGACATTCAAATAAAAGGATGACCAAGCATGCGAACTGGCCAAACCGAGCCCCTACTTCGAGGTTCTTTTGAAGGCTCATCCCTCCGATGTTTTGAACATTCCCCTCACACCCACCGGCTCTCCGATCTATGCCTTTATGCTGCTCCTCGGCATCATGTGGGGGGCGGTGTATTGGTTCCGGGAATCGAAAAAGGATGGGCGGGTCGCGTTGATTTACGCGGCGGGTCTAGCAGGTGCCTTCGCGGGAGCGAAGCTGGGGTTCCTGTTCGCAGAAGGTTGGCTGCATTTTTACGATGCTAACAGGTGGATGGTCTGGCTCTCCGGAAAATCGGTGATGGGCGCGTTGCCAGGAGGATGGATGGGCGTGGAAATCGCAAAAAAGGTGCTAGGCTACCGGAAAACCACTGGCGAGCAATTTGCGATGCTTCTGCCAGTGCCGTTAATTCTTGGGCGAATCGGCTGTCTATCCGCCGGGTGTTGCGGCGGGATCGAGTGCGCGTTCGGGCGGTGGCCGTCGGTGGAGGTAGAGATGGGATTTCAGGTGTTAGCAATGGTTTGCCTGTGGCGGATGCGGCGGCGGCATTGGCAGCCGGGCCAGCATTTCCACCTGTATTTAATCGCTTACGGCTTGTTCCGCTTCGCCCATGAATTTCTGCGGGCGACTCCGAAGCCATTTCTCGGGCTATCCGGGTATCAGCTCATCGGACTCGGGACAGCGTTCGCGGCGGTGGTGGCCTATCGCCGGAGAAATCTCGCGGAGTGAGTGATTACTTGCCCTCATGGTCGCACTTTTGGTCGGAAAAACGAGTTGGCCGTTTTCCCGGTATGGAGTGCGAAGATTTCAAGAGATTCCCCCCGCAAGGCCGCAAGATGTTCTGCGGTGTGGCGGACGAATGAAGGTTCGTTGCGCTTCCCCCGATGGGGTTCTGGCGCGAGATATGGCGCGTCCGTTTCTATCATAAAGCTTCCCTGCGGGCATTGCAGGGCGGTCTCTCGCACTTGATGGGCGGTCTTGAAAGTGGCGACCCCGCCGAATGAGATGAGGCCACC
>JANYFB010000107.1 GCA_025362955.1 Akkermansiaceae bacterium
ACCTGGGTCGCCTTGAGAATCACATCGGCCCCCATCTCGCTGGCGCGGAGTGCGGCGGTGGTGTCGGTCGAGAAAAACGGATTGCCAGTGCCTGCGGCGAAAATTACGACTTTTCCCTCGTCGAGCTGCTTCTCCGCTTTCCGGCGAATGAATGTTTCCGCCACGTTTTTCATCTCGATGGCGGACTGCACCACGCAGGTGACACCGTGATGTTCCAGTGATCCTTCGAGCGCGAGCGCATTCATGACGGTGGCGAGCATTCCCACGTAGTCGGCGGTCGCGCGGTCCATCCCGCGGGCGGAGGCGCTGGCCCCGCGCCAGAAATTTCCGCCACCCACCACGATCCCGAGTTGGAGGCCGCCTTGCACCGCCTCGCGGATTTCCAAGGCGATCCGGTCCACGATTTCAGGGGAAATATTGTCCCTCGATCCCGGTCCACGCAGAGCTTCACCGCTGAGTTTGAGAATGGCGCGTTTGAAGGGGCGGGGATCTTTGGGGAGTTGGCTCATGCGTGATTGGGGCTGCCGGATCAAAGCGGAATCCCCCCCACGTTGAAAAGGGAAAACACGGATTCTATTCCCATGATCGACGTGACAGACCATACGCCCATGCTTCTCGAAAAACTAGACGTTGAAGCGGAACTCTACTACATCGCCGTCTTTCACGACGTATTGCTTGCCTTCGATTCTGACTTTACCCGCGACCTTGGCGGCTCCCATGCTCCCGGCGGCGACGAGGTCTTCGTAATGGACAATTTCCGCCGCGATGAAGCCCCGCTCGAAATCCGAGTGAATCACTCCAGCGGCGGCGGGAGCCTTGTCGCCGGCGATGATCGTCCAGGCGCGGGTTTCCTGCACGCCGGTGGTGAGATAGGTGCGGAGACCTAGCAGGTGATAGACGGCACGGATCAGAGCGGAAACCCCGGAGTCGGTGACGCCCATTTCAGCGAGAAATTCGTTCGCTTCCTCGACCGGCATGTCGCTGAGTTCCTCCTCGATTCTAGCGGAAATCACCACGGCTTCCGAGCCGGTGTGAGCGGCGGCAAACTTGCGGACGCGGGCGACTTGCGCGTGCGAGTCCGGGTTTTCAATCGCTCCGGCGAGCTCGTCCTCGGCGACGTTGCAGGCGTAGATGGTCTTCTTGGAGGAAAGTAGGAAAAACTCCTTTACGATCGCCCTGTCGTCGTCGCTGAAATCAATTGTTAGAGCCGGGTTGCCCTGATCGAGATGGGGCATGATGACGTCGATGAGTTCGACTTCCTTCTTTGCTTCCTTGTCACCGCCCTTGGCCTTTTTTTCGCGTGAGTGGCGGCGCTTTTCGAGCGATGTGAGATCGGCAAGGATCAGTTCGGAATTGATGATCTCAATGTCGCGGATCGGATCGACCGAGCCGAGTTCATGGATGATGTCGTCGTTTTCAAAACACCGGACCACCTGCACGATGGCATCTGTTTCCCGGATGTTCGCGAGGAATTGGTTGCCAAGTCCCGCACCCTCGGAGGCGCCTTTCACCAGCCCGGCGATATCGACAAATTCGATGGCAGTCGGCACCAGCTTTTGCGAGTGGGAAATTTTCGAAAGCACCGCCAACCGCGCATCCGGTACGCTGACGATCCCCACGTTTGGATCAATGGTACAGAACGGATAGTTCGCCGCCTCCGCCTTGCGGGTGCGGGTCACTGCGTTGAAGAGAGTCGATTTCCCGACATTGGGTAGTCCTACGATTCCGGCCTTGAGCATTGCGGCGGGAGGGTGGAGGAAGGGCGGGCTGGAGGACGAGGAAAAAGTTCCGCCAAAATGTGGCCCGTCGTGCCTTATTGAAGCGAACTCGCAAAGGCGCGCGGCAGATGAAAAAAGCGACCATCCCGTCGGATGGTCGCTTGTAAGAACACTTTTTGACACGGTGTCGGCATTGCCAGGGAACCGGTTTGTGTTTCAAACTTTGTCTTGATTCGCCATGAGCCTGATCGGTGAAAGGTTCGACGGCAAGAAAATAGTTAGGAAATGCCCTGACATCCCTGATTTGATAGAACAGAATTTGGACAATCCTTATCTCCCGCCCGCATGTCCCTCATCCTATCCTTCGATATTGGTTACGCCTCCATTGGCTGGTGCGTTCTCTCCGCCAGAGAAAATCTTCCTGAAATCCTCGGCACCGGTGTCGTCACTTTTCCAACCGACGATTGCCTCGCTTCCACCCGTCGAGATCTGCGCCGCACCCGTCGCCACATCCGTTCCATCCGCCAACGCATCGAACGGCTGAAACGGTGGTTGATCCATCACGGCATCCTCACTCGCGAGGACCTGGACAAACCGGGTCATCCCGCGCCTTTCCTTTTGGCCGCCGCAGGCTTGCAGGGCCACCGCACCTTGAGCGCCTGGGAGCTGTGGACCGTTCTGCGCTGGTATGCCCACAACCGGGGGTACGATGGAAACTC
>JANYFB010000108.1 GCA_025362955.1 Akkermansiaceae bacterium
GATGTTTTTGAAGGCTTGTTCGAACATGTGGGGTAGGTCAGGGCGAAGGTGATGATTTGATTCAACAATCCGCGACTCCATTCCAGCGATTTCCCATCCGGCTGGGAAGCTTCATCTTGAAAGGATTCCTGATAGACCCGCTGGAGATACCTTGAACGGCGTATGACATCGGGATACATTCCGCTCATGCGGATTGATATCGTGACCTTGTTTCCCGAAGTGGCGCTGGCTCCGTTGAGCGACTCGATCATCCAGCGAGCGCGAGCGGCGGGGTTGGTGGAAGTGATCGCCCACCAGTTGCGGGAGTGGTCGGAGGACAAGCACCGGCGGGTGGATGACACTCCATGCGGCGGCGGGCAGGGGATGTTGCTGAAACCGGAACCGTTGTTTGCGGCAGTCGAGGCGTTGCGCGGGCCGGAGACACGGGTGATCCTGATGACGCCGCAGGGCAGGCAGTTCAAGCAGGCGATGGCCTGCGAACTGGCGACAGTGGACCATTTGCTGATCCTTTGCGGCCATTATGAGGGTGTGGATCAGCGGGTGATCGAGGCATTGGTGGACGAGGAAATTTCCATCGGCGACTATATTTTGACTAACGGAGCGCTGGCGGCGGCGGTGCTTTGCGATGCGGTGATCCGGCTGCTGCCGGGGGCGCTGGGCGATGAGCGATCACCGGTGGACGAGTCGTTTTCCGACCCACAGCGGCTGGAGGCTCCAGCATATACACGGCCCGTGGAGTTTCGCGGGATGGCGGTGCCCGAGGTTTTGCTTTCAGGCCATCATGGGAAAATTTCCGCATGGAAGGAGGCACAGGCATTGGCTCGGACCCAGGCGAATCGGCCGGATTTATTGGAAGTAACGGAGTTGGGAAAAGAAAATTGAGGTCGCGGGAAAATTTCGTTTCCCGATTCTAAAATCGTGCCAATGTAGAGTCCGTGAAAACGGAGTTCCAGATGGCAAAGAGCAAAGGCGAGGATCATCCGAGAGTGGAAGCGGCGACGATCGAAGACCTGCCAGCGCTGACCGAACTGGTAATGAATCTTTTTGCCTTATCAGGAGATTTCTCGCCAGATCGCGGGGTGCAGGAGCGAGGGCTGCAATTGATTCTGGAGCAGCCTAACAGAGGCAGGATTTTCGTGGTGCGGAACCACGACCAGATCTTCGGCATGGTGAATCTGTTGTTCACGATTTCCACCGCGCGGGGCGGTTTCGTGATTCTGATGGAAGATGTGGTGATCCACCCTGACCACCGTGGGCAAGGATATGGAACGATGTTAGTGGATTATGTGGCGGATTTTGCGAAGAAGAAGCATTTCAAGCGTATCACGTTGCTAACAGACCGGATCAGCGCAGAGTCGCAGGAATTTTTCGAGAAGCGCGGATTTGACTATTCCAACATGATACCGATGCGGCGGATCATCGACTGATAGGGCGTCGCGGATAGCACGGCCCGGTAGCCGGCTAACGCGGGATGATCCAACTCGTGGAGGTGCTGCTCTCCGATCCCGGCAAGAGGTTCGTCGGAAGTGGCGGTTCCGACCGGCGGTTGGAAAAGAATCCGAACGGTCTCTGGAGGGTGGGAAAGACCGGTGCCCAAGGCTTTTAAAACAGCTTCTTTGGCGGTCCAAATTCTTAGAAGTTGCGAGGCGCGGGCCGTTATTTCGGCGGGCAATGCTTTGATCTCTTGCGGGTGACAGAAGGTGGCTTCGCATTCCAGCAAATCCGGCGCCCGGTCGAGTGGTTCGAGATCCACGCCTACCGGCCCGTCGTGGCAAAGCGCGACAATGGCAAGGCCGGGGCAGTGGGAGAGATTGAAATGCACCCGGTCATAAGGCGGTGCTAACAGCGGCTTGCCGAATTCTGATAGGATGATTGGCACTTCGAGTGGCGGAAGTTGGATGGCGTGGCCGAGGATCATCCGCAGGCTGGCGCGACAGGCGGCCCAGTGGAAAGCGTCCTGCGGGAAGCGGTATCGATCTGCCCGGGACTTCTCCAGATCGGGAAGGCAAGCTCGTGCGCTTTCCGCAGAAAAGGTCGCCGGGAAAACGAGATGAACGAGAACCTGCCCTGGTGTCATCAGTTAGGGCTTGGAATTTCCACTGCGGATTGATCAATGACCGCCGCTAGTCCCCGCAGGGTCGAGTGGTCGAGAATGGTGGAAAGCGGGAGGCTGAGGTGGAAGTCCTTGTGAATCCGGGCAAATAGGCGCAGCGCGAGCAACGAATGTCCGCCGATGTGGAACCAGTCATCATCCCGAAGGATGGCGGGACGTTGCAGCAATTCGCTCCAGATGTCGCCGAGTTTTTTCTCGGAAGATGTCAGGGCTTCATCGGAGTTAGATTCTGCCAGGGGGCTGCCGAGTTTTGAAATATCGACCTTGCCGTTTGAGTTGAGGGGAAATGATTCGATCACTCCGATCTCTGCAGGAAGCATGTAGGCGGGAAGGCGGGCGGCCATGAACTCCCGGATTTTAGCCATGTCCGGAGACTGGGTGCCGGGATGAAGGGTGATCCATGCGATGACTTTTCGTGAGGCCGGATCATCGCCTCGAAAAGCGGTTTTCGCTCTCGCGACCTGCGGGTGGGTAGCCAGCGTGGTTTCGATTTCTCCAAGCTCCACCCGGAAGCCACGGATTTTCACCTGGCCATCGGATCGGCCGAGGCATTCGAACGTGCCGTCGGGGTGCAGGCGTGCGAGATCACCGGTATGGTAGCGTCTTGGCGCATGAGGGAGGGAAACGAAACTGCTGGCCGTTAGTTCCGGACGTTTCCAGTAACCATCCGCCAAACCGTCCCCGGAGATCCATAGTTCGCCGGGGACGCCGGGCGGCAGAGGGGAGCCATCGGCGGCGAGGATGTGGATGCCGGTGTTCGCAATCGGCAAGCCGATACGGATGCGATCAGGATTTTCCGGCACGCGCCAAAGGGTGGACCAGACGGTGGTTTCGGTGGGGCCGTAGAGGTTCCAGAGTTCGCGGCCCATCTTGCTGAGTTGGGAAGCGAGGGGCAGATCTAACGATTCACCGCCGCAGAGGATTTTCAGGTCGGGCGAGCCCTGCCAACCCGAGTCTATCAGAAGTCTCCAGGTGGCCGGGGTGGCCTGCATCACGGTGGCGTTTGACGATTTCAGCCGTTTCATCAACGCCGGACCATCCCGTGCGACGCTGGTGGAAACGAGATCCAGATTTCCGCCCATGACGAGTGGCAGGAAGATTTCCAAGGCGGAAATATCGAATGAAACGGTCGTCACCGCGAGCAGGCGATCCGCCTCGGTGAAGCCCGGCGCTTCGGCCATCGAGAGCAGGAAATTGGCAAGGGCGGCGTGTGAAATCACCACGCCTTTCGGTTTACCGGTGGAGCCGGAGGTATAAATGACGTAGGCCGCATCCGCAGGTGAATTCTGATGCGGCGTAAAATCGGAGGATGATTTCATCAAAGCTTCATCGAGAAAAATCGCTTCAGTCCCGGGAGGCAGGTAGGATGTTAGATCAGGGGATGCTAGGAGATGAAGAGGTTCCAAGTCGTCCAAAATGAGCTTGAGCCGCTCCTGTGGATTAGCGCTGTCCAAGGGCACGTAGGCCGCGCCTGTTTTCCAAGTGGCAAGCAGGGCGACCGCCAGATCGGCATCGCGATTTAACAAAAGTCCGACCCGATCACCGGGCAATACGCCGCGATCACGAAGCGCGGAGGCCAGTTGGCTGGCACGCGATTCCAGCGTCGCGTAATCCAGCGTCCCGGTTTCGGAAACGACGGCGATGCGCTCGGGATGCCGAGTGGTGCGCTTTGCGATGAGCGCGGGAGTCGTATGCTTGGGGAAGTCCGGTCGAACAGGGCCATACGAAACGCTCGCGAGTCGCGACTTGTCAGATTCCGTTAGCCCGGTGATTTTCGCCACTGCTAAGCCCGGCTCGCGGCAAGCGGCTTCCAGTGTCTCCAAATAGCGGGCCGAAAATGCGGCGGCGGTTTCCGGGAGAAAAAGATCGGTCCGGTATTCGATGGAAAGCTGCTGGCGATCTCCTAACACATTTAACAGTAGGCTAAGATCAAACTGGACAGCGCCACGATGGGCAATGAACGGGCGGCACTTCAGTCCGCCCGCCCAAGATTCTGGGATTGGGATTTCCTGATAGTCAAACATGACTTGGGCCAGCGGTGAATGGTCGCGGGAGCGGTCCGGTTTGACGGCGGCGATGATTTGTTCAAACGGCGCGTCCTGTGCAGCCTGCATTTCAAAGGTGGCGTCCCGGACGCGTTCGAGGAGCGAGGCAAATGTGTCACTAGGATCGAGGAGAAGTCGGAATGGCAGCGTGTTGACGAGCGTGCCAATAAGATCGCTGGCGACAGCGTGATTTCGGTTGGCCACCGGCACCGCGATGACCGGACCATCCCCCGCACCTTGCCGTCGCAGTAATAACAGAAACGCGGCGAGGTGGACCATGAAAGGCGTGGCGCGATGGACTTTGGCGAGAGCCGAAACCCGGTTACAGAGGGCCGCAGGAATCGTGCTTTCGATCGCACCACCCTCAGATGACGGCTTGGCTGGGCGGGGGAAATCGGTGGCAAGCTGAAGGATCCCGGAGTGACCAGCGAGTTTGGATTTCCAGTAGGCGATTTGTGAATCCACCGCACCGCTCTCGATCCACTTCCGATGACACACGGCGTAATCGAAATAGCTCGTCCGAGCGGGTCGAATTGGAATGATTTCACTCGCAAGAAATGCCGCGTAAGTTGCAGCGATTTCAGACGCGAGCAGGCGGATTGACCAACCATCGGCAATGATGTGATGGATACAAATCGCGAGAATGTGGCGGTCCACTCCGCAGGCAATCAAGCCTATCCGGACGGCGGCTTCTCGTGCGAGGACGAATGGTTTACGAGCAAAGTTTGTTAGATAGTCATGGATAGCCGTTTCACCCTCCGCCACTTGATAGATGATATCTGGAATGTCATTTCGCTCGATCCAGACTCGGGGCTGACCGTTCTCGATGCCATGTCGGCTGCACAGAATCTCATGACCCGAAATGACAGTGCGAACAGCCCGACCCATGCAACCAGCGTTGAGCGGGCCGGTCATTTCCAAGGAACCGAAGACATGATAGGCGGCACTTTTCGGATCAAGCTGGTGGAGATACCACATGCGCTCTTGGGAGTGCGTCAGGATATTCGCATTCAACCCGGTTGCTGGTTCAATTACCGGAAAAGGAATGCCGACTTTAGTTTTGTTAGCTAGCAGGGTGGAAATTTGATAGAGCGAACGCGCGGAAAATAGTTCGCCCAAGGAAATCGCTATTCCGGTCCTTGCCTGCAACAGCGCCGCCAGCCTCGTAGCTCCCATGGAGGTCATGCCTAGCCCGATGATATCATCCTCGGGTTTAGCGCCGTCTCTGCGCATGATTTCATCGGTTGAGTCGAGCACGATCAATAATAACGAACTGGGGATTCCGGTCGGTATGGGAGAAGCTTCATCATCAAAAAGTAATTTTAGTTGTCCCGAGAGCAGCGCCTCGCGACAGGCGGCGCGGCGAATTTTTCCGCTAGTCGTGCGCGGTAGAAAACCATTGCGGACAAGAATGACCCTGCGGATGGGAACTTCGAGAAAACCTCCGATTGTATGACGGACCTTATGGCAGAGCGCGGCGTGATTTACTGCTAGATCGTCGGCCTCAAGAGCAAGCACGATGGTTTCGCGACCCCCGGATTCCACCGCGAAGGCCGCCACCGCCGTAATTTCCATAGCGGCGGAAAAGGCGACAGCCTCAATATCTTCCGGTGAAAAATTGGTCCCGTCGATGATGATGAGGTCTTTGATCCGACCGGTAACATAAAGCTGGCCATCATCAAGGTAACCGAGATCGCCCGTGTGTAACTCGCGGTTAGAAGCTGGACCGAATGTCTCGTCAGTCGCTCTCGGAAGATTCCAATACCCTGCGGAAACGACCGATCCTCGAACGCGAATTTCACCGATTTCATGTTCCTCACATTCTTGGTTGGTGACCGTATTCACAATGCGCACCGAGACACCGGACAGAGGAGCTCCGCTAGAAACGAGCGGACCTGCAATCGAGTGGGTGGAAAACCGGAGCTTTTCGTTAGGAATCGAGGCTGTGACGATTAATGTAGATTCTGCTAGACCGTAGCCGGGAAGAAATGCTTCCGGGCGGAAACCACACACGCCGAACCGTTTCGCAAAACGCTCCAGGGTCTCCGGTCGGACGCGTTCCGCACCGCATGGAGCGGCTTTCCAGCAGGCTAGATCGAGTCCTTCAATCTCCTCATCACGGATGGTGCGGAGGCACATTTCAAAAGCGAAATTCGGTGCACCGCTCAGTTCTGCCCGGTAGCGGCTGATGGCGCGCAACCACCGCAGCGGACGCTGGATGAAATGATCTGGCGAAAAAAACGTGAGCGGAATTCCGGCTTCAAAGGCATAGAGGATTTTCAAAACCAATCCCATATCATGATAGGGCGGTAGCCAGCTCAAGGCGGACTTAAGATCGAGCTCGTCATAACATTCGAGTGAGGCGAAGTGGCAGCGAAGATTCTGATGGGAAATCATCACTCCCTTGGGTTCCGCAGTCGATCCAGAGGTGAATTGGAGCAGGCAGGGGCCAGCGAATTCCAGAACTCTGGTTTCCGAAGGCTCTTCTCCAGTTAGAAAATCCTCATGCTCCAAAATTGTAACGCCGGGGATCGCTGCTTGGCCTCGTGGAGCGAGCGCGAGCGAAGCGCCACATCCTAACAAAATCGACTCAAGCCGCCTTCGGTGCCGACCGCCACGCGGCGGGTATGCAGGCACCGCGATGGCCCCGGCATACCAACAGGCGAAAAGTCCCTCGATAAACGCGAGGCCGGGAGGATGGATCAGCAAGACTGGTTGCTCCGTCGCGCGGCGGCGTATAAGACCGGACGCAATCGTTCTCGCCCGTGCAGCCAGCTCGCCGTAAGTGAGCAGGTGCTCTTTGGTTTCCCCGTCCGCAAGGAAGCGGAATGCCAATCCATCGGGTGATAGAACTGCACGTTCATCCAACAGTTCATGCAAAGGTATTACTGCCTTTTTCTCATGATGGATGGAGTCGGGAAATGCCATGCCGGGTGGTAACCGTTCGCTTCCGGGAAGCTGCTGGCAAGGGTGAAGGTGCGATGCGGCTGCGGTCAATCCGATTGATAAAGGGATGCCTTGAGAGCCTCGGCAAGGTGGTCGATATTTTCCGGCGCGAAGAGGGTAAGATGTTCTCCTGGAACGGAAACTATATCAAGGCCACCTCTTCCGAGATTTGCCCAGCCGTAGTCCGGCGGATGCTCCACCTTATCGCTGATCGCGGAGGTTTTGAAAAGCGTAATGCGGCCATTGAATGATCCGGGCTCATAGGCTTGCATCGCCCGCCAATTTTCCTCGCGAACTTGGACCCGGCGGAGATCGCTGTAAGGTTCGGCTGGACCTGCCGATTTTGCCGTTTGGATTTCCGCTCTGATGCGGCGATTGGTCCGCATCCCCTCGCAGACCCTTCCGCAGACCCGCTTGATTCTTTGGAAAATAGCAACTTCGGAATTTTGCTGCCAGAATACGCGGAGCCTTCCCGGCAAACTGTAAGTGCGTGATTTTGCCGCTGGATTGTGGGTATCGAACATGCCGAGGAATTCGACCCGGTGCCCCAGTTTTTCTAACTGACATGCCATTTCATGGGCGACCACCCCGCCGAAGGAATACCCGGCAAGCCGGAATGGACCTGTGGCTTGCGCTTCTAGCAGGATGTGAAGATAGGCCTTGGCGGTTTCTTCGATGCTGGAGGATCCGATTTTCCCGCTGCTGCCAAGTTCAAGGGACTCGATTGCGTAAAATGGCAAGTCCGCAGGCATCAAGGCGGCGAGGCTCCGGTAAAAAAGGACTCCTCCGTCGCCGCCGTGAATGCAGCATAGCGGTGTGGCGTTCGTGCCTTGCGAGAGGGACACGAAATGCCCTTTCGCAGGGACGGTAGGCTCCAAAATCGGTGCGATGAGCGTGGCGAGGCCTCGGATGGTCGGGTGGCTGATGAGGGCTGCAAGCGGAAGGGTGAGATCAAACTCCCGGTTGATTCTGGAAAATAGTCTGAGGGCCATCAGCGAGTGTCCGCCGAGCGCGAAAAAGTCATCGTCCCGGCTGATTTGAGAAACCTCCAACAGATCACGCCACATCACAGCAAGGCGTTGTTCGGGCTCGCCGTTAGGCTGTTCGCCAACACCATTTTTTTGTGGGCTTCCCCCCGGTCGCGATGGATCAGGTAAGCTCGAGACATCGATCTTACCGTTTGCTGAAAGCGGCAGGGCATCCACAATCGCGATGCCATCCGGGCGCATGTAGGTCGGCAAAAATTCGGTGAGGTAAGCGGATAGTGCGGCAGGCTCGGGATCGGCATTCGCAGCAGGCACGACCCATGCGACGATCCGCTTGGACTCTGCCGAATTTCCGCGCACGGCGACTTTCGCTTGGCGCACTCCGGGGTGACTCGCCAGCCGCGATTCTATTTCTCCAAGCTCGATGCGGAACCCCCGGATTTTCACTTGTGAATCGCTACGGCCTAGAAATTCTATCAGACCCCCCGGCAGCCAGCGGCACAGATCGCCGGTCTGATAGATTCGACCGAATTTTGGATGCACAGGAAATTTCAGTGCCGTTAGGTCATTTTTGCCCAGATAGCCGAATGCGAGGCCGTCGCCACCGGCGAACAACTCGCCTGGAACTCCGACGGGAACCGGCCGCATGTGGGCATCCAGAATGTGAACCGTCGTATTCCCAACCGGTCGGCCGATGGGGATGGAAGGACGCTCAAGGTCGGTGCGGGTGACGGTGTGACAGCAAGTGAACGTGGTGTTTTCCGTAGGGCCGTAGCCGTTGATCAAGGTGGTGTTAGGCAGCGCCTCGAAGGCACGTCGCACATGGTCCGGGGAGAGGATATCGCCACCGGCAAGCAGATAGCGGAGGCCCTTCAGATCGGGAAGATGCTCGTCAACCATCGTTTGGAATAGACCGGCTGTTAGCCAAAGACAAGTCACCCCTTGATCCCGGATTGCACGGGCGATGGCGGGAAGGGACGGACCGTTTTCTCCGATGAGGACAAGGCGTCCGCCGTGGAGCAGCGGCATCCAGATTTCCAAGGTGGCGGCATCGAAGGAAATCGGGGCGGCTTGCAGAAATGAGTCCTCCGGCTTGAAATCCATGAAGCCGCCGCCGAGCACAAGACGGGAGATGCCTTGATGGGTCATCATTACCCCCTTGGGCGTGCCGGTCGATCCGCTTGTGTAAAAAAGGTAGGATGTGGACTCCGCAGGTGAATTGATTTCCGCGAACTCTGGCGCGCTTAGCGAGTCTGCCAGCGGTGTTAACAAGATTTTGCCAATGTGGGCGGGTAAATTCGCCGCAAGTGCTTTGGTTGTTAGAATCAACGTGGCGGTGGAGTCCTCCAGCATGAATTTCAACCTGTCCGCTGGATAATCCGGATCAAGCGGCACGCAGGACGCGCCGGCTAACAGAATGGCGATTTGGGCGGAGATCATCTCGGGAACCGAAGGAGCGCATAAGGCCACGCGGCTGGCGGGTTTCACCCCTGCTTCGATGAGGCGCTTTCGCAAGTCGAGTGCAGAGGCAGCGAGTAGCTGATAGGAAATGTCGCGTTTGTCATGGGTCAATGCGATCCGCTCCGGTTGGCGGGCTGCTTGATCGAGGAACAACTCACCCAGCGAGCGCTCGGAGGGGTAGGGGATTTCCGTGCCGGACCATTGAGAAAGGTCATGTTGTTCCGGCAATGTTAGAATCGGAAGTTTTGAAAGGGGAATACTTGATTCCCCGGATGCGGCATCGAGAAACATTTCGAAATGCCGCAGCAGTCGTTCCGCCGTCTCGCGGTCGAACAAGTCCCGGGCGAAATCGCAGGACGCCCGCCATCCGTCAGCCCGCTCGACCATGAAGAAGTGCAGGTCGAAGATGGCTCCCGGCGAGCGCGAGGGAATTGCTGTTAGTTGCGCGCCACCGAACGACACGGGCTTCACGAAGTCCCGCTGATGGGTGAAATTGATCTGGAAGAGCGGATTGCGGCCTGAATCGCGGCGCGGATGCAGGGCTTTGACGAGTTGCTCGAACGGAAGATCCTGATGGGCAATGGCCTCGGTCACGTTGTCTCGCACCCTTTCGATCAACTCACCGAATGACGGGTCGCCTGATAGATCGGTGCGGAGGATGACGCTGTTTATGAAGGTGCCGATGATCGGCTCCAGTTCGGCACGGGTCCGACCCGCTACCGGTGAACCAACGGCGATGTCTTCGAGTCCGGTGTAGCGGCTCGCAACTGCCTTGAATGCCGCGAGGAAAACGTGGAACATCGTCGCCCCTTTGTCCCGTGAAACACGGGCTACTTTTTCAATGATCGACGGGCGCAGGATGAGTGAAACAATGTCGCCGTCCCAGGACTTCACTGCCGGGCGCGGGCGATCTGTAGGAAATTCCAGCTCGGTGTAATCTTGGAGTTTTTGTTTCCAGTAATCCAAGTGCGGCGTGATTTCCGGGCTTTCGAGAAACTCGCGCTGCCAGATAGTAAAGTCCGCATATTGGATAACCAATGGCTCGAGCCGTGCCTCGCGATTTTCCAATGACGCATTGTAAAATTCCGCCAACTCATCGGTCATAATCCCGATAGACCAACCATCGGCGACAGAATGATGGATGGTGATTTGGAGAATGTGCCGGTCCGGTTCAGTCAGAACGAGGCTGCCACGGAAGAGCGGATCTTTTGATAGATCGAAAGGAGTTCGCGCTTCCTGAGATCCCAGTCGATTGAGTTCCTCGTCTAACTCCGCGCCGGTCAGATGGGAAATATTCCTGCATGGTAGGGGAAAGGTAGTTTCAGGCGCGATGACCTGAAGCAACTTGCCGTCCTCTTCCACAAACCGGGTGCGTAATCCCTCATGCCGTGCGGCCAAGGCATCAAATGCACTTTTCAGAAGGCCGCGGTCCAGCACGCCCTTTAACTCGAAGCGCACGGGAACGTTGAAGGCCGGCTGACTGGGGAAAAGTTTTTCCAAATAGAAGAACGATTCTTGAGCGGGTGACGCCGGAAACGCCAAGAGGTTCACGTCGGAATCGCCAGCCGGTTGAGAGGCTGAGGAATCGGACGGGGCGTGTGGTTTGCTCATCGGATTAAAGTTTACGGCGGTAAGCATCACGGTTAACGGGTTGAATTGCGACCTCCACAGGCTTTATCGGGGCGGCTACAGAGGCGGCGGAAATCAAGGCTACCGTGCGAAGGCGGAACACCTGCGCCGGGGTCACCGTGAGTCCGGCACGGGTGGCGCGGGTGGTGATTTGGAAAATCAAAATCGAGTCC
>JANYFB010000112.1 GCA_025362955.1 Akkermansiaceae bacterium
ATCTATCCGGCAGGGATGGTGGTGAAGCAAGCGTTCGAAGGCACACGGGCGGATGAATCGCATTTTTTGACGTTGGATTTCTTCGCTGCCATTTTCCGCAACCCGATTTACCGCGAAGGACTGTGGAATGCGTTCGCGCTGGGGATCGCGAGCACGCTGGTGACTTTAGCCATTGCGTTTCCGTTAGCACTCGTCGGCCATCGATATGATTTTTTCGGCAAGCCGGTCTTAGGCGTGTTGATCCTTGCACCGATGATCCTGCCGCCCTTCGTCGGTGCGGTCGGAGTGAAACAAATGTTGGGCGTGAACGGTGCCTTTAACGCGCTACTCATCAAGTCCGGCCTGATGGACGCCGATCTTCCTTACGATTGGCTCGCCCACGGGCGCTTCGCCGGAATCGTGCTGATGAATGCGCTCCATCTCTATCCGATTCTCTACATGAACATCGCCGCAGCCCTTGCTAACTTGGATCCAGCGATGGAACAGGCTGCGGAAAATCTCGGCTGCCCACCCTGGAAGCGGTTTTTCCGAATCACTATGCCGCTTGCGATGCCCGGCGTCTTCGCGGGCGCGTCCATCGTTTTTATCTGGGCCTTCACCGAACTCGGCGTGCCGCTCGTCTTCGACTACGCACGGGTTGCTCCGGTGCAAATTTTTGACGGTCTTAAGGGCTTGGATAAAAATCCGATTCCCTACGCTCTCACCGCAGTTTTGCTAATCGTCGCCGCCGGAGTGTTCGCGTTGTCGAAGTTGATCATGGGCCGCTCCCCTCTCGGCACCGCACCCCGTCCGAAAGGGCGTGCCTCGTCGCTGCGTGTTAGAGGATGGAAATCGGCGGCTTGCACCTTGTTTTTCCTAGGCGTGTTTGCGGTCGCGGCGATCCCCCATCTCGGTGTGCTGCTGCTATCCTTCGCGGGCCGTTGGTATAACACCGTGATTCCCGACGAGTTGACGATGCGCCATTATATTGAGTCTCTCGGCAACGGACTGGTCGTCCCCTCTATCGAAAATAGTCTCCTTTATGCCGGCTGCGCCACGATGGTCGCCCTTGTCATCGGGCTGTTAGTCGCGTGGGTGGTGGTGCGGTCGGATTTGAAATTTCGCGGCGTGTTAGATGCGGTGGTAATGCTACCGCTGGCCGTGCCCGGACTGGTGATGGCCTTCGGCTACCTCGCGCTTTCGCAGGAAGGAAAAGCCTTCCATTTCCTTGTCGGTGCCGGAGGTAGCCCGTTTCTTTTGATCGTCGTGGCATACGCATTCAGACGTTTGCCATACATTGTTAGATCCGCAGTGGCCGGTCTCCAACAAAGCAACCCGACGCTGGAGGAAGCCGCGAAATCGCTCGGCGCGACACCGCTCCGCACGCTCCGCCGGGTGGCCATCCCGCTCATTGGCGCGAACCTCGCCGCAGGATCGATCCTTGCCTTCGCCTTCGCGATGTTAGAGGTGAGCGATAGCTTGATCCTCGCCCAGCAGCAGCAACATTACCCGATCACCAAGGCGATCTACACCCTGCTCAGCACCTTGGGCAACGGCACCGAACTCGCTGCCGCCCTTGGCGTCTGGGCGATGGTGTTCCTCTCCGTTGCAATCATGGGTGCCGCAGTCCTCGGCGGTAAGCGTGGTGGATTGTTCAAGGTGTAGTGGCGATCATCGGTCGCAGCGCATTCATTCCACCATAAAAGTATCTGTCGCGGCGAACGATGATCGCCGCTACCCGAACTTTCGACTGAGCGACAGCGATGCCGGATCGCCAAATCGCCACGGCAACTCCATGGCCTTTGAAATCCCGATCCGTCCCCCGGCACACGTTTTCACTGGCAAACGATGGATAATTCCACAGTCGGCGCTTTCCAAAAAACTTGCTCCATGCGCCGAGCCGTCGATCCCGAAAGCGCGGGTCAATTTTCCCGGCCCGGCAGCTAACAAACGATCCGCCACCCCTTCCCGCCTCCCGCGCATCTGTTCGATTCCCGACATCGGTTCTAGCGCCCGGAATAACACGAAGCCCGACCCTTCGTCGCTCTTGACCAGAACGTTGAACATCCAATGCATGCCGTAATTCAGATAGACATAGGCATCCCCGGCCCGGTGCGTTTCCACGAATGCCCGCGCGCTTGGCTTGGTCCACGTATGGCAGGCAGGATCATCGACAGACAGGTAAGCCTCGGTTTCCACGATTTTACCCACGCAGTCGTGCCAGTGGAAATGAGCTCCGATCAATTCGCGGGCACAGGTCACCGGATTCCGCTCGAAAAATGACGCCGCAATTCTTTCCATGGGAGACATCACTCCAATGAAAGCGCCCCTGAAGCAAATCGAAAAAGTCACAAAGAAATCACTGGCAAACGGACGTTTTTCCATGTATCACACAAGGTGTATTTGGATTTAATTTTCAACCGAAAAAAAGATCATGAACCTAAACCTAATTCCTGCTACTACCAGTCGCACGACTGCCGTCTCTTCATACTATGGCAATTCGCGGAATTCCATGGCCTCCGCAGCCGCCCACCCGGTGTGGTGCCGGAATTATAACGACGAATGGGCGGCGTTCTACGAAGAAAACTGCGTGGCCAAATCTCGTTCTGCTAGAGATCCGGTCGAGCCGGAACTTTTGCCAAGAGTTTGGAACATGCCGCACGGATAAGCCCCGCCAATCAACGCTGAAATTTGGCAAGGATCGGCGGGAGTGTTTCCTTCCATGCATGGGCCACCGCGCAACGGATGACCGCATCCTCGTCATCCCGGCGGGGAAAGCTTTTAGCCTCGCGAAGTTTTCTAGCAGCTTGGGTGATCGCCGTGAGTTCCGGGGCCAATGAAAGCAAACCGAACACCGCCGCTAAAGCGGTTGCCGCGAGAACCAGGGAAATAGCTCCGATCACGGGAATCTTCGCCACAACGACGGCCAAAACCGCGACGATCCCGCTAAGGGGAGGAACGGCCATTCCGAACCGTTTGGAATTTTCCCGCGAAATGGCGGCCTTCGGCTCGCGTTTCCTCCATTCATCCAGAGTCTTCTCACGAAGCTGCCGACCAAATACATCCGCCGACTCCTCAGCTCGGTGGATTACCGCCTTATCATCGGGAGCCGGCATCCAAGTGCCCAAATCGCATCGGCAGGGACGCGACCCATCACCTAACAGGACACGCAATCCAAACCACCACCGCAGCAGCAGTGCGGCGGCAATCGGGATTGCGGAAAATAGAAATACTAAGCGCCACATGGGAGGAGCTTGGGAGTTGGGGACCAAGAGCGAAGAAAAAACGCGTCGATATTTCTATGCCTCCAATCCCGCAGAAAGGTGCGATTTCCTCACCTGACTATTCCGCAGTCATTGACCGTTATCATTTACGCCCGCTGGCCACCCAAGCCCGGGGATCATCAGGCCAGGGATGTCTCGGGTAGCGTCCGGCCACTTCCTTTTTCATTTGGGCATAGCCGGATGCCCAGAAGCCTTTGAGGTCTTTGGTCATTTGCCACGGCTTCTGGCCCGGCGTGAGGATGTGGACGAGCAAGGGAACACGGCCGTTCGCAATCATCGGCGACTCCCAGATACCAAACAGATGCGAAACGCGGACCGAAATGAACGGATCCGCTCCATGGCCGTAGGTGACCTTCGCGGACTGACCGTTAGGGAGCGGGATGCGCTCCGGGCAATAGGCATCAAGGGCTGCACCTTGCTCGGAACTGAGCCACTCACGCAGCACCCGCCAGACGTTCGCCTCCTTGATTTCCTTGTAACTGATAGAACCATGGCAAATCTGCGCGATGGCATCCGCCCGGTCCGCGTCGGTCCAGCCCGGCATTCCCAACTCCGGCATCCATCTGCCTAACGAATCCAACCGCGCGGTCCATTGCGTCACGGAGTCATCCCAGTTCCTCAGAATCAACTCGCCGGTAAGCACCCGCGTGGCAAGCAGTTCTGCTGCCGCGTCCAAATTCACTCCATGGTCGGTTTCCTTTGCTTCCAGCACGAGATCGCGGAAGCGGGTTTCCTTGCGAGCGACCACCCTGCGTCTCGTCTCATCCCACGCAGCGCCGTCGCTCACTGCCAGATCTTCAGGAAAAAATTCGGCCAGCCACGAGGGGTCAATGGCGGTCGCCCTGCGGAGATGGACGATGATTTCCCGCGCCTCCACCTCGGTGATTTCGGCAGCCACGAAGGCCGGTGCGTTCCTCACGCAGGACTCCTCGTCGAGCTTGCCCTTGCGGTTTCCTACCAGCTTGCAGGCCAAGGTGCCTTGGCTCACGCGGATCGCTAACTGATCGCTGAAGGCGGCTAGCATCGCCTTACCGATCCGCTCCCGGCGCTCCTTGAAATCGATGGGCCCCCATTCCCAGCCGAAGCGTTTCGCCAAGGCACCCAACCGGTCGAACCCCTGCGCCGTTTCCCGCGCGCCCCGCGCCATGACGCCGATCTGATCACAGCGACGCGGGTCGAATCCCATGGCCTCCGCCGATTCAAACGCCCGCCATTCTCCGGCGAAATCCGTGTCATCGTCCGGAAAAATGAAGTCCTTTCGCCCCGGTCCGCCCCGTTTGTTGGTGAAAATCCCGTCGCCCTGCACCGTCGCCGCAATAAACGCAGTTTCCGCCACGCAACCGTGTTCGTGCCCGGCTAACATCAGACGGGAAAATCTCGGTTCTAACGGTAACGACGCCATTTTCCGCCCTTCTTCGGTTAGTTCTCCCGCGCCGTCCAGCGCGCCCAAATCATGCAACAAGCGCTCTGCTCGCGCCAGCGACTCTTCCATCGGCGCATCAAACCAGCGGAAGTTCCGGACCTCTGCGACTGCCGCCGCCTTCAGGAGGAGCACTGCTTCTGCCAGATCCACCCGATGCACTTCCGGCGCTTCAAATTCCGCCCGCCGCGCATGATCGCCCTCGCTCCACAATCGAAACGCCCGGCCCGGAGCCGTCCGCCCGGCGCGGCCTGCCCGTTGCTCGGCGGCGGCGCGGGCAATTTTCTTGATCAGCAGCGTGTTAATCCCCCGTCGCGGCTCGAAGCTGGCACTGCGGGCGAGGCCGGAATCAATCACTGTCCTAACACCTTCGATCGTTAGAGATGTTTCGGCGACGTTGGTGGCCACGATGATCTTCGGTCTCCTGCCCGGTGAAATCGCCGCTTCCTGCGCGGCGGGAGGCAATGCGCTGTAAAGTGGAAAAATGTCCCATTCTCTTGCGTAGGAGCCGTGATCTAACATTTCAATGGTTCTGCGTATCTCGTGCGTACCGGGCAGGAACATCAGGATATTTCCAACGTCCGGCATCGCAATCGCCTCTCGGCAAACCGAGACCATTCTTTCCCATATCGGAACGGGAGCGCGGAATTCATTCCGCGCCGCGGCCGTTCGCTCCGCTCGGTACAACACTTCCACCGGAAACGTCCGCCCGCCCGCTTCTAACGAAGCTGCAGGTGCGAGGTATTCCGACAGCCCCGCCGTTTCCAAGGTCGCTGACATCACCACCACTTTCAGATCCGGGCGCCAGCCTTCCTGCAAGTCCAGGCACCGGGCAAGCGCAATGTCCACCGCCAGCCGTCGCTCGTGGAACTCGTCGAACACCACGGCCCCCACGCCCGTTAGATCCGGGTCGTCTTGAATCCAGCGTTGAAAAACTCCGTCAGTTAGAAAAATGATGCGCGTATCGGCGCGGTATTTCGTGTCGAAGCGCACCGCATAGCCCACCTCGTTCCCCAAGGTCGCCCGGCGTTGTTTGGCCACCCAGCCCGCAAGCAGCCGTGCGGCCATTCGTCGTGGCTCGATCACTAGGATTTTCCCGTGAATCCCCGCGTCCATCAGCATCCCCGGAACCGACGTTGATTTCCCCGAACCCGTCGGCGCTTTCAAGAGCACCCGGGCCCGCTCTCCCTGCACCGCTTCGCGCAGGGCTTCTTCAATTTCAAAAACCGGCAAGGTCACGCCCAAGGATTTGCCGTAAAGTCCAAGGAGTGGCGACCCCCGAATCAGCTCTTTTTGCGAGAAGTGAAACTAGCAGATTTTGATAAAACGGGGATTGACTTCGATACTTAGGTTTTATTAAATATCTACGTGCGTTGACATCTCACCCCGATAAACACACCCCTTTGTCCCTTGAAAAATATCATCACACCACTCATCGCGGTCGCTGCGTGCGGCATTTCATGGTGCTCCGCGCAAAACTTCGTCCTCAACGGGGACTTTGAATCGACCACGTCAGGTTCCAACAAACAGCTCGGCTACAATACCAATGCCACCAACTGGACTACCGGAGGGTACAATTTCCTATTCGCCCCCGGTATCGCCGATACGACTGGCGCGACTGGAGAGTCTGGAGCGGTCAAACTGTGGGGTTCAAATAATGGAGGGACTACCGTTCTGCCGAGCACCAGTCCATCGGGTGGGAACTACGTCGCGGCAGACGGCGCATACAAGGTCGGCGCAATTTCCCAGACCCTCAGCGGCTTGACCGTAGGTGCCTCGTATGACCTCAGTTTTTATTGGGCGGCGGCGCAGCAGTCCGGGTTCAATGGGGCCACTACTGATCAGTGGAAGGTAAGTCTGGGTGGTCAGACGAAGTCAACGGCGGTTTACAATTTGCCTAACCACGGTTTCAGCGGGTGGATGACGCAAATGATGACGTTCACAGCGGATTCTGCCGCGCCTGTCCTGTCATTTCTATCAGTGGGGACCCCCTCGGGCTTGCCACCCTTCGCGCTCTTGGATGGAGTGACCTTGACTGCGACCCCGGTTCCGGAGCCATCCAGTTTTTTACTGGCCGCGCTGTTTGGTTCCGGCGTGGCATTCCGGCGCCGACGTCGATAAGTTCCGGTCTTCATCCGGGAATTGTTTCAACCTATGACCGCCCTGCTTCAAGTCGCCCCGCTTGCCCTCAAGTTTGCGGGGGATGTGGGGAGGCTGGCCGTTTGGCTGGTCCTACTCGTTGCCATCTTCGTCCCCTTGGAGCGGCTTTTCGCGCTTCATCCCGAGAAGATTTGGCGAAAACAGGTGGGTGTTGATCTAGCATGGTATTTTATCAACAGCCTGCTACCTGCGGCGTTGATCGCCTTGCCCATCGCCGTCCTTGCCAGACTGCTGAATGGTCTTGATCCTTTTGGCATTTACTCCGCCATTGCCGCTTGGCCGCTTGGGTTGAAAATGATCGCGGCTTTTTTTGTGAATGATGTCGGCACCTATTGGGGGCACCGGGCCACTCACCGATTTCCATTTCTTTGGCGCTTCCACGCCGTCCACCATAGCGCGGAACACTTGGATTGGTTAGTCAATACCCGCGCCCATCCCTTCGACATGGTATTTACCCGGCTTTCCGGTCTTGCGCCGGTCTATCTGCTTGGCCTGGCGCAAGTCACTGGCAACCGCATCGATCCGACGGTCGCTACTGTGACCGTTATCGGCACAATCTGGAGTTTCTTCATCCATGCCAATGTCCGAATCCGTCTGGGGCCTTTGGAATGGCTGATCTCCACACCGCTTTTTCATCACTGGCACCATACCAACGATGAAAACCGGGACCGCAACTTCGCGGCGATTTTCCCTATCATCGACTGGATTTTTGGAACTTCCTGGCTGCCCAAGCATTGGCCTCCGCTATATGGAATTGATTCGGAAATCGCGCCTACCTTGACCGGACAGTTTCTTAATCCACTCAAACCGTCAGCCAAGCTTGTAGCACCGCAAGCGGGCGAAATGGATACGGAACTAAAAATTTCGCAGTAAGCAGCGATGGCCGTTGTATTTAAGGCTCCTCGACACCTTCCTGAATCACTTCGTCATCCTTGACCGGAATCGCCCGGATGGCCTTCGGCTTTTCCGGGGCCTTCTCCGGGATTTCCTCGCCGGTTAGATCGTCCGGCTTTCCATCTCCGGTGACCAACGGTTCCACCGGGAGCGCTTTTAAAGTACCTTCGACGGGATGGGCCACCGGCGGCTTGTCGTTGTCAGGGTCTTTTGAAATCGGTTCCTTGTCTCCTTCCTGCTTGGTCGCGGACTCATCGACTACGACCAACGCCTTTTTCGGCGGGGCGATGGTTTCTTTAATGTCATCTTTGATTCCTTCAAAAAACTGACGGACCATGGGTGCGGCCATGCGTCCGCCAGAGACAGTTTCTCCCGGACGTCCTTCGTAAAGCACGGCGAAAGAGTACCGGGGATTATCCGCAGGCAGGAAGCCGGCAAACCAAGCGAGGCGTTGATCTTTCGCCTTCGGCCCCCACTGCGCGGTGCCGGTTTTCGCACAGAGGGTGGTGTAGCTGAGTGCGCCAGCGTGACCGGTGCCACCTGCCGAGTTCACCACGTCGCTCATGCCCTCGTGAACAATATCGACGGCTTTGGGATCGACCGCGAGCCACTCTTTACGCTTGGGCAGCGGGGCTTGGACGACCCGGCCGCGGGTGTCCTGGATTTGGCGGATGAGTTGGAGTTTGGGCACAATATTTCCGTTAGCGATGCCTGCCATGGCCTGCGCGACTTGCAATGGTGAGGCAAGCAAACTGCCTTGGCCAATGGATAAATTGGCGGTATCGCCATCGAGAATCTTGCGGTGTTCGTTTTTCAACATCCACTCATCGTTAGGTAAAAGTCCGGGGCTTTCGCCAATGAGCGGAAGCCCGGTTTTTTCCCCGAAACCAAGTCGGCGGGCAATGCCCAAGAATGCGGACGGACCAACGTCGATACCTACCTGATAGAACCAAGTGTTGCAGGAACGGGCGAGCGCACGCTTCACATTGATCGAGCCCTCGGGAATTTTCGTCCAATTGTTGAAAACCGTTCTGCCAACAGTGATCGAGGCTGGGCAGTAAATGGTGGACTCTTCCGTCACGGTGCCATTGTTCAGCGCGGCAAGTGCCACGATGGGCTTGAACGAAGAAGCGGGCGGATAGGCGGATTGGAATGCCCGGCCAAAAAGCGGTTGAGAGGGATCCGCTTCCAGCGCCCTGAAATCCGCGTCGTTGATGCCCGGGATGAAATTGTTGAGATCGAACGACGGACGCGAAGCCATTACTAACACTTCGCCGGTCACGACATCGAGCACCACGAAGGCTCCGCGACGGCAGCCGTTGCGAAGGGTGCTTTCGGCGAGTTTCTGCCATGCTAGATTGAGCGTGGTGACGACGGTTCCGCCAGGTCGCGGGCGTTTTACCTGTTCTTCTAGCAGCTTATTGCCGTTCTCGTCGAAGAGCAGCCGCTTCATGCCCGGCTCGCCAGTGAGTTCGGTGTTGAAGATTTTTTCCAATCCGGCCCGTCCTTCGGTTTCTTCCCATAGCGGTTCGTTTGCATTGATGGGACCGGTAGGTAACTTCCCGACGCTGCCCGAGTAGCCGACGATGTGCGAGGCGAGCTCGCCCTGCGGATAGATCCGACGGTAAACTGGCTGCAGGATCAGGCCGGACGCGAGCTTGGCCTCGATCCCGTGAGCTTCCTTTTCGCCGATCTGCCCGCTGACTAACAAAGGCAGCCAACGGCGGTTACGGTAGTGATCGAAAATTTCGTCATCGGTTTTCGCCACCGGGTTCTTAACGAGGACTTGGAGCGCGTCGAGTCGGGTGTGAGCCCAGTTGACGACGAAATCACGGTCGGCATTTTCAAACTGCCTGAATTGCAGGGCCACCTGATAGGCCACCCGATTTTGCGCGAGCGGTTCCCCTTCCCGGTCCACGATTTCGCCGCGAGGCGCGGGAATTTTCAGGGTGATCGTCCGGGCGTCCTTTCGGGTGATGATGGCACCGTCCGAGGCATTTCTCACCGCGGGCGGTTCCGACGGGACGTTATTACTCGCGACGACTGGGGCGCGCAATCCTTGGGCACCAACAGGCAATGCGGCGAGACAGGAAACCAGCAAAAACTGGCGGACAGACGAAATGCTCAGCATGTGCGTTCCCAAAGGCTAGGTTCGGAATCCGCCTAAGGCAACGCTCAATCCCGAGGAGCGGTGAGCGCGGCGCTTGTGGGGAACCGGGAGCCGTGCATGATTCGCGCAATGAGCGATTGGAATTTCATGTCGGTGATCATTTTGGTGGGGGTTTTCGTGCTTTGGAAGCTGGAATTCGCCGCCACTTTGCTCAATTTAAGGGCTTTTCCCGCCACGGTTCCCTATGCCCTAAAAGACCTGATGGATGCTGCAAAACTCGACCGGGCGCGTGAATACCTGCGAGCGCACGCCGCATTCGGTATCCTTCAATCCACGGTTTCACTGGTTGCGCTGCTCGTTTTCTGGTCGTTCGGCGGTTTTGAGTGGCTGGATGATTTGGCGCGGTCATTTACTAATTCTCTAGTGGCTGCGGGGTTGACTTTCTTGTCGCTATTGTTTCTCGGACAAAGCCTGATTTCCCTGCCATTTTCGATTTACGACACCTTCGTCATTGAGCAGAAATTCGGATTCAACCGCTCGACCCCCAAGACGTTTATCCTGGACCGGCTGAAAGGATTGGTTCTAGCAGCCTTGATCGGACTTCCACTCGGCGCAGCGGTTTTGTGGATTTTCGGCAACGTTGCACACGCGTGGCTGTGGGCCTGGGCAGTGGTGACGGCCTTCCAACTCATCCTGACCTATCTCGCTCCCTCGCTGATTATGCCGCTGTTTAACAAGTTCACGCCGATGCCGGATGGCGAACTCAAGCAGGAAATCGAGGCCCTCGGGGTAAAGTGCGGATTCCCTCTAACTGGCGTGTTCGTGATGGACGGCTCCAAGCGCTCAACCAAGGCCAACGCCTTCTTCACCGGCCTTGGGAAACAGAAGAAAATCGCCCTGTTCGACACGCTGGTCGAGAAAAGCAGCAAGCCGGAATTGCTGGGAGTGCTCGCTCATGAGATCGGCCATTTCCGCTGCGGCCACATCAAGCAGCGCCTCGCCGTTGGCATCCTACAGATGGCGGCGATCTTCTTCCTGCTTGGCCTGGCTACCGATCCAAGCGGAAAATTCGCCCGCCTGTTATTTGATGCCTTCGGGGTGAGGCAAATTTCCCCGCACGTCGGGCTGGTGCTTTTCAGCATCTTGCTAGATCCTGTTAGCAAAGTTATCTCAGTAGTTGCGAATGCCTGGTCCCGCCGCCACGAGTTCGAGGCAGACGCCTATGCCGCAAAAGTCACCGGCGACGGCGCAGCCTTGGGAGAAGCTTTGAAAAAAATGACGGCAGATCATCTATCCCATCCGTCCCCCACCACGCTGCGGGTTTGGCTGGATTATTCGCATCCGCCCCTGCTGGAGCGGTTAGAGGCACTGGCGCCGCAGCCTTTGTGACGAGATTTGTGCCGACTAACGGATTTGGATTCCCTATCAGTGACGAAATACTCACTGAGTTTTTTGTCACCGGTTAGGATGACCGGATCGGGGGAGGATGTGTTTTTTCCCCATCGTGTTTCCCACGATTCGCCGTTTTACAGACACCCTCTGCCTTGTTGGTGTGGGGCTGCTGTGCGTTGCACCGTTGGCATTGCGGGCGCACGGGACTCACAGCCAGTTGATGGAGGTGGTGAACAGGAAGATTGAGGATTCGCCGGACGACGCCAATTTGTGGTATCAACGGGGTTTTCTGAATCTCGAACATGAAGATGCGGTCCAAGCCTTGGAGGATTTGAAAAAAGCGGAGAGCCTTGCTCCCGGCAAGCTTCCCACACTGCTTTTAAAAGGGCTGGCGCTGGAACTCAGCGGAAAACTCACAGACGCCCGATCCGCCTTGGACGCGCACATTCTCCGTTTTCCAGATCATGGCCGTGGGTATTCTTCAAGGGCACGGGTGCTTTTGAAACTCGGGAGGACCGAAGAGGCGCTGGCCGACTATCGGACCGCGCTATCAAAAACTCCGAATGCCGAGCCGGATCTTATCCAAGAATCCGCAGCGGCAATGGCAGCAAATTGCCATGAGGATGAAGCGATCAGAATTCTGGACGCTGGGGTGGAGCGCTTGGGGGAAATTCCATCATTGATGATGAAGGCTCTCGAAATCGAAGTGAAGGCCGCTCGTTACGATTTAGCACTCACCCGCGTGGAGGCGATTGAAAAATCCGCGCCTCGCCCTGAGCCTTGGATGGCGAAACGGGCGGAATTGCTTGCCCAAGCCCAACAGAAAGAAGAGTCCCGCGCCGCGTGGCAGGCGCTCATTGCCCATTTACAAAATCTCCCCAATCTCGAACGCGGCTCGAACTCAATGAGCCTGTTAGCGGAGCGCGCGCATCAGGCCATCGCCATTCTAGACCAGCCCGACCGCCGCTCCATTCCAATCCCGCCGGGTGCGGTGCATGAGGAAGAGCGCCAGCGTGCGAACGAACAGATCACTGCCGCGCCAAGTGATGGGAAACTCTGGTATCAGCGCAGCCTTCTTTTACTAGCAGATGGTGAGTTCCAACAAGCACTGCAAGATTGCGATACTGCGGATTTCCTCGCTCCGAGCGCGTTCCCGACCGGCTACGTCCGTGGGCAGGCATGGGCGGGTGAAGGGGATTTAGAAAAAGGCAAAACAGTGCTTGATGATTTTCTAACTACCCATCCCGACCACGTTCGCGGACATGCGGCTAGGGCCCGTCTGCTGCTGCAATTAAAACAAACCGATTCCGCGCTAGAAGACTACCAGACCGCCCTGCAATTGAGCAATGGTAGGCCCGAAATTGAGCTGGTGCTGGAAGCGGTGGGCGCGTTCGAAGCGAATGGCCTGCGCGAGGAGGCGATGCGGACACTCGACACCCAAATCAAAATCCTCGGTGAAAATCCCGCGCTCCTCACCCGCGCTTTGGAAACGGAAACAGCCGCCGCACAATACGACGCCGCCATTTCCCGTGTGGACGCCCTCGCGAAAACCTCGCCCCAACCCGAGGTCTGGATGGCGAAACGTGCCGGACTACTCTCTCTAGCAGGACGTGGTGCGGAAGCCCGCGCCGCATGGTCGGCCATTCTCCACCACATTAACTCCCTACCTAATCTCCAGCGCGGCCAGCCCACGATGGTGGCTCTCGCCAGACAGGCGGAAACCGAGATTTCAAGCACTGATACCCTATCTCCATCCCCAGACTCCTTCAAATGAAACGATACCTGATTCCCGTGCTCGCACTTCTCGCGGGCTTCATTCCGGTCGCCCGTGCGGTCAATTTTCCTGGTCTCTATAGTGAGAATTTCGACTCCATGGGGACGGCTGGAACCGCACCCCCATCCGGCTGGTCGGTCTATGGTGCCTTTTCAACAAACAGCGCAACATGGACATCCACCATTCCCGCCAGTGGCGTGGTCGGCGGCACGGTCACAACTGCATTGACGGCGCTCACAACTTACACGACGTCCAGCAATACCAATGGTTTCAACTACGCCACCACCACAGCCACGGCGGATCGCAGCTTGGGCACATCGCCCACCAGCGGCGCGGGAGTGGCCTTACAGCTATCTTTAACCAATACCAGCGGCGCTGCGGTCAATTCGCTTCAAATCCGTTATGATACCCGCCGTTTTGCCGCAGGGTCGGCGACGAATGAGTTACCCGGTTACTGGCTATTTTACAGCCTCGATAATGGCACGACATGGACGAGCGTCCCAGCGACAAACCCGACCATTACCACCGTTCCTAACACTACAGGTGTTACGACGGTTTCCCCCACCTCGGTAAGCCTCAGCAGTACCTGGGCTAACAACGGCACCCTTCTTCTGCGGTGGATGGATGACAATGCCCAGCAATCGTCGCCGGATCAAGTGATCGGACTCGACAACGTCAGCATTGCAACGCCGCCGACCGATGCTTCCAAAACCGCGCTCTTCATGAACGGAGCAACCCAATACGCCACCATGGGCGCTGCCACCGGCACTTTGGGAGCCAGCAGCTTTACAATCGAGTGCTGGTTCCAGCGGACCGGCACAGGAGCAACTACCACCACCGGCAATGGCGGAGCCACCAATGCCATTCCCCTCGTCACCAAGGGGCGCGGCGAGGCGGAAGCCAGCAACGTGGATTGCAACTATTTCCTCGGCATCGATTCAGTAAGCAACAAACTCTGCGCCGATTTTGAAGCGCAGGCCGGAGCTCCTGGAATCACCGCCGGGCAAAACTATCCCATTTTTGGAAACACCGTGATCACGAGCAATGTCTGGCACCATGCTGCCGCAACCTATAACACAAGCACCTTCACATGGAATCTTTACCTTGATGGAGTGCTCGATTCCACGTTCACCAATCCGACGGGTGCAACCCCCCGTAACGATAGTATCCAGCATTTCGGAATCGGCTCCGCATTTACTTCGACAGGAGTCGCAGCCGGATTCTTCCAAGGTGTGATCGACGAAGCCCGCGTTTGGAACGTGGCACGCTCGCTAACACAAATCAATGCCACGCGGAGTTCAGAAATCACAGCCTCTACCACCGGACTGCTCGCTTGCTATGGCATGAATGAAGGTACAGGAAGCAGCATCGGAGGCGTTGTGTCAGGCGCTCCAAGCGGCACCGTCGCTAACACCCCGCTTTGGGTCAGTGGTGCTCCGGCGGTAACAGATGCCCCCCCCACCATCTCGCTTACTGCGCCCATATCGGGTAGTAACGTAATATTCCCCGCTTCAATCAATCTCGCCGCTACGGCTGCTGATAGCGATGGTACGGTTGCGAAAGTCGAGTTCTTCAATGGAGCCACGAAACTCGGCGAATCCGCCGCTCCTCCCTACACTTATTCATGGGCAGGTGCTGCGGCCGGCACCTACTCACTAACTGCTCTCGCCACGGATAATCTCGGCGTTTCAACTTCATCTTCTGTGGTCACCGTGAATGTGATTTCCAATCCGAACCAGCCACCGGTTGTCACCGTTTCCTCTCCTGCGAACAACGCCACGGGCATCGGTGCTTCTACGACCTTGAACCTCGGCTTGGCAGATAACGAAGGCGACGCACAGACCGTGAATTTCTTTGGTCGAGTAACGACGCCTGCGGTCGCGGGTTCAGATTTCACCTTCATTGCTATTCCTGATACCCAATACTATTCGGAAAATACCAATCGCAATCCTTCCAGCACCGGGAATGCCACGATCGATACTGGAGCGAATTCCTCCATCTACAATGCGCAGACCCAATGGATCGTGAACAACCGCGATACCTTAAATATCCCCTTCGTCAGCCACATGGGAGACATCGCGGAAAACGGTGATGCCTTAGAGAGCGAATGGATCGTGGCGGATGGTGCCATGTCGCGTCTGGAAAACCCGGCCAGCACCCTCCGCGCCCACGGCATTCCATGGGGCGTGGCTCCTGGAAACCATGACCAGCAACCTGTCGCCGATGCCGGTGGAGTTACCAATTTCTATACTAAGTATTTCAACTTCACCCGCTGGAATAGCCGCCCGTATTTTGGTGGCCACTACGGGATGAAACGAACGCTTACCAGTGATCCGGCACCAAACTATCAAGCAAATACCAACAACTATGAACTCTTCAGTTCCGGCGGCCTAGATTTCATCATCGTCCACATGGAATATGACGCCCGCGCCGTCAGCAACTATCAGGCGGTGCTTGATTGGGCGGACGCCTTGCTCAAGGTCTATCCAAATCGCCGCGCCATCATCACCAGCCACTGGATCATCAACACCGGAAATCCAGCGAGTTTCAGCACCCAGGGCCAAGCGATTTACGACACGCTGAAAAACAACCCCAACCTGTTCCTCATGCTCTGCGGCCACGTCAATGGTGAGGGCTTCCGCTCGGATACCTATCAGGGCCGCACTGTTTACTCGATCCTCTCCGACTATCAGGAAATCAAGAACGGCGGCAACGGCTTCCTCCGCAAGCTGACATTCCGCCCGAGCTTGAATCAAATCCACGTCGAGTCCTACTCGCCCACGCTTGACCGCGCCGTCGTGGCTGGCGACTCCGTCCCATCATGGACAGCCGCTTATGATTTGACATATAACATGCAGTCATCAGTCACCGCATGGATTCCGCTTGGAACGGTGAATGTCCCGGCCAGTGGCACCACCGCCAGCCTGAGCTGGACCGGTCTCGAAGCGGGAAAGAACTACGAATGGTATGCCACTTCCAATGACGGAATCAACACCACGACTACCGCGACTAACCGCTTTTCCACTACCGCACCAGCCGCCCCGACCATCACGCTCGACTCTCCGACAAACGGGAGCGCCTATCCGTTGAACAGCACCGTTTCCATCACCGCAACTGCCACCGATAGCGATGGCACGATTTCCAAAGTGGAGTTTTTCGATGCCGGAAAAAAACTGGGTGAAGACAGCACCGCGCCTTACTCGTTCAACTTGGTGAATCCGGTTCCCGGCAGTCATCCCTTGACAGCGGTTGCTACCGACAACTCCGGCTTGGATGCCATTTCCAGCGTGGTGACCGTGACGGTGACCAACGCGCCACCCACCGTCGCGCTGACGGAGCCAGATCCCGAGGAAGTCTTCAATGCCCCCGCCAGTATCTATATGACGGCGGATGCCGCCGACACCGATGGCACCATCGCCAAGGTGGAATACTATGCTAACGGGACAAAAATCGGTGAATCTACGAGCGTGCCTTCATACCAGTTCTTCTGGAACAATGTTTATACCGGAAGCTATAACCTCACCGCAAAAGCGATTGATGATAACGGTGCTTCGACCGTTTCAAGTCCACTTCATGTCATTGTCAATAATCCCGACAACGTGCCACCCGCCGTAGCGATCACCACTCCTGCATCCGGGGTTGTTTTCGCCGGGAATATATCCATCATCGCAAGCGCGTCAGACAGCGATGGCACGGTGTCCAAGGTGGAGTTCTTCAACGGCGCGACAAAACTCGGTGAATCGACTACCGCACCCTATGGTTATACTTGGAGCAGCGTCGCCGTCGGCAATTACACATTAACAGCCAAGGCAACTGACAACGACGGCGGAGTTACCACGTCCACCACGGTTCCGATCAATGTCCAGGCCGCGCCGGTATCATTCTCGCAGAATTTTGATTCAATGGGAACCGCAGGCACCGCGCTGCCGAGTGGTTGGTCGTTCTATGGTTATACTGTCGGCACGAATTCGACCTGGGTTTCCTCCATCCTGGCCACGGATGTCAGCGGCGGCACCGCCAACGCCACACTCATTCCAACCACGACCTTTGATCTGACCAATACCAAGAGCGCCACGCAGGGTTACAACTTCGCCCTCAGCACCTCCACCTCAGATCGCGCTCTTGGCACCTCTCCCACCACGACAGAAGGCGTCGCCCTCCAGTGGAGTGTCACGAATACCGGTTCCTCCGGCGTCACAGCGATCCGACTCGGCTACGACACCCGACGTTTCACGGCTGCGGGCACGGCGAACGAATTGCCCGGCTACTGGGTTTTCTACAGTCTCGATAACGGGACGACGTGGACCAACATCGCAACGTTGAATCCGACGCTCGCGGGACCGACCGGCGTTATCGTTCCGAATACCACCGGCGCGACGACCGTGTCGCCGACAGATATCGCGTTGAACAGCACATGGGGTGCGGGTTCCACACTTCTCCTCCGTTGGGTGGATGATAATGCGGTAGCTACCTCGGCGGACCAAATCGTCGGCCTGGACAATGTTTCGCTAATCGCCACCGCCGCGCAGGTCGGAGCCTCGCCCACGGTTTCTCTAACTGCACCACTCGCCACTGATAGTTTCACCGCACCTGCGACGATCACTATCACCGCAAACGCAGCCGATAGTGATGGCACAGTCTCCAAGGTCGAGTTCTACAATGGAGCTACCAAGCTGGGTGAAGCTACCTCCGCGCCTTATATGTATTCCTGGACAGGAGTCGCCACGGGAACCTACAGCCTTACGGCCCGAGCTACCGACAGCGATGCCAACACCACCACTTCCAGCGCGGTCAGCATAACCGTCAATGCCGCCCCCGGCAGCGGGACCTTGGCACGCGGCCCTTATTTGCAAATGGCCCGTCCCACTGCCATGACCGTTCGTTGGCGCAGCAGCCAAGCCATCACCGGGCGCGTGAAATATGGCACCACCGTTGGCAGCCTCGCCAACACGGTGAACGAAGCATCGGCCACGACGGACCATGTGATCGACCTCACCGGCCTCAGCCCTAACACCACTTACTTCTACAGCGTCGGCTCCGCGTTTGACACGCTGATTGGCGATGCCACGACGACCTTCACCACGCCACCCGTGGTCGGAACCGCTGCCAACACCCGTGTTTGGGTGCTTGGTGATGCTGGCACCGCCAGTTCCAACCAGACCGCAGTGCGCGACGCCTTCTATACATGGACCGGCAGCCGGACGCCTAATATGGTGCTCCAACTCGGTGACAACGCGTATAACAGCGGACTGGATAGCGAGTTCCAGGCAGGCATGTTCAACATTTACGGCACCATGCTGAAAAAGACGCCGTTCTGGTCCTGCCTTGGGAACCACGAGACCAACCAGTCCACATCTTTCGTGAATACCTATCCTTACTTCGATATTTATACATTTCCTACTTCTGGTGAATGCGGCGGCGTGGCCTCGGGTACTGAGCATTACTATTCATTCAACTATGGAAACATTCATTTCATCAGCCTTGATTCCATGACTGCCAGCCGTTCCGCCACCGGTGCGATGGCAACTTGGCTAACCAACGACCTGGCCTCCACCACCGCCACCTGGATCGTCGCGTTTTTCCACCACCCGCCCTACACCAAAGGATCCCATAACTCCGATACGGAGACTGAGCTAATCGAAATGCGGACCAACATCCTGCCCATCCTGGAAAACGGCGGAGTGGACCTCGTGCTCTGCGGCCACAGCCATTGCTACGAACGGTCCTATCTGCTGGACGGCCACTACGGACTCTCGACCACCCTCACCAGTTCGATGAAGAAAAACGCGGGCGATGGTCGTCCGACGGGCAATGGAGCCTACATCAAGCCACTCACCGGTCCGCGCGATCACTTCGGCGCTGTTTATGCAGTCGCCGGATCATCCGGCCAGATCAGCGGCGGCTCGCTTAATCATCCCGCCCATTTCATCAGTCTCAACAATCTCGGCTCTCTCGTGCTTGACGTGAACGGCACCCGCCTAGATGCCACCTTCGTCCGCGAGAACGGCAGCCAACCAGACACATTCACCATGATCAAACAAGGTGCCGCCGACACCGATGGCGACGGGATCAGCGATGCTTATGAAATCGCCAACGGTTTGAATCGATATGTAAACGATGCCGCCAGCAGTTCGGACGCGGATGGTTTGTCGAACCTATTGGAATTCGCCTTTGGCCTGAATCCGAACGTGAATGATAATGCCTTTGCGGAAGTAAATGTTCCCGGTGCCGTTCTCACCAAACGCGGCACACCCGCTCCGTGGTATCAGACTACCACGAATGGCACCGACTTCCGTGTCATTTATATCCGCCGGAAAGACGCCACCGAAGCGGGTCTTGTTTATACACCTCAGTTCAGCGGTGACATGACTACCTGGGTCACCAGCACCACCACACCCACCGTCATCGCGGACGGCGGCGAGGTCGAAGCGGTTAGTATAAAATACCCCTTCTTCGCCGCCGGGAAAAAAGCCCGCTTTTTCCGCGTGGGAATCAGCTCCACTCACTAATTCCGATCCCCGGCTTATCATTATCATGAAAGCTCTTTCATTCATTCTCCCGTCCATGGTGATGGCTGCCACTTCACACGCGGCCATCATTTCCAGCGGGCTGCGGGACATCGTAATCACCACTGATTTCACCGGCATCTATCTGGACATTGACGGCGGCGGCACCGTGGCGGAGGAAGCCCCCGGCTGGGACTTTAACGCCTTCTTCGGCGGGGAAGGAATTGCCGACAGCGCCAACTTCCATCCGGTAACGGCCACAGTCATTCTGGATGCTCCGGTGCTGGATCTGACCGCCGGTCAGACGGTTGGCGGATCGAGCATTTTCGCCAGCACTTACACCGGCGGTTTCAGTGGCTCCTCCGATCATGTCGGAAATGGTGTCGGGCAGTTCGCTTCCGGCAGCGAGGGCTATATTGGATTCAAGTTCACGACCAATTCGAGCGCTGGTCCTTTTTACGGCTGGATGCGCGTCGTGCTATCCAACACCGGAAGCACTGGCCTGATTCGCGAGTGGGCTTACGAAAACACGGGTGCAGCCATCGCCGTCGCAGCCGTGCCCGAGCCGACCGTGCTCTACTCGCTCGTCCTAGGCGCGGTAGTGTTCTGTTATCGCCGCAAGCGCTAAATCGAATCAAACGACGTTTAATGTCGGCGCTCCGTGAATCGAGCCATCCTTGATAATCAGAGTGCGGTCGCCGACTTTTGCCAGATTCTGATCGTGAGTAACGACGACTAGCGTGACGCCGTGCTCGGTGGCAAGATCCAGGAGAATGCGCATAATTTCATTGCTGTTAGCGGAATCCAGATTGCCAGTTGGCTCGTCGGCGAAGAGGACTTTCGGCTCGTTGACAATGGCCCGGGCGATGGCAACCCGCTGCTGCTCGCCGCCGGATAGCTCGGCGGGAAGGTGGTCCGTGCGATCACCGAGGCCGACGGTTTCCAACGCTTTGCGAGCCTCCGCAGTGCTGTCCTTTCCCGAGATGGCACCGGGAACGGCGACATTTTCGAGTGCTGTCAGCTCCGGCAGCAGGTGGTAGTTTTGAAATACGTAGCCGATGCGCTGGTTGCGAAATCTCGCCTGTTCGCGGCGACCGAGGGCGTAGAGATCGGTGCCGTCGATG
>JANYFB010000144.1 GCA_025362955.1 Akkermansiaceae bacterium
AACGCCTAACTTCCTATTATACGACTGGCGGATTTTCCCAGTCGTATAGTAAGACCTGCGGAAAGTGCCGTTCTGCGGGAGTTGGCGCGGGGCTGAAGGGTTGGCAATCGCACGCACCAGTCGTAGAGCGGGCAGCGGCTGATGGCGAGGAATTTTCGCAAATTCCAACGGAATCGGCTGGAAAATATTTTTGTCGTAGAGCAGGCATCCCTGCTCTACGACTGGCGGCTCATGAAAATCGACGAAATCCTGCAAAAACTCTCGGATGTATGCCGCCGGAAGCATTTCAGCTATGCGACTGAGAAATCTTATGCGATATGGATTCAGTCGTATAGCAGGGCGTTGCTGGCCTTTCCTGCGGGCTGGACGAGCGAGGAGAAGGCGGGAGAGTTTCTGACCCAAACTGCCAAGCGGGGAGTGGCGGCGGCGACGCAGAGCCAGGCGCTAAATGCGTTGATTTTCTTCTACGGGCAAGTGCTAGGGACTCCCTTGGGAAATATAGATGCGCTGCGGGTGCGCCGTCCTGTGACGGTGCGAACGGCACTTACGGCGGATGAAACGCGAGGCCTGCTAGGTGCGATGGAGGATCACGCGGGGTATCCGACACGGCTGGTCGTTCATTTACTCTACGGCTGCGGCTTGCGGGTGACGGAGCCGCTGGAATTGCGCGTCAAGGATGTGAATGTGCAGGCAGGACATATCGTAGTGCGCGCTGCTAAGGGAAACAAAGACCGGGTCATTTCGCTACCGGAATGTCTGAGGGAGGCGATGACCGCGCAATTGCGGGTGGCACAGGTGATCGCAAAGGGAGATGCCGACGCGGGATTACCGGTGGCGCTGCCGGGTCTGCTAGCGAAGAAAAATTCGAAGGCGAGATTCGACCCAAGTTGGGCGTGGGTTTTTCCGACCGCGAAGGCCATCGCCCACCCAAGGACCGGCGAGCAAGTGCGGTGGCGGATGCATGAGGTGAATGTGCAAAGGGCGGTGCGAAAAGCGGCGGATAAAGCGGGCCTCTCGGTGAAAGTCACGCCGCAGATCCTGCGTCACACCTTCGCGACGCACGCGCACCACGCGGGTGCGGCGGCGCGGGACTTGCAGGCGGTGCTGGGGCATGCTCATCTGGAGACCACGATGGGCTACCTAGAGGCGAGGCCGGGAAACGTGCGGAGCCCACTCGATACTCTGTGACTGCATGAAAATCACCCACACCCTCGCCATTTGCACGACTCCTGATGGTGCCCGGCTTACTCTGCACGAGCATGACGGCGAGCATTTCCTCAAAGTCGCCGGGCTGCAATTGATGAGCACCACGGCGTCTTCTTCTGAGGAGCAAATGGCCGAGCTTTCCTGCGCCCGGCTGCCGCCCAAGCCGCGGGTTCTCATCGGCGGTCTGGGCTTCGGCTTCACGCTCAAGCGGGTTCTCGCTCTAACGGGGGAAGATGCCGTCGTGGCGGTGGCCGAACTGCTTCCCGAGGTGGTGGCTTGGAATCGTGAATTTCTATCCGAAGTGAATGGCCGCCTGCTGGACGATCCGAGGGTGAAAATCCATGTCCGCGATGTTTACGAAATGATCGACCGTTGTGGGAATGACAGGTATGACGCGATTTTGCTCGATGTGGACAATGGCCCGGACCCGTTTGTCCAAAAGGGCAACGAGCGACTCTACGCCCCGCCGGGAATTGGCCGGATCAAGAATGCGCTGCGCCCGGAAGGCCGCGTGATTTTCTGGTCCGCGCATCCGGATCGCTCGTTCGCCCGCGCTCTGGCAGGTGCGTTCAAGCATGTGGAGTGCATCCCGGCGAAGGCGTATCCGAAGGCCAAGCGATTCACGCACACGTTGTTTGTGGCGGATCGTGATTGAAAAAAATCACGGCTTATTTTTGATCAGGCGGAACCGGTCGTGATAGGTGCCGTTGTTGAATTTCCTGCAGCATTCAAAACAAGCGACGGCCTTGGTGATCGGCTTGACGCGGTGGATGACGGCAAAGCAGTTAGAGCAAATATAGGAATGCTTGCGTTTCATCCGGCGGCGCTTGAAGGGCAGCGTGTGAAACGGTTGCTCGCCGGGAATGCCCAGATCCACACACGCAGCTTGCCACTCCGGGCCGTGGGGGTCGATGCGGCGGCGACCACAGCGCTCGTAGGCGACGAGGTGGGCGAGTTCGTGTTTCAAGGTGCGCCAAAGCTCATCCGGCTCACATTCCTTGAGCTTGGGATTCAGCTCGATTGCCCGGTCAGGCCACCAAGCGCGGCCCGCCGTCGTCTGCATCCGCGGGTTCCAGGACACGCGGACTTTGCGGGCAAGTTCCGCTAGAGAAAGTGCTTTCGAGGCTTCCGCGCACCATGCAGTTAGACCTCCGTCATCCCGCACCAGCTTGGTCCGTGTCACCTCCGGGGTCTTCAAAACCCGGAACCATGAGGTCCAGCGGAATTCAAGTTGCGGCGTGCTTTGACCCATTGAGAAAACGGGTATCAGCTTACTGATCGGATGGCAACTGGCGCTTTCCAAGATGGCGTAATATTTTTCCCCACCTCAGTCGTCGTCGATCTGAATGCGCGCCGGGCGCTTCAGCGGGATTCCTTCTTCGACGGCACCGAGATCAAGGCTGTCCAAGACATTGGTGCGGCGCCTAACAAAGCCGGCCTCTGCGGAAATCGCGGCGAAGCTAGGCACCTCGGTGTGATAGGGATCGTTGCCGATGAGCACGGGTTCTTTCGGGCGGATGGGGACGGCGTCCAGCGCGGGCATGTTCAGAATCGCGCTGTTAGGGGAAATTCCTTCTCCCAAGGCTCCCGAATGGACGGTGCAAAATGGCAGATTTTCCGTGCCCCTGCGGAAATATTCGGGCACCGCAGTCGAGCGCGAGCGGAGGGAGCCGGTTTTCACATCTTCCACATGCTCTTGGCAAAACTGGGTCGCACGTTGGCCTGAGGTGGTGCAAACGGCTAACTCGACGACACTGGCCGGAGGAGGTAGCTTGTCCCCGCCGAAGGAGGGCGCCGCCGCATTCATCGCCGCCTGCCACACCGGCAACGCAAGATCTCGGCTGAAGGCTCCCGGATAGATCGCATCGCCATTTCCTAGCAGAAACCCGGTCCACACGCCGCAGGTGATCCGCTTGTTGTAACCGATAAACCAGGAGTCCGCGAAATCATGGGTGGAGCCGCCCTTTCCTGCTCCGTTGAACGGCTTCTCGGCGAGGCCATCGAGCACGCCCTTCGAGCTGCCCCGATAAAGCGAGCCCGCCATCATGCTGTGGACTTGCCACGCCGTCGCAGCATCAATGATCCGGCGAGGGGGAGCGGCCGAATGCACGCGGCGATAGACCACGCGGCCCGCCGAATTTTCTACCCGGTCCAGATAGATCAGCCCGTCTGGCCCAGCCATGCCGCCTAGGGGAAATGCCGTCATCGCTTTGACGGCTTGTTTCATCGAGACCTCCTCGAAGCCCACTGCGAGGCGTGGGAGAAGTTCGGCTTTTTGCAGCGGTAGGCCGAAGGCGACGCCGGTATCGACAACGCGCTGTAAGCCTGTTAGCCCTGCGAAACGGACGGTGGCAGCGATTTTCGAATTTTCCAAAGCCTCGCGCGCCGTGATTTTACCCTCGTAAACCGGGGACGAGACTTCCATGCCCCATTCGCCGAGGATGCCTTCCCGCCCGTCGATCATCACCGCGCGGTTGTCCATCGGTTCGTCCTCGACGAGGGTCGCAGGACTTTGGTTGCCGCTAAGTCCGGCGGCGTAGATGTAGGGGAAAAATGCGGTGCCGAGCGGGCGTTTGCCGGACTCGATGAAATCATAGGGAACTTGCGCGTAATCCCGACCGCCAACGTGGGCGAGAACCTCGCCTGTTTCGTGGTCCATCATCAGCACCGCGCCCTGCAGATACTCGGCGGGTTTGTTGCTATTTTTATGATAGTCCTGGTATTTTTGATGTTGATATCCGGGATGGGCTTCCGCTTTTGCCAGGCTGTCTAACAACGCTTTCTGCGCGGCGTTCTGTGCTTCCGCAAGGATGGTGGTGTGGATCGTGAATTTCCCGGAGGCAAGCGCGTCCTCGCCGAGCGCCCGACCGACGGCATCGGCAATCCTTTCATAAAGGTGCGTGGTGCCGCGGCGCAAGGGCTGTGAATTCAAGCCGAGCGGCAATTCCTTGAGGCGGGCGAGATCGGAGGAGGAAATCATTTTTTCCTCGCGCATCCGCGCTAACACATAGTTGCGGCCGTTGCGGTTGACGTCCGGATTGTTCAGCGGCGAGCGGACGTTAGGGTTTTTAATGAGAGTCACCAGCGAGGCACATTCCTGAACCTCCAGATCCATCGGCTCCTTGCCATAGTAACCGAGTGCGGCGGAGCGGAGTCCGTAGAAACCGCTGCCGAAATAGATCCGGTTGAGATAAAAGTTTAGGATTTCCCGCTTCGAGTAGCGATCTTCGATCCGCCGTGCGAGGAAGGCTTCGACCAATTTCCGCTGGATGGTGGACTCGTTCCGAATCACCGCCTCTTCCTTGAGATTGTAAGCATTCCGAGCTAACTGTTGGGTGATCGTGCTCGCCCCTTGGTTGCCCCCACGGGCATTGAGCAGGATGGCACGACCGACCCCGATGTAGTCCACGCCATGATGAGTTAGAAAGCGTGAGTCTTCTCCCGCACGGAGCGCCTGGATAAAAATTTCGGGAACTTGCTCGATTGGAATCACACTCCGGTTCTGGACGAAAATCCGGCCGATTTCCTTGCCATTCCGATCCAAGATGATGCTTGGCTCCTCCAGGTCGTTGATACGCTTGAGATCGTAGGTCGCCGCGCGTTGGCGATACTCTCGCGTGTAGGCTTCGACAAATAACCAGCCCGCGCCACAACCGATCAACCCCAGCAACAGCACACCCAACCAAAAGCCTTTGCGCTTGAAGAACCAGCGGTTGGTGCTTTTCTTGCGATTCGATTTTTGAGTTGTTGCCATGCCGGATCAGGATTCATCACCGCCACTTCCAGCGGTCACGCGGGCGCGAGGCTATCCCACCGCAGCGTGCCCCGCAACCCCTTCGTTGGGGGGGATTTTACGCGACCGAATCGAACGCGACGGCCCCATGGCTTTTCCCGATTTCATGGCAGCCGCCTTGTATGAACCGACGCTCGGCTATTACGCACGACAGACCCGCCAAGTCGGGCGTGGCGGTGATTTTTTCACGAGCGTGAGCGTGGGGCCGCTTTATGGCGAGCTTCTGGCCCGGCGATTTCTCCGCGAATGGCAGGAATCCGGCTCGCCGGCGCGCTGGAGAATCATCGAGTGCGGTGCTCACGATGGCACTCTAGCAGCAGACATTCTTGGCGCACTGGCCCGGCTAAATTCAGGGGCGTTTTCCTCCCTCGAATATGCAATCCCCGAGCCGCTACCCATCTTGCAAGCGGCCCAGCGGGAGAAGCTCGCGGTATTTCGGGACAAAATTTCCTTTATCCGCGATGCCAGTGAACTCGCTGCGGAACCACTCCCGGGAGTCGCTTTCGGAAATGAATTGCTGGACGCGCTGCCATTTCACGTCGTTGAGCGTAACGCCGATGGCTGGTGCGAATGCAGGGTCACTAACGGATCCAACGGTGAGTTTGGTTGGGAGACGGTTCCGGTGTTGGTTGCCTCGGAGCTGCGAGGAGCACTCGCGCTGTTAGGCGACGATTTTCCAGTGGGATACCGCACGGAAATTCGTTCGGATTTCCATGGGTTTCTCGCGCCCCTGACCTGCGCCCTCACTTCCGGCCTGCTAGTGTGGCCAGATTACGGCTTCGCCCGGCCAGAATACTATCATCCGGATCGCACCAAGGGAACTTTGCGGACTTTTTCCCATCACCGCGCGGCACAAAATCCGCTCGCCACTCCCGGCGAGATCGACATCACCGCGCACGTCGATTTCACCGCAGTCGCTGAAACGGCGCTCGCTCTCGGATGCCTGCCGCTTCTCTTTAAGACTCAAGGTGCATGGCTAACAGAAATCGGCCGGGATTGGCTGCTTACCCAAGAGGGAAACCCCGATGCCGCCGCACTCCGTCAATTCCAAACCCTCACTCACCCCGCCCACCTCGGCGGGAGTTTCCATGTTCTCGAAATTTCCTGGAACCAACCTAACAAAAATGCATCTCCCGCAGATTTTCATCGCCTGGCGCTGGAGATTGAAATCTAACGCAATGGTCCGTCGGCCACCGGCGTGCCGAAATCCGGCATCCCGTCAGGTTTCCAATGAAGCACTTGGGCACGGGTGGCGCGGTCGGGATTGAGGAGGGAATCGCCCACGATTTTCTCGTAGTTGCGGGAGTGATAGACGAGAATGTCCGTCTTGCCATCCGGGGTGGTGGTGAAGGCATTGTGGCCGGGGCCGAATTGCTTGGCGCGGGGGTCGGTTTTGAACACTGGCGCGGGCGATTTGATCCAAGATTTCGGGTCGAGGAGATCGGCATCGTCTTTGGCGACGAGCAGGCCGAGGCAGTAGTTTGCATCGGTAGCGCTAGCGGAGTAAGTCATAAAAACCCGGCCATTTTTCTGGAGCACAGCCGGGCCTTCGTTGACATTGTATTTCACAGTTTCCCAACCGAATTCGGGTTTGGAAATCATCACCTGAGTGCCAGTGATCGACCAAGGGGTGTCCATTTTTGCGATGTAAAGGCTGGTCCCCTTGGTTTTCGGCGCGTTCTGCGCCCACGCGAGGTAGCGGCTGCCGTGGTGCTCGAAAGTGGTGGCATCAAGAGTGAACGACTCCCAATTCATCTTGATTTGGCCCTTCTCAATCCACTTCCCTTCGAGCGGATTCGGCGACGGGTTTTCAAGGACATACATGCGGATTTCCCAAATAGCATCGGCACGACTTGCAGCGAAATAGAGATACCACTTGCCGCCGATGTTATGAATTTCCGGTGCCCAAATGTGGTGGCTCATGGGACCATTGGCGTGCATTTTCCAGACGACCTTGGCCTCCGCCGTGGCAAGCTCACCCAGGCTGTGGCCACGGCGCAGCTCGATCCGATCATACTCGGGGCAGGTGGCGGTGAAATAGTAAAAGCCGTCGCTATGCAAGAAGACGTGCGGATCGGCGCGCTGCGGAATGATGGGATTTGTCCAGTCGGCAGCCGTCAGGGATTGGCTCAAGCACAAGAGCAGGAACAGCGTGAAAAAAACGAAACATTTCACGGGAGTCACGAGTGATGGGCCATTCATTCAGCCGACGTTCTTGAAAATTTCGTGTTGGGAAAAGGACATTTTTTGCGCGCGAGGCCGAGGTTTTTCATCAATCCGCCCGGCTTGCATTGAAGGCTTGCCCCGCGCGTCAGTCCCGGTAAATTCTCCCTCGAAAGCCGGGATGGCGGAATTGGTAGACGCGCTAGATTTAGGATCTAGTATCGCAAGGTGTGCAGGTTCGAGTCCTGTTCCCGGTATTTTTCAAACCCCATGGAACCATGAATGAATTAAAATTGAAACTCACCTCGCTGGGCCTCAGTGAGGAAATGGCAGGGCAAGTGATTTCCACCGTCGCGGAATTTGTGAAATCAAAAATTCCCGATTCATACCACGGCATGATCGACGATATTTTCGCCGGAAAAGCCCCAGAGATGGGCGGCGTTTTAGGCAGCTTGGACGGCCTCTTCGGCAAATAACCACTGCGAGGCGTGGAGCATAGGAGATTCGAACTCCTGACCTCTTCATTGCGAACGAAGCGCTCTACCAACTGAGCTAATGCCCCCTCACGTCTCTGCGCTGCCTTCCTGCCATCTGCGTGCTTCCGGTGCAAGATCGAATCTTTTGTTCGCCACATGGATCATTGTATGTCGCGAAAAAATGATTCAGTCCGATTAACAATGTTTGCCAAATCCGCACGATGCTTCATGATTGCTGCATGAAACCGGTTCTTTGGATTTCCGCAGGTTGCGCTCTCGCCCTCACCTTCTCAAGCTGCGGAAACAGTGGAACCGGTGGCGGCAGCGGCCCCCAAGCGGTGACAGGACCTTTTGACAGTGCTGGTAGATATCATGAGGAATGGGCGGATGACCCTTCCAAGTGGAGAAAAAGTGGCGGCACCTCGTCTCCCCATGATACTAAATCCGACCACTTACCTGAGATTGCTGCAAACGACCAACCGCCCCAAAATTCAAACCCTCTGCCGCCAGCGAATGTATCGCGGCCACCTCCTGTCATTTCTCATACCGAAGTGATTTCCAAGCCCAAACACCCGGTAGAAAAGCCCGAGCCGGTGGTCGTCAAGTCCAAGCATCCGGTTGAAAAATCCGAGCCGGTCGTGGTCAAGTCCAAGCGTCACGTCGAAAAAACGGAGCCCGAGCCAGCCGTGAAGTCCAAATCCAAGTCGGTCGCGTCCAAGGAAAAAACCAAGCCGAAGTCTTCCCACTACGTAGTGAAGGCGGGGGATTCCCTATCGGCCATCGCCAGCCGCACAGGCTCTTCTGTCTCCGCGATCCAACGCGAAAATGGCATTTCCGGAACTCTCATCCGGCCTGGCCAGTCCTTGACGATTCCCAAGAAATAGCACGCCTGTCGCGGGCGCGAAGCTATCGGACAAGTGATCCCTTGCTGTTAGGCTTGCCCAGACGTTCGCTCTCGTTAGACGGATCGAAAATGATTCGATCTGCTTGAAAATGATCAGGCGTGGTTTGATACATTTTTTCAAACTCGCGGTAAAATGTATGCACGGATTGGAAGCCCAGTTCCCCCGCGACCTCTCCTGGCGGTTTGCCGCCCTCAAGTTTACGCCGCGCAACGACCATCCGTTCCAGATTCATCCATTGTTTCGGTGGCAGGCCGATGTCGCGCATAAATACCGTATGAAGATATCGGCTGCTACAGCCTAAGGTGTGACGCACGGCCTCCACGCTGTAGCCCTTGCCCAAGGCTAGCCGCTCAAGGCAAAAGTTCACGCCCGAGAACGACTCGACAACACGCCACGATTGATTTGACCGGATGATCTTCAAAAAACAAAAATCGCTGTTAGGGGAAAGAAAACCTGAATCTCATGTGGGAATTTCGAATTGGTCAATGTACCATTTCGGCACTATTTTCGCAATTTCCCACCCTCGTGACCCACGAGGGTGTAGCATTTTTCCCGCCATGGATCACTCCGCCATCGCCTTTGATGAAAAAATTTCCGAGGGTTGCCTTGTGCCCTCCACGGATGCCATCGTGACCCGACTCACCCGCCTGACGGAAACGAGTTTGATCGTCCATTGGTTCACTGAAGCGCACGGCCTCATCAAGACGGTGGCGAAGGGAGCCAAGCGGGCGAAGAGTCCATTTACTGGCCAGCTCGACCTATTTTTCGGCGGGGAGATCACCTTCAGCAGAGCGCGGCGTGGGGAGCTTCATTCGCTGCGGGAGGTCGCCATTCGGCAATGGCGGGAGGGACTGCGACGGGGTTACACCTCGACCTTGCTTGCCGCCTATTGTTGCCAGCTGCTGGAATCGGCCGTTGAGCCCGAGCATCCGGAGCCCGATTTGCATGATTTACTGAAGCGCGTGCTTGACCACTTGAACCTCACTCCTCCAAGCCTGCGGGCACTCCGCCACTTTGAAACCGAGCTTGCCCGCCTCCTTGGCATATCACACAGTCAACACGAAGCCGCCGTTTCTCTCAAAGACGCACTCGGCCAATTGCCCGCTTCCCGCGACGACTTGATGGAAAGACTTTTGCCCCACGCGTGATTTCCTCTCGTCAGCGGACATATTTGACCGATAATAGCTTCAATCCCGACACATTATGGACTCCCCAACTGCTACCCTTATTGGCATTCTTCAAGATCGCGTCGAATCTTTACGCGCCGCTGGAAACCTCAACGAGGCGCTTCATGCCGCCTCCGCAGCAGTGGAAAAATCCCAGCACACTCTCGGACCCAATCTTGATAGCATCGACGCCTTCGCCTCCGCGCTCGAAATCCGCGGGGATATTTATCGCGAGCTGGGAGAGTTTGATTTGTCGCGTGACGACTACCGCCAAGCGATCGACCAATTGCAAGAACGCCCGGATCGTTTCGACCAAGTGGGAAGGCTCCACGCCGCTCTCGGCGCAGCTTACGATAGTCTCGATCTGGAAGAAAAGGCTGTCGGCCATTGGCTTCGTGCCATTGACTTCTTCGAGCGGAACGAGCCCCCGCTGCTGCTAGACATCGCCGCCATGTCGAACAATCTTGGTTTCATTTCCAAGGCAAACGGCGATCACGATGGAGCCGAATCCCACTTCCTCAGGGCTTTGGAAATCCTCCATTCCCAGCTCGGCCAGGACCACGAGCAAACTGCTACGGTTTCCAGCAATCTTGGCGCACTCTATCAGGCCGCAGGATTTTTCGAGCAATCCCGGGAAATGCACATGATCGCCTTGGAAACCCGCCGCAACCTTCTCGGCGAGGAACATTCGGACACTGCTCAATCGCATAACAATCTCGCACTTGCCCTGCTCAACACCGGCGACCGTTCTTGGGCCCGCCGACATTTTGAAAAATCCCTGGCAGGCTACGAAGCGCTCGGCCCGGACTATTTTCCTGATTTGGAAGCCGTCGCTTCAAACTACTGCGACTTTCTCCGTGAGGAAGGGGAAGAACAACTCGCAGAAGTGATCGCTGGACGCGT
>JANYFB010000184.1 GCA_025362955.1 Akkermansiaceae bacterium
CGGAAGTCGGCGCCTTCGGGGTCGGCGGTGCCGAAGGAGCGCCAGGCGCTGGGGCGGAAGACGCGGTGGTCCGGGATGTTATGCATATAGACCGGGATGCGCAGCATGGAGGCGAGGGTCAGATAGAGGTGGCCGACGTGGCCGCAGGTCATGACGCAGTGGTTGGCGCCCCAATGGTTCATCACCTCATAGGCACTGGTGAAAGCTCCCTTTCCAGTGAGGATCGGTGCGAACCAAGTGGTTGGCCAAGTGGGGTTAGTCCGTTGGTCCAGCGCGTCATGCACGTCGTCCGGGAGATCGACGGTGTAGCCCTCCGCCACTTGCAAGGCAGGGCCGAGGCCATCGACGAGGTTCAGTCGGACCATCGTGGCCGGCATCCCGCCACGGGTGCGGAATCGGGTGCTGAGGCCACCGCCGGGGAAATACTCCGTAACAGACGGGTGCCAGGTGGTGGCTTTGAGGCATTTTTCCACTTCTTCGTCGGTGATCTCCCAGAACGGTTTCATCGTCGGCTGGCCGTTCGTTTCCTGCTCGCCGGTGCCGTCGAGCGCGGCGGGGCCGGAGTTGATAAGGTGGAGAATGCCATCGCTGACTAACGGGTGAGTAAATTTTTTACCGCTCGCACTTTCGATGGCGTCGAGGCTCCAGTAGGTGCGGAGGTCGGCAAAAATTTGCGCCGTGTTTGTTAGTAAATGGCCGAACAACATGCCCGCGCCGTTGAGCGCGTCGTTTTCGGTCGCGACGATGTAGGGCGCGCGTTTGCCATTCCAATCAAATGACGAGTTCAAAATGGCTTCGAGAAAATCGCCGTTAGGGAAATGGTCCGTCCATTGGCGCTGGCCCTGGAATCCAGCGGCGATGGCATTGTGGCCATGCGCTTGCTCGCCAAGTCCCATTTCCGCGAGCTTGGGATTTCCGATCATCAGGTCGCGGGCGATGAGTGTCATCTTCACGCTGTCCTCCCATTCACGGTCGATGTTTTCTCGGCTGCGGGTGGTGGTGGGAGAATTGTAGTCCTTTCCTTCCGGGCAGTTTTTCTTAACCCATGTGAGAGCCTTTTCGTATTCCGCAAGGTCGTATTGTCCCTTGCTCATGCGACCGACAAATTCAGTTAGATCAATTGCTTCCACGCGCATTCCTAACCATTTTTCCCACAATGCCGTTTCCATGATCGAGCCAGCGATGCCCATCGAAGTGCCGCCCATGGACAGGTAGCTTTTCCCACGCATGAGGGCGACTGCGAGGCCGCATTGGACGAATGAGAGTAGCTTATTTCTAACATCCGGCGGGATTTCCGTATCGGTGGCGGATTGCACGTCTTTGCCGTAAATTCCGAATGCGGGTAGGCCCTTTTGCGTATGTCCGGCAAGCACGGCTGCCAGATAGACCGCGCCGGGACGCTCGGTGCCGTTGAAGCCCCAGATTGCCTTGGGTAAGAGCGGGTCCATATCCATCGTCTCGGAGCCGTAGCACCAGCAGGGAGTAACCGTTAGCGAAACTCCGACATTGGAAATTCTGAATTTTTCCGCGCAATCTGCGGCTTCTCGGACTCCACCGATGCAGGTGTCCGCGATGACGCACTGGACCGGCGTGCCATCGGGATAACGTAGCTCGGCGGCGATCAAGGCTGCGACGCCGTGAGCCTGCTGCATCGTGCGTTCTTCGAGCGATTCACGAACACCGCCGAGCCGACCGTCGATGGCCGGGCGGATGCCGATTTTTGGATAGGAAGATAATTTCATATAAGGCGGGCCGAGAAATGGCAGCTTGGTGGGAGATGTCAGTTGGATTTTCGAATGAACCTGATTTTTTTGACTGACACTGAATGGTGTTCGAGTTTGACGAAACGAAGGGAAGCATGAAACTCGCGATGAATTCCCAAGCTCCCAACCACCATGCTCCAAACCGGTATCCTCAACCCACACGTCCTCGATTTGCTCGCCCGCATCCGCCACACGAACACGTTGGTGATTGCGGATTGGGCCTTCCCCTATTGGCCGGAGATCGAAACGGTCGATATTTCCCTAACACGCGGAATTCCCACCGTGCTGGATGTTCTGGACCTGTTGACGCCGGTTTTTAAAATCGGGCGAATCTGGCAGGCGGATGAATTCATGACCTCCAACTCTGCGGAAACGGTCGCCCGCTTCGCAAAATCTTTCGGCAGCATCCCGCTCACCCGCGAGGCGCATGTGGCTTTTAAAAAACGCGTCCCCCTCGCCATCGGCTTGATCCGCACCGGCGATCCTACGGCCTACGGTAATCTTATTCTTGAATCCGAATAGGAGGATCTTTTCTGCTAGGAGATGAGCGCTTTAAGGGCGGCCTCGTCGAGGATAGTGACGCCGAGTTTTTCCGCTTTCTCGCGCTTGGAGCCGCCCCCCTCGCCAGCGAGGACGTAACTGGTTTTCGCGGAAACGGAGCCGCTGACCTTGCCGCCTTTACTTTCGATCAGCTCCTTCATCGCATCGCGGTCCGTGCTGAGGGTGCCGGTGATGACGAATGTTTTCCCTGCAAGCGGGAGGGCTGATAGATCGGATTCACCGGCGATGGGGAGGTAGTTGTCTGAGACAGGATCGATACCGAGTTGGGCAAGTTGCGTGAGAACGTGTTGCCCGGCTTCTGACTTGAAAAAGCTGATAATCGTCTCGGCGACGGCAGGTCCGACATCGCCCGTGATGGAATATTTCGCGAGGAAATCATTTTGCTTTTTCGCTGTGGCGCGGGTGTCGCGGAGCAGTTCTGCTAGAATTGCGGACTCAGGAATTTCGGCGATGGTGCGATGCAGCCGTGAAAGTTCCTTGGCGGCAGATTCACCTAACTGCCGGATGCCCATGGCGTAGAGCCAACGGTGGAGCGGTTTTGATTTTGCGGCAATAAGGGCTGCTAGAACTTTGGCAGCGTTTTTTTCTCCGAAGCGGCGTGGAGATTCCTCGCTGCCAAGGTTGAGGTTGGCGAGGGTTGTTTCGGTGAGGTTGAAAAGATCGAGTGGTGTGGTGCAATGGCCGTGGCGGACGAGTGCTTCGGCGACGATTTCACCGAGACCATCGAGATCAAGTGCCTTGCGGGCGGCGAAGTGTTTGATGCTGGTGACGGCTTGGGCAGGGCAGGCGAAATTAGTGCAGCGCCATGCGACGAATCCTTCTTCCTGTGAAATTGGCCCACCGCAGGATGGGCATTTTCCGCCTACACAATCGTAAAGGGAAAAGGGAATGGCAGCTTCAACATGGCGGATGACTTTAACGATGGCGGGGATGATTTCACCGGCTTTTTCGATCAACACAGTGGCCCCGAGGCGGATATCTTTCTTGGTGATCTCATCCTGATTGTGAAGCGTGGCCCGCGAAACGGTGGAGCCGGAAATCAGGACAGGCGTGAGCTCGGCGACGGGTGTTAGAACGCCAGTGCGGCCCACTTGGATGATGATGTTTTCCAGCGTGGTTTCCTTTTGCTCGGGAAGGAATTTGTAAGCAGCGGCCCAGCGCGGGGCACGAGAAGTGAAGCCGAGTTGCTCGCGTTCCGCACGGTCGAGAACTTTGATGACCGCGCCGTCGGTGCCGTAGTCGAGGGCGTGGCGGTCGTGATTGATTTTGGCGACGGCTTCTAGCAGTTCATCCAGATTGTGGGCGGTGAGGATCGGCTGGTTTTGCGGGATGCCGAGGGTTGCTAGCAGATGATGGAAATCATGCTCGGTTTCCAACTTCGGGCCATCGTAGGCACCCAGCCCGTGGGCGAGAAACGCAAGCGGGCGCTCGGCGACGATCTTGGGATCAAGGAGTTTGAGCGTTCCGGCAGCGGAGTTGCGTGGATTGGCAAAGGTGGGCAGGCCGGCCTCGTCACGTTCTGCATTGAGGGTGGCGAAGGCTTCGTTCGGCATGAAGATCTCGCCGCGGACTTCGAGCAGGGCGGGGATCGTCGATGGGGTATTGGGGAGCGGGTTTGGTTCATTTGTGTGATGGTAAGGAAGTTCTTCCAGGTCAACGTTGGGAGTGGAATCCGCGACTTGCTGGAATTTCAAATCCAGCGGGATGCTCCGAATCGTGCGGACGTTATGCGTCACGTCGTCGCCTGTGCGGCCATCGCCTCGGGTGGCGGCGTAAACGAGTTTTCCATTCTGATAGAGCAGGGAAACGGCGGCACCGTCGATCTTCGGTTCAATGGTGACAGCAATGTCTTCTCGCTTCAGGTTCTTCTGGAGGCGCTGATAGAATTCGATGAGTTCCTGTTCCGGGCGGGTGGCATCGGATTTTTGCATGGCCTCAGCACCTAGTTCAAACACGTCGTCGATGCTGAGCATCGGGACGGCATGCTGGATCTGTTGGAAGCCCTCGATGGGTGCGCCGCCGACGCGCAGAGTGGGGGAGTTCGGATCGTGGAACTCGGGATATTTTGCCTCTAGGTTTTCAAGTTCGCGAAAAAAAAGATCATATTCCGCATCGGAAATATCAGGCGTGGCCTTGTTGTAGTACAGGCGGTTGTGGTGATCGAGCAAGGCACGCAACTCGCCAATCCGGTCAAGGGGGGGCAGGGCGTTAGAAAAAAGATCATGCTCGGCCATGGGCGCAGTTTCGGGCGTAGGGATGAAATTTTCAAGACCGCAGTCCGCTGGCGTGACTACGGGATTTCCACCACACCGACCTTTTTCTGGGTGAAACGCACGACCAATTGATATTTGTTGCCCTCCCGTGCGGTGCCTAACAAAGCTGATCCACCCCCTTCAAGATTCCAAAAATGCGAGGGAGCAAATGCTCCGCTGGCGATGGTTTCGGGATGGGCCAGTGGGCCTTTCTGGATGGGTTGGCCGTAGAGCGTGCTGAGAAGCTCCACAAATTCGTTCCAACTCGGCTCAAGATCGGACCGGTAAGCGGAGGCGGCAATTGTTTCGGTTTGCAGGGTAAGCTCTTTTAATTTCCCTGCTTCAGTCCAATCGAAATAAAGAAAGCCACTGAGCTTGCCGATTTTTTGGCGCGTTTTGAAAACGCCGTTCATCCCGGAGCGACCGAGAAAAGCCTCGTCGGTGGTCATCACGACGATCTTGCTGGCTTTGAGTTTCGCCTGAGTGGTTTCCCGGGTGTCGTTAAACGTCAGCGTGTCGAAAAAAGCCGCAGGATCAGGCTGCGGGCCACCCTTGAACGGATGATTGAGCTCCACCCACCTTGTTTCCTGGGCGTCGAGCTTGGAGAGATCGAGGGTGAATTCTTTGCCGTTGTCGTCGCGGATCGTTACATTTGCGGCATCTCGTTTGACAAATTCCGCCTGAATCGTGTGCAGCCCGTCTGCGCTTTTCCAAGGGCGGGATTCCGCGAAGACCGTGGTGACGGATGCGACTGTGAAAACAAAAATATGGGACAAACCGGAGAGTGGCATAGGGTGTGGAAAAGCAGATCTCATGCACAAACTTCGCCGCTTGTCTAATGCCGCGAGGTGAAATTTTCGTTGGTTCAATTGTCCGGGATCATTACCCACTACCCTAACAATCTGTATCAGCGGATTTCTCAAAACTCAGCTTCATCCACGAGTTTCGGCGGGATGAGATACTTGAGTGTCCCATATTGAGACGGCGGGGAAATTTCCAAACACGCGACCGCACCTTTTTTGACATCGACCGAGCCGCCGCCGTCGCCGAGAACCCATTCGATAAATTCCGAAAAATCCGGCTCGTGTCCGACGATGGCGACGCGCTTGAAATCCCGGAAGGCGGACAATTCGGTCATCGCCGTTTCAGGAGACATCCCGCAGGCGAGCCAGCCTTGAATGACCGCACCGGGGACACCGGCAGTCTGGCAAAACTCATCCGCCGTCTGGCGGGCACGGAGCAGTGGGCTAGTGAGGACGATGTCGGGCAGAACCCCGGCACCTTTCAAAAGTGTGGCGGCGCGGCGGGATTGTTCGCGGCCCTTTTCAACCAAGGCACGCGAAAAATCACCGTCGATGCTGGTGTTTTCGGCTTTTCCGTGGCGAAGTAGAATAAGAATCATGGTGGGAAAATGTTAATTACAGAATCTTATGTTCTAAACGAGAAATTAAAATTTCCGAATCTTCGCTTCGGATTTGGGATATAAGATTTGGAGTGTTCATCACATCGTCATCCCGCCATCCACAGCAATGACTTGGCCGGTGATGTATCTGGCAGCCGGGCTGGCGAGGAAGGCGACGGTTTCTGCGATGTCTTTTGTTAGGCCGAAACTGCCCAGCGGGATTTTCCCGATCACTGCATCCTTCACGGCTTGTGGCAGTTCGTCGGTCATGTCGGTGGTGATGAATCCGGGGGCCACCGCATTGCAGGTCACGCTACGCCCGGCGAGTTCGCGCGCGACGGCCTTGGTGAATCCGATGAGACCGGCCTTACTGGCGGAATAGTTCGATTGGCCAGCGTTTCCAATCAGCCCGATGACCGAGGCGATATTGATAATGCGCGGGTCTTCGGCCTTCATCAAGACGCGCATGAAAGCTTTCACCGTGTTGAAAGCACCTTTAAGATTGGTGTCCAAAACAGTATCCCAATCCTCTTCCTTCATCCGCATGAGCAGGCCGTCGCGCGTCACGCCAGCGTTGTTGATCAGGATGTTCACCGCGCCGAGTTCGTCGCCGATTTTTTTCGCGAGTTCCTGCACGGCGGCATGGTCGGAAACATCCACGGCATAGGCGGTGGCGGATCCGGGGTAGGCGGTATTGATTTCTTCGGCGGCTTTTCCACAGCTCGCCTCACTGCGGCTGACGACTGCCACCTTCGCCCCCTCGGCGGCAAGCGCCCTAGCGATTTCCTGACCGATTCCACGTCCGCCGCCCGTGACGACGGCGATTTTGTTTGCAAAGCGTTGCATCCGCGAAGGGTGGCGACGCGAAGGGGTGGGTGTCAATTGCGGGAATTGCGGGCGGGACATCTCCATTCGTCAAATTCACGGATTCTGTAAGAATTCCCGCCTTTGATCGGGAGTGGACTTGCGGGGCCGTCGAGAATTAGGGTGAGCGCGTGCTTCCTTGGTTTTCGAATGACCGTTTCCCGCTGTATCTCGCGCCGATGGCAGGAGTGACGGATGTGATTTTCCGGCAACTTTGCAAGGAACTGGGCGCGGATGTGATGGTCACGGAATTCGTCTCCGCAGAGGGAATCATACAGGCGGACGACCGGACTCGGAAATACACGGAATTCACCGACGAGCAGAGGCCGGTGGGGGTTCAGCTTTTCGGCGCGGACGGGGAGCGGATGGGTGAGGCGGCTCGGAAAATCATCGACTGGAAGCGCCCGGATTTCATCGACATCAATTTCGGTTGTCCCGTGAACAAGGTGGTGGCGCGAAACGGCGGATCGTCTTTGCTGAAAGATTGTCCGGTTCTAGCAGCAGTGGCCTCGGGGGTGGCGAAGGCGGTCGGCGAGCAAGTGCCTGTCACGGCGAAAATGCGGATCGGCTGGGACGAGAGCACCGTCAATGCGGTGGAAGTCGCAAAAATTTTGGAAGATTCAGGGATGCAGGCCATCGCGGTGCATGGTCGGACGAGGGCTCAAGGTTACGGCGGCCAAGCGGATTGGGACGTGATCGACGCGGTGGCGCGGGCTGTTAGCATTCCAGTCATCGGCAATGGCGACATTACCTGCGGCGCGGACCTGCTGCGGCGGAAGACCGAAACGGCGGTGTCCGGCGTCATGATCGGGCGCGCGGCGATGCAGAATCCCTGGGTTTTCCGCGAGGCGAAACACTTTCTAGAAACCGGGGAAATCCTGTCACCCGTGGACGTGGAAGAGCGTTGGGAGTTGGTGCTCCGGCATTGCAGGCTGGCGGTGGAAAGCCGCCGAAATGGCGACGAGCGGCAAACTCTAACTGCGATGCGCTCGCGTCTGATGGCCTATTGCAAGGGATTTCCAGGAGCCAAGGAGCTGCGTCAGAAGCTTTGCCAAGTGATATCGTTGACGCAGGTGGAAGATCTGGCGGCGTTTTCGTTAGGCCAGGTGGAGCTGGCGGAATTGTGATTTCTGGCTTCGATATCATTTTCGCGAAACCGATGATGATCTTGTAGTGCCTCCAAACTATCACCCTAAAGAGGAAAATAGAACCGCAGATAAACGCGGATTAACTCGATAACCAGAGAGTTATGAATACTTGGCATTTCACCCACTGGGTGAAAGTTAAATTCTTCATAAGTTTCTTAAAATCAATGTCCATCTGCGTTTATCTGCGGTTCATTTCTCTTTCTCGGATAAAAGGAACAAACGGACTGTCAGAGTCCCATCGCCTGATTCTTATAAATTCCGGCCTCGACGATCATCCGCTCGGGCGTGGTGTTATTAATCTCCACCTCCCCCTCGATCACCACCCCATCGTTGAAATGGACGGGACCGGAAATCCGCAGCGAATCACAGCCGATCAGGCTCGGGATGCCGAGCGGATCGAGCTGGTCAACGAGCTTGTAGTCGTCCGACAGAACAATGTTAGGAGGCACTCCGTCGCGCGAGGCGGCGAGACGGACCTGGCCGTCGTCCAGCACCTCGTAAGCGTCGGACCGCAGCGCAAGCAGATCCGCCGTCGTCTTCACCGGGGCGAAACGGCTGCGCGGCACATCGAGTGCGGCCGCTCCTTCGAAGCACTCGATCGCCGCGCCCATCGCGATCTCCAACTGCACCACGGCCGTCGATTTCTTGTCGCGCGGATCGACAGTCTTGTTGTTGCGGATCATCGGCAGCGGCAGCACGCCGGAGTCTGTCGCGAGTTGTTTCTTCAGCAAATCCAGACGGAGCCAGAGGCTGTTTGTATTGAAATAACGATGGAGGTCGATGTCTTGGAACGACCCCACATCGTCCTCGGGGCATTGCGCGACTTCCCGCAGGAGCAGCCGTCCGTCCGATTTTCTAACTGCCAGATGGCCGCCCTTGCGGTCCGCCGCCGTCCGCCGCGTGACCTCCATCAGGAAAGGTGCGCCGGATTCCGCGAAATAGGCCAGAATCGCCGGATCAAGGATCGCCCCGAGATTATCCGAATTGGAAACAAACGCATATTTCACGCCCTCCGCGAGCAGCCGGTCCAGCCAGCCGCTCCCGACCAGCGCCGGATAGAGATCCCCGTGGCCCGGCGGACACCATTCGTGATCTGGATCCGCAGGCCACTCGACCGGCTCGAACGTCGCCGCGTCGATCTTCGGAATTTGGTTCTGCATCAACTCGACCTCCAGCGCATCGGCCAGTCCGGCTGATCGATATTTCTCCAAATGCGCCAACGTGTCCCCGCTCGTGCTGAAGCTGTTCATCAACAGCAGCCGCACATTCGCACCGCTGGTTTTCCGCAGGTCGAGAATCTGCCGCACCATCAGGTCGAGGAAATTCACCCCTTCGCGCACGGCAAGCAGGCTCTTGGGCCCTTGCAGACCCATGCCCGTGCCAAGGCCGCCATTGAGCTTGATCACCACTGCCTGCGATAGCAGCGCGGCATCGGCGGCACCCGCCGGAGCAATTCCCTCGGACGAAGCAAGCCCCCGTGCCGAAGAAATCGTCGCTTCCGGGATCATTCCAGTCTCATTGCGCAACAGCGCCTCGTAGTTCCGGCGAAAAGCCCGGATGGCGGCATCCCCCATCCCTGCGGCGGTCATCTTGGTCTCGAAAGCAGCGAAATTTCCCATGGGTCATTATTTGGTTCGAGAAAAACCTGACTTCACATCCCCCGATGGTCACGCGGAAAAACATCCCCGGCCCCACGGCGATCAAGCTAGGGAATATTCAACCACAGATGGACGCAAATTCACGCAGATGAAAGAGAGTTGAGATCAGAATCATTGGGCAAGGGAGGAAATGTGCATGGAACACGGTCGAAAACTCTACGGTTTCTTCTAAATCCGCGTCCATCTGAGTTCATCTGCGGTTCATTCTCTCTTTGTCGAAACTCAATCCTCCCTAGCTTGATCGCCCTGC
>JANYFB010000264.1 GCA_025362955.1 Akkermansiaceae bacterium
GATCAGGAAAAAGCCAGCCAAGCCTTCAGCAACGCCGTCCGTAGTAACCAGTTAGACGCCGCCTCCGGGGAGGATGCTCGCGTCCAGCTCCGCCAGCTCAAGACCCAGCAAGCCGTCCTCGGCCTCAACACCCGCCGCCAAAAGCTCGCGATCGACAACCGCTCCACCACCTCGCAGGCTGCGAATTCCCAGCTCGAACGCGCCGCCGAAGCCAACCCCGTCCTGCGCGGTGGCTACAACTACGATCCCAAACAGTTCGACCGTTTCCTCGAAGGCAACACCGCCGATGAAAACTCCGCCCTCAAGGACATCGCCAACCGCATCGTCACCCAGCAGCTCGCCGCAGAGCCAGCGCCCGTCGCGCTGGATGTCACGCTTCCCGAGCGCGGCACCGTTCTAACATTCGGTCGCAGCGTGCAGGTGGACGGCCAACGTCCGATGGCCATCACCCTCGGCCTCAAGCGCAACGGCAGCGGCTTCGCCTGGCTCGCGGTCCTCCTCTGCCTCCTGCTAGGCGCGATGGGCGGATTTCAAAAATCAAAGAAGGGCGGACTCCGATCCGCTTAAGACCATGATGTTCGGATAACTCGCAGCGGCAATCCCCTGGGAAAGCAGCGGAACATCCCCCAATGCGGGTTGGAGGAAATGGGATGCCGGTGATGTCAGTTAGGCTTCCTCCTCCCATGCCCGCTTCAGCGCCGGGCCGAGGACGCTGTCGAGGGCCTGGTGCCAGTGCTCGCTCGTTTGAATGACGGGGAGTTCAGGGAGAATCCTTAACGGGAGATCATCAGGCGCTTTCACGGCATGAGCGCGGAAATATTCGCCGCCGCCACTTGCCGGGCCGATTACCTGATCGGTGGTCCGCCCCAATCCCAGCAGCGCGGCGTGGACCCAGCGGGCACCGAGATGAGGACAAAGGATTTCTCCGGATGCTTGGATAAGGAAATGATCGGAATTTCCGCCGAAGTCGATTTCCCAACCCTCGCTGTGGAAAACGGTGTCTTCCGTCCGCCATTTTTCCGCGAGGCGGGGGAGCATCCAGAAACGGACGGCCTCATGGGCATCACTGGGTTCGACGGCGAGCCGCAGGCGGGCATCCGTGAGACCCCGGAGTTGGCGCAAAGTCGTGACGACGATGGCCCGGTAGCGGCGTGCAGCCTCATGCGGTCCATGATCAGCGGCCATTTCCGGCAGCACCAGGCCGGGCAGTGGCTCCTTGATTTTCAGGGTAAGCAGACGCACGCCGGGAGTTTGAGCCGTCCGGGCGGGAGGTCCAAGTGCGGATTCAAAAATCGGAAACTATCTGCCCGGATCTTGTGCTCCACGAGGTTCCTTCTGCGCCTTGCACGCAAAGCCAATTCCTATTAGAAAATCGTTAGAATAGAAAACCACCGATATAAAATCGCCTTCTGCGAATGAGGGCTGTTTGTCGCATAAAAAAATTCTCACAAAAAACTTTATCAAACTTGACGCTCGTCGCTATTGTCACTTTATCGAAATTCCCATCTAGACAACAATCTAACAAAAATACGATGAGAACCACAACTAAGCTCGCTGTCCTAACCTTCGCGCTGGGTGCGGTGTTCGCACGAGCGCAAGAAGTCCTTCCCCGCCCTGAACCACCGTTCAAAGGCAAGATCGGACGGACCGTCAAAGATTCCACCAAGGACTTTCCACTGGCGACGACAGCGCCCAAGGGCGCACCAAACGTGCTGGTCATCCTGACCGATGATGTCGGCTTCGGCGCATCATCTACATTCGGCGGACCGGTTCCAACTGCGACGATGGATCGGCTGGCGAAGAGTGGTCTGCGCTACACGCAATTCAATACGTGCGCGCTTTGCTCACCCTCGCGATCGGCGCTACTTTCCGGGCGCAATCATCATACCAACGGCACGGGCGTGGTCATGGAAGCAGGAACTGGGTTTCCCGGCTACAACACCCTCATGTCCAAAAGCTGCGGCACGTTCGCGGAAGTGCTGAAGCAGAACGGTTACAACACCGCCTGGTATGGCAAAAATCACAACGTCCCTGATTGGCAGACCAGCCAGGCCGGTCCGTTCGACCTGTGGCCCACCGGACTGGGCTTTGAATATTTTTACGGCTTCATCGGCGGCGGCACCAGCCAGTGGTCGCCCGCTATTTTCGAGAACACCACGCCCGTCGAGCCACCCCACGATGTGAAGGATTATTTCTTTGAAAAGGATATGGCGGATCACTGCATCAATCGCATCCGCTTGCTGCACTCGGTCGCTCCGGGCAAACCATGGATGGCCTATTATGCGCCGGGCACTTCTCATGCACCGCACCATGCCCCGAAGGATTGGATCGCCAAATTCAAGGGCCAGTTCGATCAGGGTTGGGACAAATTGCGTGAGGAAACATTGGCGCGCCAGAAGGCACTGGGCGTGGTTCCGCAAGACACGAAATTGACCCCGCGTTCGGCTGGCATCGGCGCGTGGGACGACCTCGATGCGGATCACAAAAAAGTCTTTTCCCGCATGATGGAAGTCTATGCCGCGTCGCTTTCCTACTGCGATGACCAGATGGGTCGGGTCATTGATGCTATCCAGGAAACCGGCGACCTCGATAACACGCTCATCATCTATATGCAGGGAGACAACGGAGCCAGCGCGGAGGGCGGCCCGCAGGGTTTGCTCAACGAAATGTCGTTCTACAACGCCACGCCCGAGGATTTCAAGGACGTGCTGGCGCGCATGGACGAGCTGGGCGGGCCGACGACTTCCAACCACTTCCCGATCGGTTGGGGGCACGCGATGAACACACCCTTCCAGTGGGCCAAGCAGGTGGCCTCGCACTTCGGTGGCACGCGTAACGGACTTGTCATCTCATGGCCCGCGCGGATCAAGGACAAGGGCGGCATTCGCACCCAGTTCAGTCACATCATCGACATCGCACCTACCATTCTGGAAGCCGCTGGCGTGCAATCGCCCTCGGTGCTGAACGGCGTGACCCAAAAGCCCATTGAAGGAACGAGCATGGTTTACACCTTCGACGATGCCAAAGCCACGCCGAGGCACCGCACGCAATACTTCGAGATGTTCGCCAACCGCGCCATCTACCATGACGGCTGGGTCGCCGCCACCACTCCGCCGCTGGCCCCGTGGGCCGTCGGCAAGACGATCGACGTGGGTGACTACCAATGGGAACTCTACGACATGACCAAAGACTTCAGTCAGTCTAACAACCTCGCTGCCAGCGAACCCAAAAAGCTTCACGAGCTACAGGAACTCTTCTGGACCGAAGCCGAGAAATACAACGTGCTGCCGCTCGACAACAGCAAGATCGAGCGTCTGAACAGCGCCAATCGCCCAAGTCTAACCGCCGGTCGCTCGCTCTTCACCTACTATCCCGGCATGACGCGGATTCCCGCCGGCAGCTCGCCCGATATTAAGAACAAATCCTTTAAAATCGCTGCCGATGTCACGATTCCAGACGGCGGCGCAGATGGTGTAATCATCACCCAAGGTGGACGCTTCAATGGTTGGGGATTCTATCTGCTCGAAGGCAAACCAGTTTTTCACTACAACCTCATCGGAAAATTCCGCGTCAGTATCACTGGCAAGGAAAAGCTCACGCCCGGTAAACACGTCATCGTCGTGGATTTCAAATACGACGGCAAAGGCATGGGTAAAGGCGGCGATGTCACCATCAACGTGGACGACAAACCTGCGGCGAACGGCAGAATCGAGCGCACCGTGCCACTGCTTTTCTCGGTGGATGAAACCCTCGACGTTGGCGAAGACACCGGCACACCCGTCAGTGAGGATTACCAAGTGCCCTTCAAGTTCACCGGCGACTTGAAAAAAGTCATGATCCAACTCAGCGACAACAAGCTTACGCCAGAGGAAGAAGCGGAAATCAAGAAGGCATTAGAAGAAACTGGAATCAGGGACTGAGCGGCGAATGCCATCAATTCCCCAAATCTAACACACACCAACAAATGAACCTCAAACCGCATCTCCTCACGCTTGCCTTCGGGCTGGCGTTCATCACCGTCGCCCACGCTGCGGAAACGACTCCTTCAGAAACCCGTGCCATTGCCAAGGAAGCCTATACCTATGGCTACCCGATGGTGGATGGCTATCGCATCCTGCATGCCTACTTCGTCAATCGGGAAAGCCCCGAATACAAAGTGCCTTGGAACGAGATCAAGAACACCCCGCGGGTCTATACCCCAGACGATAAGGCCGTCCAGACTCCCAATTCCGACACGCCCTACTCGATGGTAGGAATGGATTTACGCGCTGAACCCATCGTGCTTACCGTGCCGCCGATTGAAAAGGAGCGCTACTTCAGCATCCAGTTAGTTGACGCCTACACGCATAACTTCGATTACATCGGCAGCCGGACAACCGGCAATGAGGGCGGCAGTTTCGTCATCGCGGGGCCGAACTGGAAAGGTGAGACGCCCAAAGGCGTAAAGAAAGTGCTCCGCTCGGAAACGGACTTGGTGCTCGGCATCTATCGCACCCAGCTCTTCAGTCCCGCCGACCTCGACGCGGTAAAGAAAGTGCAAGCTGGCTACAAAGTGCAGCCGCTTTCCGCCTTCCTCGGCCAGCCAGCACCCGAGGCCGCGACGACGATTGAATTCGTCAAACCGCTAACACCTGAGGGTCTGAAGACATCGCTCGAGGCTTTCGATATCCTCAATTTCGTCTTGCAGTTCTGCCCCACGCAACCGTCCGAGAAAGACCTCATGGCGCGCTTCGCCAAGATTGGCGTCGGCGCTGGAAAGACCTTCGATGCGAGCAAACTCTCGCCGGAAACGAAGACGGCCATCGAGGCTGGGATCGCCGACGCCTGGGCCGACCAAGCAGCTCTCAAGAAACGGGTCGATGCGAAGGAAGTTACCTCCGGTGATATGTTTGGCACACGGGAGTATCTGAAAAATAATTACACCTATCGCATGGCCGCAGCGATCCTGGGGATCTACGGAAATTCCAAGGATGAGGCAATGTATCCGATTTACACGGTGGATGCGGAGGGGCAACCCTTGGACGGCACCACGAAGCGTTACACTTTACACTTTGTGCCGGGTCAGTTCCCACCCGCCAACGGCTTCTGGTCGCTGACGATGTATGAACTGCCCTCGAGTCTGCTCTACGCCAATTCGCTTAATCGATACCTGCTCAACAAGCCGATGATGCCGCAGTTCAAGTTGGATGCGGACGGCGGCCTAACGCTGCTCATCCAGCATGAAAATCCCGGCAAGGAAAAAGAGTCTAATTGGCTGCCAGCACCAAGCGGCTCATTCTTCATGGTCATGCGTCTTTACTGGCCTCAGGAAGTGGCACTCAGCGGCAAGTGGACTGCGCCAAAGCTCATCCTAGCCGAGTAATCCGTCCCGCGCTCCTCGATGCTCCGCATCCTCCAGTCTCTGAAAGCCGCGCTCATCACCGGGCTGATCATCATTCTTCCCGGCTGGCTCGCGTTATTACTGCTAGTCAAGCTGCTTGCCAAGCTCAGCGTGCTAGTCCAGCCCATCGCAGGCCGCTTGCCAGAGGCAATCAACCACCCGCTTTTGGCCGCCGTCATTGTTTTTGTTCTGACATGCATCGCGGTGGGATTCATTGTGAAAACCAATGCCGGACAATTTTGCGGAAAATTTCTCGGAGATACCATTTTCAGCCGTATCCCCGGCTACGAACCGCTCCGCAATATCGCTCGCCAGTTTTCTGACGATGGTATCAATAGCGGTTTCAAACCCTCTCTAATCGATATTGAAGATGGCTCGCTCGCGCCCGCTTTTTTGATAGAAAATCATGTGAACGGACATAGCACTGTTTTCATACCCTCCGCTCCCACGCCGATGGTCGGCTCGATTTTAATCATGGCCAGTTCACGCGTCCATCCCCTTGACGTTTCCGTGCCTACCATGATGAAGTGCATCTCGAAATGGGGTAGTGGCTCATCCGAATTACTGGCCGCACTTGATAGAACTAAACTCGCTCCAAACGTCACTCTATGAAATATCCTACTATCTTCATTGTAGTTTTTGCCCCCAGCCTTTTCGCGCAGGACGCAGACCTCGCGAAAAAACTCTCCAACCCGGTCGCCGATCTCATCAGCGTGCCCATCCAGAGCAACTATGACTTCGGTATCGGACCGGGAGACGGCACGAAATGGACGACCAATATTCAGCCAGTCATCCCCATCAGCCTTAACCCATGCTGGAATATCATCTCGCGGACCATCATTCCGGTCATTGACCAGCAGGGGATCGCGCCCGGCGGCGTG
>JANYFB010000279.1 GCA_025362955.1 Akkermansiaceae bacterium
CAGGTTCAGTGGACATAGTGCTTCCCATTTACTAAACCCTGCCCGACTAAGCAAGCGTCAACAGCGATGAAACCGAGAATCACTCTAGCCGAAACACAACTCCCCGATGGAAACGTCCTCGCCTTGCAGGAGCACGACGGACGCAAATCCCTACTCGTCCACGGCCAACAAATCTGCGGCCCAGCCACCCGTGCTGCGGAAGAAGAACTCGCCCGCCTCGCCTGCGCACCGTTCCGGCCAGCCCGACAGCCGCAAATTTGGTTTTCCGGACTTGGCCTCGGCCACACCATCGCCGCAGTGGCGAAAGAACTCCCTCAGAAACGTGCCAACTTTATTGTCGCCGAGCCGCTAGCCGCGATTCCAGAGTGGCATCGCAACCATATTTCTGATAGCCCCCTACTAACCGATTCGCGGGTGTCATTAGAAAATGATTGCGGCCCGTCCGGTCTCATCCGCCACGCGGGCTTGCTCCATGCCATCCTCGTCCATCTCGATGCCTCGCCCACCGGCCCCCGCAATCGCACATGGGTCGATGAACGCCGCTGGGTTTCCGCTGCCTACGAAGCACTTCAACAAGGCGGCCTCCTCGCCATCGCAGGCTCACGCCATGTCGCCAGCCTTACCCGCCGTCTCCAAGGATCAGGATTTGAAGTGGCGGAATTCACCGTCCCCTCCTCACCCCACGCCAAAAAGCCGCGTTTCCTGCCCATCTGGCTCGCGCGGAAAGGCAAAGCTGCGGATTGATCTTTTTTCCCAGGCGTGCTTGAGTGCGCCGCACCCATGGCCCGTCTCACCCCCTTGCACTTTATTCCCGCATTGATTGCCGCCGCCTCCCACGCCGGGGAGGTCACCATCGAACTACGGCCATTTTCCATCGAGAAATCCTGCGCCGCCACCGCGCTGCCGAGTGGCGATTGCGTGTTGCTGAAGCTCGATCCAAAAGCCTGGACGGATTTTAAAATCCTCCAACTCGCTGACCACGGCAGCAAAATCGGAAAGGGCGACGTCTTGATTCGCTTCGATTCCGAGGACATCGACAAAAAGCTCGAGGACTCCCGCCGCGCCCTCGAGTCCGGCACGCTCGCGCTGACCCAAGCCGAGCAGGATTCCAAAACCCTCGCGGAAACCGCACCTAACAAATTGGAGGCTCTTCGCCGCGCCGCAGGAATCGCCAAAGAGGAAAACGCTTATTTCACCCAAGTCCGCCGCAAAGCCACCGAAGAAACCGCCGCCCAAAGCCTGAAACACAGCGAACAAATCCTCTCTAACCAACGCGAGGAACTTCGCCAACTTTCCAAGATGTATGCCGCAGACGACATCACCGAGGACACCGAGGAAATCATCCTTGTCCGCCAGCAGGACGCCGTTGCCGCTGCGGAATTCGCCCTCCGCATGGAAACCCTCGATCAGAAACGCACCGTCGAAGTCACCTTGCCCCGCGAAGCGAAAACCCTGGCCGATAATGAACGTGACACCGCCCTCGCCCTGAAAAAAGCCGAGACCGACATCCCGCGCTCCATCGACCTCAACAAGCTTGCTCTCGAAACTTTAAAAACCGCCAATCTGCGTGCGAAACAAGACCTCGCCGACCTCCAAGCGGATCGCGCACTCTTCGAATTCAAGGCTCCCGCCGACGGCTTGTTCTACCATGGCCCCATCGAAAACGGCCGCTGGACGCCTGCTGAAGTCGCAAAGCACCTCGTCCCTAACGGTCGCCTACCTGTCCAAACCGCGTTCGCCACCTTCGTTCCCGGCACCGCGAAACTCACCCTTGTTTCTTTCCTGGACGACGCGACAGCCCGCGCGCTCAAGCCGGATCTAACTGGCATCGCTTCCCTTGCCGGGCGCGAGGATTTGGAAATCCTGGTGAAGCTTCTCAAACTCGCTGCGGTCCCCGGTCCAGACGGCACTTACCGGGCGGATTTTTCCGCCACCTGGCCCAAGGAAATCATTCCCGCGACCGGAGCCTCCGTCCAGATAAGGCTGATTTCCTATCAGCAGCCCGCCGCCATTGTCATCCCCACCAAGGCGCTGGATTTTGAACCTAACGGGTGGACGGTGGAGGTCAGACTCGCCGATGGAAAAACTGAGCGTCGCACCGTCAAACGTGGACGCATTTCAAAAGAGGAAACCGAAATTTTATCCGGCCTGGAAGTCGGCCAAGTCATCGTCGTCCCGTGACCACCGGTGCCTTCATTTCCCTGCTAGTTTTCGTTTCCCCGCTTGCCTTGGCGCAGGAAAAATCTGGAGAACTTCCCAAAGTCACCTCCGAGTCCTTGGATGCGTCGATCCGCCGTGGCGTGGATTTTCTCCTCACCCATCAAAATCCTAACGGCTCGTGGGGAAGTGCCCGCCGCACCAAGGCTCTCAATATTTACGCCCCGCTGCCCGGTGCCCATCAGGCCTATCTCGCAGGTGCTTCCGGCCTCGCCCTCTGCGGCCTGATCGACGCCGCCGACCCCCGGCCTGAGGCAAACGCCGCCATTGCAAAAGCCGCCGCCTGGACTGCTTCCGAGCTGCCGAAACTCCGCCGCGCCGACCAAACCACCACCTACAACGTCTGGGGCCACGCCTACGGCCTGCGGGCCATGACCCGCCTCTATCAGCGAGAAACCGACCCCGCGAAAAAGGCCGAATGGCTTCGCTTGGGCCAGCAGCAGGTAGAGCTCGTAGATCGGTATGAGGACGTCAACGGCGGCTGGGGCTACCTCGATCTCTTCGACGGCCTCACCACCCAGAAGCCCTCCGGCATTCCGACTTCGTTCACCACCGCCACCGTTCTGTTAGCGATGGACCAAGCCCGCAAAATCATGGGCGTGACGCTCGATGAAAAACTCATTAAGCACGCCATCGCCGGCCTCAACACCCAGCGGAACCCGGATTTTTCCTACGATTATTCCTTCGCCCACCGGATGCGCCCCCGCCTTGCCATCAACCGCCCGGCCGGTTCGCTGGGTCGTTCCCAAGCCTGCAACGCAGCCCTGCGGGCCTTCGGGGAAAAGGCCATCACCGACGAGGTCCTAACGACTTGGGCCGACCGATTCCTTGCCCGCGAAGGCTTCCTCAGCAATGGCCGTAAACGCCCGGTGCCCCATGAGGCCCCATTTATGATCGCCGGATATTTCTATTACTACGGCATGTATTATTTCACCGAGTCCGTCAAACTCCTGCCCCAGGAAAAGCAAGCCTTCTACGCGAAACGCCTCGCCGCCATTCTGCTAGAACGGCAGGAGAAAGACGGCTCCTGGTGGGACTATCCGCTCTACGACTACCACCAAGCTTACGGCACGGGTTACTCGCTGATGGCTCTAACATGGTGCCGCCAAGCGCTTTCCACTGCCTCGCAAAAGTAGCCCGAGGCGCGCCTTAAAGCTGGGTATTTTGTTCGTTAGACTCGATGGCGCATCTAACGCGGGCCACGGCCGCCAATCCGCGCGCTTATTACCCTTTTCGGGTTATGACACGGGAAAATGGCGCAAAAATGTCACGTTTCAACCGACGAATTTACTAGCAGTCCGGCGGGTTTTTTTGTTCGGTGAGGAGTGTGGAGGAGTCTTCTGACAAGAAGCTCCCTTGCAAACCCAAATAAACCCATGAAACCCAAACGCCGTCGTTGGACAACCAACGCCTCACTTGTCGTCGTCAACGTGCATCCATCACTCCAACGTGCCATGACGGGCGGCATTTGCGTCGCCTCTTTCGCGGCTTTCCTCGGCTCACCGTCCGCGCGGGCGGTCACTTGGGATGGCGGCGGGATCGGCAACAACTGGGCAGAAGCAATTAACTGGAATCCAGACACTGCGCCGGTCTCCTTGGATTCCTTAGTTTTCACCCAAAACGTGCGCTTGGCTGCGACCAACAATTTAACCGCCGCCACCCAGTTCAGCGGCATCTCCTTTGCCAGCAGTGCCGGTTCCTTCACCCTCAGTGGAAATTCCGTTACCCTAGGTGGTGATATCACTAACAGCTCGCTCAACCCCGAGGCTAGTAGCATTCCGCTAGTCCTCAATGCCTCGCGCAATGTCAACGTCTCCTCGCGCATCGGCAACTCGACACTCTCCGGCGTGATCTCCGGCGCGACTTTCGGCTTGACCAAAACCGGGCTCGGACAATCGGTGCTTTCCGGAGCAAATACTTTCACCGGTCCCGTCACAGTCAGCGCGGGCACGCTTTCATTTGCTGCCGATAGTGCCACCGGCGGCGCGGCGAATCAGCTTGGTGCGACGCCAGGTGCCACCACGGCGGGAGCCGTCCGACTTGACGGCGGAACTCTCCGTAGCACGGCGACCACCCAGCTTGCGACCGTGCGCGGCATCGCCCTCGGCAATGCCGGCGGAGGCGGCGGCACGATCGACGTGGATGGTGGCACGCTGACCTATAACGGCGTGATGGCCAACAACGGAGGGACCAACACATTTGCCAAGACAGGTTTGAACCAATTGACCCTCGGCGGCGTGAGCACCTACACGGGTGCGACTAACATAAACCTTGGGACCTTGAGACTGGATTTCACTCAAATCGTCGGGACCACTACCAATATCATCAACTCCGCCAGCGCTCTGGTCTTAGGCGGGGTCTCCACGGCCATTGGAAATGCTAACAATGGCTTGCTCACTCGTGTGAACAATATCGTGACCTTGGGCGTCACCAGCAAAAGCGCTGCCAACAGCGTCCAAGCCTTCAACGGCCTGACGCTCAATGCGGGAAATTTCGCCATCAACACCACTCAAACCGCTGCAGGAACCGTCAAGCTCGCCTTGGGGGGCTCTCTCACAACTCCGGAGGTATCGCCAATTTTCTCCTAGCAGGCGCAATCAATGCCAATAACGCGATCACCACGACGACACCGAATACCAACGGCATTCTCGGCGCTTGGGCAATCTATAATGGCATCGACTACGCGGCAAATGACGGCTCAGGCAACATCATCCCGCTCGCGGGGGGGCGACTACACAGTTTACACGACCGGCAGTACAATCGCCGCCGCATCCGCGAGCAACGCCCGCGTCACTGCCACCGGAGCCATTGCCCTCACCGGGCCGGGAGCTGCGGCAACCGTCGATGTCAATACCTTCTGCACCTCCAATGGCGCGACCGGCGCGACCACCATCACCAATAACGCCACAGGCACCCTGCGCCTTGGTGCGAATGGCGGCCTGCTCGTTGCGAACACCGCCGCAACAATCATCGTCACCGGCGGCAAACTTACGGCAGGCGGCGCGACCAACGCTGCTGGGGAAATCAGCATTTACGCGAACAGCACCACTAACAACATCAATAGCGTCACCGTGAATTCGGTGATTGCCAATAATGGGACAGGCGCGGTGAGTTTGGCCTTGGGAGGCACCCAAACGAATGGAGGTAGCATCGCTTCCTTGACTGCGGCGAATACCTTATTCCGGCGGCACCGTGATCGCGAACGGACGGATCGTCACTTCGAACAACGCCTCGTATGGCACAGGACCCGTGACCATCTTGACGGGTGGGCAAGCTTTTTTCAACGGAGGCAACTATGCAAATGCTTTCAATATCGCTGGTTCAGGCGGAACGGGCTTTGACACTCCGGGTGCGATTCGCCAAGCCGGTAGCACGATGAGCGGAACCGTCACTCTGCTAAACGACGCAACGATTAACACGAGAAACTCCACCAGCGGCAATATTTCTGGACGGATCACGGGAAATTTTAATTTGACCATCGCCAGTTACGGCTCGGGGGTCGTTGGCAATTACGCCGGGCAGGGCGTGGACATCCTATCTAACACCACAAACAACTGGGGTGGAAACTTGATTGTCGATGGCGACGTGCTCCGCCTCGGAAACAGCAACGTGATCCCTAACGGAACTGCCGCTGGAAATGTCATCCTCGCTGGCATTGCCGCCACTCAAAGTGTGCTCGAGCTTAACGGAAACAGCGACACGATCAACGGCCTGATAGGCGTTGCGGCAAATGCCCCGATCGTTCGCAATAATCATGCCACCCTAGCCTCCACTCTGACGCTCGGAGATTCCGATGCGACCTCGGTCTTTGCCGGAACCATTGTCAACGGCGGCGTCGCGACTTTGGGACTAACAAAAACTGGCAACGGCACCCAGGTCTTGGCAGGCTCTAACACCTACACCGGGGCCACGACTGTCAATCTGGGAACTCTGGCCTTGGGTTCGGGCGGAACTCTCGGCTCGAGCGCCATGACGGTCGTCAATCCTACGGTCACACCCAATGTCAGCGGCAATGCGACACTCCAAATCAACGGCAACTACACCGTCGGCACCGGCACGCAAGCCGTCGGCACCGGCACGGCCAGCCTTACCCTGATCGGCGGTAACGGCACCACAACGGGGCTGGGTTCCCTATTGCTCACAGATAATGCGATTAACACTCTCTCGATCAATTCCACACCGGGCAGCACGGGCCTGACTCTCGGCGGGGCAGGAGGGGGCAGCATACTTGGGTTCGACGTGAATGCCTCTAGTGCCGACCAGATTTCAGTAGGTACCGGAGTCCTTGCCAGCGCCACAGGCGCGAATATTGTAAATCTCACACTCCTTGCCCGCCCCGCCGCGAATCAGACCCTGACTTTGATCAACGCTCCCGGCGGCTTGGGTGGTGCGGGAACTTACACCTTGGGCTCCATTACCGGTTCCAGCAATTTCGGGATTTCCCATACCTTGACCACCACAGCGACCACGCTTCAGCTTACTCAGATTCTTCTTGCGGCGCCAGCGGCCGCTTATTTCCAAGGAAATCTCGGTACCTCCTGGGCTGCCAGTTCCGGACTGAATACGAACTTCACGGATGATCAACCGGGCGCGACTCCAGGCACCCAGTTGCCCGACGTGACGACCGATGTGTTTTTCTATGCGGACAATGCCACCTTGGGCAACGTCGCGGCGAGCACGCTGGACGGCCCGTTTACTATCAAAAGTCTCACCGTGATCGGCGGAGTCCAAACCAATCCGGTAGGCATCGGAGCAGGGAATGGCGGTAGCCTGACCATCGGTACCAGCGGCGGTATTACAGTGAACTCCGGCGCAGGCGCGGTCACGCTGAATGTCCCCGTTACCGTTGGGACCAGTCAAACTTGGACGAATAATTCGGGCTTCCTGAAAAAGTCGGCGCGGATTTTGAGATGAAAATCACGCCGCCCGCAAATTCGTCGCTGGGGCGTAAATCCATGTCAGTGACCGGCAGCCATAATTACTCGCGCGGCATTTCGCCGTGATCCGCGCCTGCCACT
>JANYFB010000287.1 GCA_025362955.1 Akkermansiaceae bacterium
ATCGTTCATGTGGTCGATGTGACGGGCCAGAGTGCCGATCAGCCGGAGAGTGTATTGATCGACGTTGTAAGAGTTTGTTTTCATCTGTTCCGTGTGATGGGAAGTCTGCGTCATTTGCACATCCTGACCACCGGCAAGAGTCTCCAGGGAAATCCGGGCGAGCGGCAAGGTGGTCGCGGCGATTTGCACCAAGCCGGGCGTCCACGCGGGGATATCATCGCGGAAACGGACGATCGGAGAGGAAAGGATCAGCCCGTCGCAAGGAGGGTCATTCACCGGAGCCTCGCGCCACGCTTGGGAAGCGATGAGCGCGCCCATGCTCTCGCCGAACCAGACGATTTTCGCTTTCGGATGCTGTTCCTGCACCAGTTGGGTAAAAGCGAATAGATCACGATACCAGTCTTTCGGATCGCCGATGTCGCCGCGTCGTTCGCGAATAGGATCGCTGCCCTGCCCGCGCACTTCATAGGCATAAAGGCCGGTCTTCGGCTGGTATTGGAGAAGGTGGTTGCCGAGGTTCGCGTAGTCGATAGAAGCACCGCAGAAACCGTGGATGCCAATAATCACCACATCAGGCTCGATATTTTCCGAGATCCACTTGCGGTAGCCGAACGCATCGGTCTTGGCACTCGTCGGGTTCGGATGATTCACCAGCGTGTATTGGGGGCTGCACGCTCCTAACAAGAGCGCCGCCATGCAGGCGAAAATCCTGCGAATTTGGGAAGCTGCCGGTTGAGTCACGGACGAAACTTCGCAGAATTCGAACAAAGAGCAATGACGGAACATGAGCGGAAAAAATCACGGGCTTTTCAAATAAAATGAATTTTCATCCGGGCGATTTGGTATATCAAAGCCGTTGGTTACAGATTCCATTTTTATGAAAAAATTACTCTCCGCCATCTCGGCGTCTCTGGCCATGATGATGGTCGCCCCGGCCGCACCCCGGCTTGTCGTTTCCACTCCCTCCCTCGCTCCAGAATCCGAGATCGACCTTGTTCTCGATTCTCCCGTCATCGCGACTTCCGAACTCGGGAAAACCGTGGATAACACATGGTTAGAAATTCAACCTGCGCTTCCGGGCAAGCTACTGTGGAAGGCCCAAAACATCGCGCAATTCCTCCCGGCGCAAAGCCCTGCCATCGGAGCGACCTATACGTTTTCAATTTCGAAAAACCACCAGCATCTCGACAGATCCGCCGTTCCCGCCGGAAAATTCGCAACGCTCGCCTGCGAGCCATTCCGCATCCTCGCGGCGAACCCACCGAACCGCTGGGCGACGGATTACTCTGCCTCTACTGGCGAATGGCTCATCGTTTTCAATGACTCCGTCGATCCCGCAACGGCCGCGAATTTCATTTCCTTTGGATCAAAATCCGGCCAACGCGTCGCCGCCCGGCTTGAACGGGCCACTGTCACGCGTGCGGGTTACTATGCTAACAACTACAAACCGTGGGCCGCACGATTTCCTAACACACCCGCCGCCACCACCACTGCGGAAAGCCCCGTCCCTAACATTCTAGTCGCCACTCCCATTTCACCTCTTCCCGTCGGTGAGGGCTGGGTGGTTTCGCTGCTGAAAGGTCTTCCTAACACGTCAGCCACTGCCCGCACTACGGAAGATAGCAGTTACGAAATTGGCAAGATCGAGCCGTTCCAAGTCACCGAAATCAGCTCTCACGTCACCGCCGACGAGCCACGGCAAGTGTGGATCGACTTCAACCAACCGCTTGCCGAATCCCTGCCAGTGGATTTCCTCGCAAAATGCGTCGAAATCAACCCGCGCCCTGAAAATCTTAGCGCCAAAATCGAAGGCCGGGAGATTCAACTCTCCGGCAATTTTGCGGACGCGGACAAATACACCGTCACCTTCAAGCCACCATTCCCATCCAAGGCCAAACTCGACCTTGTGGCAGAATTTACTAAGGAAATCGCCTTCGAGCACCTTGATCCCGAGCTCATCCTTCCGTCCGATAATCAGGCCCAGCTTGCTAACGGCAGCCGCACCTACCGCGTCCAGACAATTAACCTAACAAGCCTCCACGTCCGCATCAAAAAACTCACCGGCACCGATCTCATCCGAGCCTATCAGGGCTACCGCAACTACACGGGCATCGACCACGACGGAAAATCTATCGAACCCACCGCGCCGCTTCCGTAT
>JANYFB010000328.1 GCA_025362955.1 Akkermansiaceae bacterium
GCCCTCCGAGCCGCCGTCAATGACATGAAATCAAGCTTTGCCCAAACCACCTCAATGTCCCGGCCGACACACGCATCGCGCCATTGAGCGCACCCATAAGGCGTCATGAAAAGCGACATCGATAGCGCCATGGCGCAAAGAACACAGGAGGAATTGAGATGAATCGAGCACGCGACATCACGCAGAAGGACGCCGACGACCTGCGGGTTCGTTCGGCGGCACCCGGCTACAAGTTCACCGATGCCGACTGCCTCATCGCGATGTGGGACTCCGACCAAGACGACGATCGCGTCCTCGCGACGGGAACCGGTCTCTATGGCGAACCGTTGCCCGAGAGAATCACAAGGGAAACATCGAGAATTGTCGGAGAGATTCAGGCTGCGGCTTTTCGGACGCTCGATCATCACTTGAACACGTCTCGCTATGCCATGCTGGACGATCCATGCGGAAGCCGCCGCTTGCACGCCAAGCTGGTCGAGGAGGCCTGCTTGTTGATCGCCGCCCACCTTGACGCGATGCCGGAGCTCATGAACTTGCCCCCGTCTTGGAACATCGAATCTACGACCTACTGCGGAACAACCAAAGCGCTCCAGCGAAGTCAACGAAAAATGACCGATGCAAGCTTGGACTGAATCGCATCCATCAAAGCTCGGTCCGGCCCCTGCCTCCCAGCACGATCCAGTTGGACGTTTGGAATGGGATGCGGCTCCTTGACGGTGCCTTTGGGCGATTCGTAATGCACAAGAATCCCCTCGTCCTGGAACTCAACTGACTTGATCGTGAACATCGGCTGGCCTTCCAAATTTGGCGTTTTCATAAATTAATCTAGTTTTCATCGCAGCCATGCAGTATGCCGAGGCCAGCCACCATTGGCGCGATCTGGCCGACGAGCCAGGAAAGCAGCGCGCCGTCCACGACCGTTTGTTCGCCAAGGTCCGCTGCATCTAAACAAGCGAAAAACGAACTTCGGAGATTGCAGTGAGTCGCAGCGACGGATGGTCTATGTGCTCCATGCGCACAAAAGCTCCCCGAAAACACAACACAACATGCATTTAGGTAATCCAGACGGCGCTTTTAGTCTAGAAAACCGAATTGCTCGACAGCATTCAACTCGCGGAGCTTTTGCTTTTTGCGCGTCGCGCAGATGCTCGGTTTTGGCCTGATGCCGCCTGAGCGATTTCATCCAATGCGCCTTTGATTCCAATCTTTTCTAATATCGCAGCCGAATCATCGGCGTCGACTCTGTAATAAGCATCCTGGCCATCCACTTTTTCGTCCAAGAAGCTCCTGACGCAGCGGCCGTTCGCATACAACAGCATCATGGTTCCGAAGCCCACTCGGGCAAAGAGCTTTGAGGGGTCGCTCTCTTCGCATTGGAGACGGACCGACACGCCTTCCTTTTCCAAGTCCAATTCCACCCACCAATCTTTCTCCTTCACGAAGGCGTTTTGATCGATGAAAAATGGCAGAGTGGGGGCAAATGGGTTGGGCACTTCCCAACGCGGCTCGTTTAGTTTTTCTTCCATTCCATCTCTCCCCATTGTCGTCATTTCAATTTCTCATAACTCAGAACTCCTTGGCAGGCGCGCGGTGGGCATTCCGACGATCGGCGATGCCTCCCTCTGGTTAAGAAGGAACCCGCCTTCATGACGAGCGGCAAATTCAAATCGTCATTTTCTACTTCAAATTAGACTCTGCGGGTTCTAGCCGACATCGTCTTTGGCTAGAAAACCGTTGATCGGAATGAGAGAATGGTTTCATGATTCTTTGGGACGAGGCACAAGCATGACAGGCGGACCAGCGCCCACGACCATCATTCCCGTTGTGGCCATCGACCCAGCGTGCCCGAAGACCACAAGAGTCCACGCGCTCCAGATACTCCTTCAAAAGGCTGCCCAAGCTCTTGGCCAGCGAAATGCATGGAAGCCTGAACTAGGCGACATCGAAATACTGATCTACAAGGCGGGAGTCGGCGAGGGGAAGGATGTGCCGGCAGGCATT